>CAZEQF010000378.1:0-3916 GCA_964514315.1 uncultured Singulisphaera sp. | reverse complement strand
GAGCCGCCGCCCGGGGTCGTGTTCGTGCTGGCGCCCACCGAACTGCACAAGGTGCCCGACCCGATCCGTTCGCGTTGCCAGGTGCTGCACCTCCGCCGCATCGGCGACACGGACATCAAGGCGCGCCTTCGCATGATCGCCGACGTCGAGAAGGTCGCGCTCGACGACGCGGTGCTCGAGGAGATCGCGGCGACCAGCAAGGGCGGCATGCGCGACGCGGAGACCGCGCTGGAGCGCGCGCTGCAACTCGCGCGCGACCATCAGGGGCCGTTCGACCTCGCCGCGTATCGCGAACTCACGCAACGGCTCGGCACCGATCGCGTCGTCGAGGTCGTCGCGTCCTTGTTGAAGGGCGACGCCGCCGCGGGGCTGCGGTTCTGCGCCGAGCTGCAGGAGTCCGGCGGCGACGAGCGCGAGGCGCTCGGCGAACTCGTCGACGCGTTGCGCGCGATCATGCTGCTGCAGGTGGACGGGGCCGACAGCGGCCTCGTGACGCACGTCGGCTCCGTTCGCGAACGGTTGCTCGCGCTCGCGAAGGAAGCCGGCCGACAGCAAGTCGAGGCGATGATCCAGGCTGCCGTGCTCGGCCGAGATCGTCTGCGTCGCCTCGAGGACCGCGCTGCGATCCTCGAGCTCACGGTGGTGCGGTTGGCCGAGGCCGGTTCGCTGCCGACGCTCGGCGAACTCGTCGCCGCAGTTCGCGACGGCGGCATGCAAGCCGCTGCGCCGGCGCGGCCCGCGGCGTCGTCGAACGCGCCTCCGTCCGCAGCGGCTGCGCCACAACGTTCCGCGCCCGTGGGCGGCGGGCCTGCGCCCGCGCAGGCTTCGTCGGGCACGGATCCGAAGGCGATCGTGCTCGCCGCGTTCCGCGAAGAGCCGCTGCTGTTGCGCACGATGGACTTCTGCAAGTTCTCGGCGCCCGACGAAGCGGGCAACGTGAAGGTGGTCGTCGAGAGCGAGATGAAGATGCACCGCGAACGCATGCAGGTTCCGCAGGTGCAGCAGCGTGTGAAGGCCGTGCTGTCGCAGGCGTTGGGCCGCTCGATCAACCTCGTGGTGCACGCCGTCGTTCCGGGCGAAGGCGGTCCCAACCTCTCGTCCGCGCCGCCGCCAGGCGCCGCCGCGAAGCGCGTGCTGGAGAAGCTCGGAGGCCGCATCGTCGGCGTGAACCCGGAAGAACGTCGCCCCGCGCCGCCGTCCGAGGCGCCGCCGGAGCCGGACGACGCGCCGCCGCCGCCCGACGACTCCGACAACTGACGTTCCTTGCGCGCAGCGCGGGTGGCTTCGCCTCCGTCGCTGCGGCATGATCGCCGCGATGAGCACCGGATTCGGCGACATGCAGAGCCTCTTGAAGCAGGCGCAGGAAATGCAGCGGCGCATGCAGGACACCACGCGCGCGCTCTCGGAGCGCATCGTCGAAGGCACGTCCGGCGGCGGCGCGGTGAAGGTCTACGTCAGCGGCAACATGGAAGTGCAGGGCGTGAAGATCGAGAAGTCCGCGGTCGACCCCGACGACGTCGACGGCCTCGAAGACCTCGTGACCGCTGCGGTGCGCGCCGCGCTCGCTTCGGCGAAGCAGCTGCGCGATCGCGAGATGGGCAAGGTCACGGGCGGGATGAACCTGCCCGGCATGGGCTTCTGACCGAGCCGTTCCAGGTCTTCGCATGGTCCAACGGCACCACTCGATCGAGCGGCTCATGGAGCTGCTCGGCCGGCTGCCCGGCGTCGGGCCGAAGACCGCGGAGCGCTTCGCCTACCACTTGCTCCGCGTCGAGCGCGACGAGGCGCTCGCGCTCGCGAACGCGATCGTCGCGGTGCGCGATGCGGTCCGGACCTGTTCGGTCTGCTTCCAGCTCGACGCGATGGATCCGTGCTCGATCTGCGCCGATCCCGCGCGCGATCGCAGCATCGTGCTCGTCGTCGAGGACCCGCGCGAAGTGGCCCGCTTCGAAGAGGCTGGCTACCGCGGGCTCTACCACGTGCTGCAGGGCCGCGTGAGCCAGGTCGAAGGCATCGGCCCAGATGACCTCACGACCGGCGCGTTGGTTGCGCGTTGCCGCGACGGCGAGATCCGCGAGGTCTGCCTTGCCAACAACCCGGACCTCGAAGGCGAAGGCACCGCGCAGCTCGTCGCCGAACGGCTGCGGCCGGTCTGCGCCAGCGTCACGCGCCTCGCGCGCGGCATGCCTGCGGGCGGCAGCATCACGCAGCTCAGCAAGTCGATCCTCGCCGATGCGCTCGACGGCCGCAGGCCGCTGCAGCCGCCGGGCTGATCGGCGATGCGCGACCCGCTGCCGATCGATCCGCTGCTGCCCGAAGTCGTCGCGGCAGTCCGAGAGCGAGGCCTCTTGCTGCTCGCCGCGCCGCCCGGTTCGGGCAAGACGACGCGCGCGCCGTCGGCGCTCGCGCAGGCGGGCTTCGGCGGCGAAGTGCTCGTGCTCGAGCCGCGGCGGCTCGCTGCGCGCGCTGCGGCCGCGCGCGTCGCGCAGGAACTCGGCTGCGAAGTCGGCGGCTTCGTCGGCTACCAGGTCCGCGGCGACCGCCGCGCGAGCCGCGACACGAAGCTGACGTTCTTGACCGAAGGCGTGCTCGTGCGCCGGCTCGTGCAGGACCCGTTCCTCGACGGTGTCGCGGCGGTGGTGCTCGACGAGTTCCACGAACGGCATCTCGAAGGCGATCTCGCGTTGTCGATGCTGCGCGAAGTTCGCGAGACGGTGCGGCCCGATCTCAGGCTGTGCGTGATGTCGGCGACGCTCGACCTCGCGCCGCTGCGCGCGTTCTTGCCCAATGCGGCAGAGCTGCACAGCGACGGGCGACTGTTCCCGGTGCGCGTCGAGCACGAGCCGCGGCTGTCGGGCTCCGACCTCGAAGTGCGCGTGCGCCAAGCCGTGGAACGCGCGCTCCAGGAGACGGCGGGCGACGTGCTCGTGTTCCTGCCGGGCACGGGCGAGATCGATCGTTGTGGCCGTGCGATGGACAACCTCGCGCGCCGCGCGTCCGTGCTCGTGTTGCCGCTGCACGGCAAGCTGTCGCCGCAGGACCAGGATCTCGCGATCCGTCCGAACGAGCAGCGCAAGGTCGTGCTGTCGACGAACGTCGCCGAGAGTTCGCTGACGATCCCCGGCGTGACGGCGGTGGTGGACACCGGCCTCTGTCGCGAGCTGCGCTTCGACCGCGGCCGCGGCGTCGACGTGCTGGAGCTCTCGCGCATCAGCCTCGCGTCGGCGACGCAGCGCGCGGGCCGCGCAGGCCGCACCGGGCCGGGCGTGTGCTATCGGCTGTGGACCGCCGGCGAGGAGCGCGGCATGAACGCGCGCACGGTGCCCGACGTGCAGCGCGTCGACCTGTGCTCTGCGGCGTTGTCGGTGCGTGCGTTCGCGGGCCGCGATCCGCGCGAGTTCGCATGGTTCGAGCAACCGACGCCCGCTGCGCTCGCCGGCGCGGACGATCTGCTCGTCGAACTCGGCGCAGTCGACGGCAAGGGCATGGTCACCGACCGCGGCCGCGAACTGTTGTCGATGCCGATGCATCCGCGGCTCGCCGCGGTGGCGCTCGCCGGCCGGCAGAAGCGCTGCGCCGTGCATGCAGCTGTTGCCGCTGCGTTGCTCGGCGACGTGGACTCGCTCGGCATGGGGCCGGGCCTCGACCTCATCGCCGCCGCTTCGGCGTTCGTGCTCGCGATGGAACGCGGGTTCCCGCCGCACTTGTGCCGGGATGCCGGCGTTCCACCGAACCTCGCGCGGCAGGTCGCGCGCACCGTCGAACGCATCGCGCCGCGGAACGCCGACGCGTCGCGCGAGGACGTGGACGCATTGCCTGCGTGCTTGCTCGCCGGCTTCTCCGATCGCGTCGCGATGCGGCTCCAGCGCGACGCGCGCGAAGCGACGATGACCGGCGGCCGCGGTCTCGTGCTGCC
>CAZEQF010000377.1:0-3923 GCA_964514315.1 uncultured Singulisphaera sp. | reverse complement strand
GGCGAAGCACGGGGGCTCATCCTTCCAATGCCCGCCGAATTGCACGCCGCTCAGCATCTTTGCGAGCGCGAGCGACGTGCTGGCGTCTGCCGCCGACGAGAACGTCGCGCGCAACTCCAGCCAGTTTGCAGACCGATCGGATTGGATCGCAATGCGCGGCTCCAGCGAACCGTCGGGACGCAGCGGCCACACGCGCGGCGGCTGCCCTTCGAACGCCACCTCGACATCGAGCTGTCCGCCGCTGCGACGTTCGCCGCGCGCGAGCACGACCGCTGACCGCATCCCGCGGCCGAAGTTCACGCGCAGGCGGACACGCGCAGGACGCTCCGTCGAGCCAGGCACGAACGCGCACGGAGTCTGGCGCATGCCGAAGCCGTAGACCATGTCTCCCGGCGAGCCGAGCCATGTCTCCGCATCGGTCTCGAGTTCGATGTCGGGCATGCGCGGCGACAGCACCGTGCTCCACGTGCGGCGATAGCTGCCTTCGATGTCGGACATCCACGCTGGCAGCAGTTGCACGTCGGTTGCGCCAACGCCCATCTCGAAGGACTGCGACTCCTCGCGCCCCTTTCCGTCGACGACGCGCAACTCGTGGCGACCCGGAAAAACGCACGCGCTGATCGCGGCGGGGCTCAGTTCGAAGATGCGCTTGCCGTCGACGAAGCGCTGGTCGATCGGCACGTCGGGCGACATCTGCAGCCACGTGTGCCCCGTCGAGAACAGCACCGGCGCAGCGCCAGCAGCCCACAGTCCCGCGGGATGCTTCTCGTGCGTGCTGAACGGAATCCACTGCACACCGTCGCCGGGCTTCACTTCGAACTTCGCATCGACCTCGACGACGCGCTCGCTCACGAGCTTCGCTGCGTGCTCCCCGTATGGCAGCCACACCGGATCGAGCAGCCACGCATCCATGTCGCCGTCGACCTTCACCGTCGCCTCTGATGCGTCGCACGTCGCGGCAAACTGCACGAAGCGGCCGCGCGGCCACTGATGCCAACCGATCAGCGACGATGCGCCGATCGTCACGACTGCGAGCGCAGCCAGCTTGCGGCGATCCCGCAGCGCGCGTTGCAGCGCATTGGGCCGCTGCGCACGGACGGTGCCGTCTCCAGCGGCAGCGCGAAGGTCCGCGGCGAGATCCGCAGCCGATGCGTAGCGACGGTCCGGACGCGGATCGAGGCACGAATAGAGAATGGCCTGCACCGACAACGGCAGCGCACGACTTTGCTTGCCGTCGAGCAGGAACGACCTCGAACTGCCCTTGATGACGTCGCCGACTTCTTGGCGAAGCTCTTGCCCCGTCACTGCGCGATAGAGGATCAAGCCGAGCGCAAAGATGTCGGCGCGACGATCCACGGCTCCGGGATCGCGGCCGAGTTGCTCCGGCGCCATGTAGGCAAGCGTTCCCATCGCGACGCCGGAATGCGTGAACGACACCTTGTTGCGAACGTCGCGCGCGAGCCGAAGTCGATCAACACCGGCGACAGGTCGTCATCGACGAGGATGTTGGCGGGCTTCACGTCGCGATGGATCACTCCCTGCTCATGCGCGGCATGCAGGCCATCGGCGACCTCCGCGAGCAGACGCAGCATGCGCCGCCGATACCGCGGCGAACTGCGCACGTCCTGGCCGCGATCGACGACGGCGCCGATGTCGATCTCGCGCAGGAGACCTGCGAGGGCCGGGTTGTTCTGGATGTCCTCAGCCCTCGGCGAAGCGAGCTTGGCGAGCAGGATCTCCAACTCCGTGCCGTCGACTCGATCCATCACGAGGACGCCGGTGCCGTCCTCGAGCATCGCATGGTCGCGGTAGCTGACGATCGCCACGTGCCGCAGTTCCTGCAGCAAACGACATTCTTGCTCGAAGCGCTCGCCCGAGGTCTGCGCCACCGCGGCGACGAGCTTGACCGCCACCGGCGATCCATCGGGGGCGATGCCAGCGTAGGTCACCCCCATGCCGCCGGCGCCGAGCACGCGCTTCAACGAACATCCGAGCACCGTCGTGCCCACGAGGTCGAACAGTCGCGAGCGCGCAGCCTGCCGCGCACAGAGCAACTCCGCGAGCGCCGCAAGCGGATCGCCTGCGTCGTGGATGCGCGCGTCCCACTGGCGAAGGACCTCGCCCTCGGTGGAACCGGTCGGACTCTCCTGCATCGAAGTCATGACGACTGCGCGGAGAAGTATGGCGACCGCGAACCGTCGCGCAACAGGCACGAGCGACGCGCCGCCGATGACGAAGCAGCTCGGCGATGCGAAGCAGGTTCGCCCCGCTTCGCCGAGGCTCGATCGCGTTCACTTTCCGCCGGACTTGCTCTGCTCCAACATCGTCTGGAGCCGCTTCTTCATCGCGTCAGGAGCGGGCTGCTTGTCGAGCACGTCGAACGCACGCTGACCCAACTCGGCGTCGCCATTCTTGGCAGCCCAGGTCAGCGTCATCTGCCAGAAGAACGACTCCTGGTCCTTGGGCGGCGTCCTGCCGGCCTTGGCCATCGCGGCGATGCGGTTCGACGTCTCCTCGGGACCGAGTTCGCGCGCCTTGCCGCGCAGTTCGCGGATCTCGGCGCCGAGCAGGTATTGCTCGACCGCAGCCATGTCGTCGCCGCCGAGCGCGAGCTTCTCGGCGCGCGCCTTCGCGCCTTGCGCAGCGACGCACTGCAAGTCCATCTCGACGAACAACAGGTCGCGCTCCGCCTTTGCGAGCTCCTTGGACTTGCTCGCGTCGGCGCGCAGCGACTCGACCTTCGCGCGCAGCTCGAACAGCGACTTCAGGCGCGAAGCCGTCCCCTCGAACGCCACGACCGTGCGCGCAGACTGGCGCACGAGCACGTTGCCTTCTGCATCCATGAAGCAGAGGCTCGGGAACCCGCCAAATCCCTTCTCCTGCAACAACTGCGGATACGGCTCGTCGTCGACGCGCGACGTGTTGTGCAAGAAGAGGACGACCTTGTCGGCGAACGCCTTGAACTCCGGTGCGGAGAGCGGACCGCTCTCCAGTGCGTCACACGGACCTCAATGCGCGTAGGAACGCGTGAAGTAGGCGAAGATCGGCTTGCCGCTCTCCTTCGCCTGCTTGCGCGCCGCGTCATAGTCGACGACCCAAGGCGCCTTCTTGAAGACCTCCTTGGCGAGCTTCTCCGTTCGAAGCTCCACGAGCTGCTCTTGGGACTTGTTCTGCGCCGGCAGCAGCACGCCGAGCGAGAGCAACACGATTGCGGAGCGGACGAGCAGGTGCATGAAGGTCCTCGATGCCGCCTCGAAGTGCGGCGGGGTGAAGAGAGTGCGCGGGGATGAGAACGCGCGCAACCGCAGGAGGGCGACTGCGCGCGCAAGAAGGGCCCCTGCCAGAGGAAGCAACCTTGCAGGGCGCCTGGTAGGCTGTCTTGCACGATGGAGAATGCCAGACACGGCTGGGGCTCGGATCTGCCTCGATTCGTCGACGAAGACCAGAAACGCATTCTGGAATCGCTGACGCAGTTGGTGCCCGACGCCGGTGAAGCGCAGGTCCGGGCTTGGCGCGACTCCATCCCACGCCTGCAGAAGGAAGGCCGCGAGATCCGCGACGCTGAGGCAGCGAGTGTGCGCTACAGCACGATCCTAGAATACGTGATGCCGATGGAGTCGCGGCGGCCAGATTGCCTCGTCCTGATCGACGGCGCAGTTGTCGTTGTCGAACTCAAGGGCAAAACCGAAGCGACGCGCGCCGACATCGACCAAGTCGCCGCCTACGCGCGCGACCTGCGTTGCTACCACCGCGACTGTGCCGACCAACCAGTAGCACCGATCTTGGTGCCGACGCGGATGAAGGGAAAGCGCACCGACGCAACCGGGGTCGTCATCTGCGGGCCTGATGCACTCGACTCCGTCATCCGCGAACTGCCACGCAATCGCAAGCCGCCGGTCTCTGGGGCGCAGTCGCTCGACGAA
>CAZEQF010000376.1:0-3959 GCA_964514315.1 uncultured Singulisphaera sp. | reverse complement strand
CGCCGAGCTCCGTCGGCGCATTCGCGCACGCCGCGAGCAACGCCAAGAACAACCCACATGTCGCAGTGGCTGCGCAATGCATGCGCTGTTGCGTAGCGGTCCGAGCCTCGGCCACAAGCACAGAGCCGCAAGAAGCTCGCGAAAGGGATGAGATGGGACTGACGGGGCGCGTCCGCCAAGGCTAGGCTGAACAGCCGCCATGCTTCGCGCCCTTTTCGCATGTGCGGCGGCCAGCGCTCCCCTGGCCTCGCAAGCCTGCATGGACCAGGTTCTCTGGTCCACTGCGCCGCTTCCCGCCATCCAACGGCCGATCGACAGCGCTCGCATCGATGCGCTGCTGCGCGAGCGATTGAAGGAGCATGGCCTAAACATCGCGGAGCGCGCAGATCCACGCACGTTGCTGCGACGCGCAACGCTCGTGCTGACCGGCTTGCCGCCAACCGCCGAACAGATCGATGCCTTCTGCGCCGATCCCACGCCTGCGCGATTCGCTGCCGAAGTCGATCGGCTGCTCGCGTCGCCGCAATGCGCCGAGCACCTCGCGCGCCGCTGGCTCGACCTCGCTCGCTACAGCGACAGCAACGGCCTCGACGAGAACCTCGCGTTCGGCAACGCATGGCGCTACCGCGACTGGGTGATCGACGCGTTCCTCGCGGACATGCCGTTCGACCGGTTCGGCACGCTGCAGATCGCCGGGGACTGCTTGCCCGCCGACGATCCCGCGACACCGAGGGATCGTATCGTGCCATCCGGGTTCCTTGCGCTCGGTCCGCGCATGCTCGCGGAACAGGACAAGGAGAAGCTCGTGCTCGACACGGTCGACGAGCAAGTCGATCTCGTGGGCCGCACGTTCCTCGGCCTCACGCTCGGCTGCGCGCGCTGCCACGACCACAAGTTCGACCCGGTGCCGACGCGCGACTACTACGCGCTCGCAGGCATCTTCAAGAGCAGCAAGTCGTTCACCAACCTCGACCACGTGAGCACGTGGCTCGAGAAGCCGATTGCGACCGAGGCGGAAGCTGCGGCGCGCGCGGCCGCGGTCGCGAGCTCGCAAGCCGCACAGAAGGCGCTCGCGGCCTTCGACAAGGCGCAGGAGGAAGCGCTCGCCGCGCGACTCGAATCGGCGATCCAACCGGCTCTCGCTGCCGCGCTCGCGACAACGCAGGTCGTCGTCGCACGACAAGCGGAGAGCGCCGACGAGACGAGCCTCGGCAGCGATGGCTCGAATTGGGGCGCGGAAGGCTGCGTCGTGCTGCACACGAAGGGAGCGGGCGCGCAGTTTGCCGAGTATGCGTTCGTGTCGACGGGCGGCGACTTCGCGCTCGAGGTCCGCTACGCAGCACAAGAGGCGCGTCCGTTCGGCGTCGAGATCGACGGGCAGGTCGTCGTCGATCGTGCGGGCGAACGCGCGACGGGCGGCTGGAAGCCCGAGCACCAACGCTGGATGCGCGCCGGCGTGCTGACACTTTCGCCCGGTCCGCATCGGCTTCGCATCGAGGCGCTCGGCCCGCACGTGCCCCACTTCGACCGCTGGATCCTCGTGCCTGCCGCAGGCGTCGCTGCAGTCGAAGGCGCGCCGCAAGCGCTCGTGCGCAACGCGGCGTTCCTGCTGACGGACGCGACGTCCCCCGTGGCGCGTGAACTTGCAACGTCGGTCGACGACGACGCGAAGCGCAACGTGCTCGCCGCGTGGACGGCCAGGCTGCTGCCGCACGCGCGCAACCGCACGCGTCCGCCGGTCGACGGCGATGCAGCGCTGCACCATCGGCTGCTGCACGGCTTCGGCGGCCTGTTCGAGCTCGATCCCGAGGAACGACAGAAGGTCCTGCCCGCCGATGCATCCGCGCAACGCGAGCGTCTCGTGGCGGCGGAAGCGGCTGCGAAGGCAGCGATTCCCCCGGAGCACGCGCAGGCCATGTGCGTCGCCGAAGGCGAGCCGGTCGACCTGCCCGTGCACGTGCGCGGCAACCACCTCGCGCTCGCGGCCGAGAAGACGCCGCGCGGCGTGTTGTCGGCGCTCGCCGCTTCGCTGCAGTCACCGCTGATCGAAGGCGGCAGCGGCCGTCTCCAGCTCGCGCGGTGGATCTTCGACGCGAAGAACCCGCTGACGCCGCGCGTCGCCGCCAACCGCGCGTGGCAGATCGCGTTCGGCGAGGGCCTCGTGCGCAGCGAGTCGAACTTCGGCGTGCGCGGGGAACTGCCAACGCACCCTCGCTTGCTCGACGAGCTCGCCGCGAGCCTCGTCGCGGACGGTTGGTCGATGCGCCGCCTCGTGCGGACGATCGTGTTGTCGGCGACGTGGCAGCAGGCTGCGCGCAGCGACGCGGTTGCGGAAGAGAAGGACGCGGACAACCAGCTGCACTGGCGCTGGTCGCGCCAACGCCTGCCCGCCGAGGCCGTTCGCGACACGGTGTTGTCGGTAGCCGGCACGATCGACCTGCAACGCGGCGGCACCTTGCTGCGCGTCGGCAACCGCGGCTACGTCACCAACGACCAGTCCGGCGACGGCGCGCGCTACGACGCGCCGCGCCGTTCGATCTACCTGCCGGTCATCCGCAACGCGATGTACGACTTGTTCACCGTGTTCGACTACGCGGATCCGAGCGTGCACCTCGAGCAGCGGCCGCAGAGCACGGTGTCGTTGCAGGCGCTCCTGCTCATGAACAGCCCGTTCGTGATCGCGCAACGCGATGCGTTCGCGAAGGCCGCGACGGCAGCGGAGCCCGATCCGACGGCGCGCATCCGTTGGGCATGGCGACGCGCGTTGCAGCGTGATCCTTCCCAGTCGGAGCAAGCGGCGGCCGAACGCTGGCTCGCCGAAGCGCCGGAGGCCGAGGCGTGGCCCGGCCTGTGCCAGACTTTGTTCGCGGCGAACGAATTCGTCTTCGTGGATTGAAGCAGGACGTCCCCATGCATCGATGCGAGCACAGCACCGCGAGCCACGACGCCGCGAATCCTGCATCCACCCGGCGTGAGTGGCTGCGCAACTGCGCCATGGGCCTGCCGATGCTGGCGATGGCCGACATGCTGCGCGGATCCGACCGAGCGCGGCCCCTCGGGGACGACCCGTCGCTCGCGCCGCGTCGCCCCCACCACGCAGCGAGGGCGAAGCGCGTCGTGTTCCTCTTCATGCACGGCGGCCCGTCGCAGGTCGACACGTTCGACTACAAGCCGCTGCTGCAACGCGACCACGGCAAGCCGCTGCCGTTCGCGAAGCCGCGCGTCACGTTCGCCGAGACGGGCAACCTGTTCGGCTCGCCGTTCCGGTTCTCGCAGCACGGCGAGTGCGGCGCGTGGGTCAGCGAGCTGTTCCCGCACGTCGCGCGCTGCGTCGACCAGTTGTGCTTCCTGAAAGGACTCCACGGCAGCAACGACGCGCACGGCGGCGCCTTGCTGAAGATCCACACCGGCAGCGACACGTTCGTGCGTCCGAGCGTCGGCAGCTGGGTCCTGCACGGCCTCGGCTCGGAGAACCAGAACCTGCCCGGCTTCGTCACGATCTGCCCCACGCTCGGCCACGGCGGCGTGAACAACTGGTCGTCGGCGTTCCTGCCCGCGCTCTACCAGGGCACGCCGCTCGGCAACGCGAGCGTGAAGGCGAAGGAGGCGAGCGTGCAGTTCTTGCGCCGCGAAGGTTCCGACCGATCGGTGCAGCGCCGGCAACTCGACCTCCTCTCCGAACTCAACCGCGAACACGCGGCGGTGCGCGAAGAGGACTCGGTGTTGCGTTCGCGCATGGCGTCCTTCGAGCTCGCGTTCCGCATGCAGATGGAGGCGAGCTCCGTGCTCGATCTCGCCGTCGAGTCCGAGGCAACGAAGCGCAGCTACGGCCTCGAGGACGAACGCACCGAGAACTTCGGCCGGCAGTGCTTGATGGCGCGACGCCTGCTGGAGCACGGCGTGCGCTTCGTGCAGGTCACGCACAGCTACAAGTGGGACCAGCACGGCAACCTCAAGCA
>CAZEQF010000375.1:0-3964 GCA_964514315.1 uncultured Singulisphaera sp. | reverse complement strand
ACACCCGTTGCCAGACCATGGAGTCCGCGTAACCTCAGCAGACGGAACGAGAGCAAACGGCAGCTTGCCCCAAAGCCCCGCCTGTTGCCATTCGAGCCGCCGCGAACGGACCCGCAGCCTTGAACCCCACCCACGCCGAACCTGACACAGCCCCTGCCCTGGTGGTGGTTTGCAACCACGGCCGGGACGACATGCAGGAGTTGATGGACGCGCTCTCGCGCCGCGGCATGGACGTGCGCCCTTCGCACTCCCTCGCGGAGACGCGCCGACTCTTGCAGGAAGTGCGCCCCGCGGTCGTGGTGCTCAATCCACTCACGCTCGTCACCGGCGGCATCGAACTCGAACTCGTCGAAGCGCTGCAGCGAGAGGACGATCCGATTCCTGTCCTGATCGCAGTCGACGACCTGCAGCTGCTCGCCGATGCGCATCGCTGGCAACTGCCGATTCGCGACTTCGTGCGCAAGCCGTTCACGCCGAGCGAAGCGCTGCATCGCGTCGAACTCGCGCTTTCGCATCGTCGCCGCCACTCGCTGCTGGTGCTGCGCCAACGCCATCTCGAAGGCCAGATCAGCGTCGACTTCAAGACGGGCCTGCTCAGCGAGCAGTACTTCTCGCGCATCCTGATCCTCGAATGGAAGCGCGCGCGCCGTCATCAAGATGCGCTGTCGCTGCTGTTCCTCGACGTCGACGACTTCAAGAGCGTCAACGACACGACGGAGTACACGTTCGGCGACGAAGTGCTGCGCCGCGTCGGCGAGACGCTGCGCGCCACGGTGCGTGAAACGGACTTCGCCGCGCGCATCGGCGGCGACGAGTTCTGCGTGCTGCTGCCACAGACCACACCCAAGGAAGCCGTGCAGACTGCGATGCGCATCCGGCAACGCATCGCCGAGACGATGATCCAACGCGGCCAGTATTCGCGCACGGTCACCGTGTCGATCGGCATCGACGCACACGATGCTCGTTCCGCAGGCAGCCCGGAGATGCTGCGCAGTCGCGCCAACATCGCGCTCAAGGAAGCGAAACGCCGCGGCAAGAACCAGGTCTGGCTCTATGCGGGCCAGACGGCTGGATCCACCGCCTCGACGAACGGCGACCCCGGCAACGGACACGCCGACGGCCGGACTGCAGACGGCTCCGCCTGACCGCATTCGCAGGCGAGGCAATCGACGTCCCGAGTTGGGACGCGCCGCGGCGCGTCCCTGCGGCCGTTGCCACCGACCTGCGGGCGCGCTCGCAGATGCACCGAATCCGCAACACCCTTGGCATCGGCGGCCTGGTGGTAGGCTTTCGCGCTCGCCTCCCCCACCCCAAGGCAGCAACGATTCCGATGCATCTTCGCAACTTCATCCCACTCGCCTGCGTCCTCACGGGGACGCTGTCGGCGCAGTCCAACGCGGTCGCGGGCCTCGACGGCAAGCTCTACGCGATCGCCAACCCCACGGTCTGGGGTCGCCGCGGCGCCACCTACCCGAACGGCGAGCTCGGCTTCTCGGTCTCCAACACGATGTGCAATCCAGGCAGCATCGTGATCCCGTGGTCGGCGGTCCCGCAGACCAACCACCCGAAGTTCGGGTTCATGGTCACGCGCCTGCAGAACGACCGAATGGTGCAGATCTCGGACCGCAGCTACTGCAAGCACGCGTTCCTGTCGCTCAACACGAACAGCGGCGTCTGCCTGCCGTGCACCAATCCCGGCACGGGCTCGGTGATGGGCATCGGCTGCTCGGACGTCTACGCCGCCGGCAACAACGGCGACCGCAACTACCTCGGCCCGCCCGACGAGATCAACCCGTGGCTCGGCACGTGGAGCATGGTCGGCAGCTACTTCGATCGCGGCGACCCCATGGTCGCATCGCCGGCCAACAACGACGGCTCGCGCAGCACGATCACGACGGCAGGCGACGTGGTGAAGAACCGCGTCACGATCAAGGAGTCGGACATCCAGGCCGGATCGACCTACTTCTACCAGATCCACTTGCTGCACGAAGGCGAGTCGGTCGCGGTGCGCGGCGACAACCTCATGGCGCGCGGCGTGTCGTTCAACTGGACGGGCACGGCGTGGCAGACGGCGAACGTCGGCACCGCGCAGACGGGCTCGGTCCTGAACCAGTGGCCCGGCGCAACCCTCGGCCTCGGCGGCAACGGCAACGACGACGGCCGCATCAGCATCGCGGTCAAGGTCACCGGCCCGACGAACGGACTGTGGCACTACGAGTACGCAGTGCACAACGTCGACAACCACCGCGGCGCCGCGACGTTCCGCATTCCGATGTGCACGTCGGCGCGCGTCCTCAACGTGGGCTTCCGCGACATCGACCAGGATGCGCTCAACCAGTGGACGTCGTCGCGCCAGGGCGGCGAACTCGTGTTCTCCGCTCCGGGCAGCAACCCGTTGAACTGGAACAGCCTGTTCAACTTCTGGTTCGACAGCGACGCCGCGCCAGTCGCCGGCAATGCGACGTTCGACCAGGCTCGCGTCGGCCCGGGAGCCCTGAGCTTCACGGTGCCGACCCAGGTCGCGGGCTTCGTGCCCACCGTCTACCTCGGCAGCGGCTGCGGCTCGACGGCGGTCACGCTGCGCAGCAACGGCCTGCCGACGATCCCCAACGCGGCCTTCGGCCTGCAGATCCAGTCGGCCCCCGCAACGGGCGCCGCGCTGTTCCTGAGCCCGACGGCGGCGAACACGCCGCTGAGCGCTTCCTGCACGTCGTATCTCGACGCGACCACGATGGTCGACCTCGGCTTCCTCATCACCGATGCCGCAGGCCTCGCGTCGATGTCGCTGCCGATTCCTGCCGGACTGTTCCCCGGGGACGTGACGTTCCAAGCAGCCTCGCTGGCGCCGGGCGTCGGCGCATTCCTCGGCGACTTCAACCTCAGCAACGGCATCACGGTCCGCGTCGGCGGAACGGGCTGCCCGTGATCTGACGAGAGTCCCACGACTCAGAAACGCGGCCCGGCGGCGATGAGCCTCCGGGCCGCGTTCGTTTGCGGACCGACGCAGCGGAACGCGGCGCATCGCATGCGCGCATCGACCACGGCTTGGTCGAGCACGAATGCACCACGTAAGCTCTGGCTCTTCGTCCCCTCCACCCCACGCAGCAAGGAACCCATGCGGCTCCGCACCCTGTTCGCCGCGACGAGCGTCCTCGCATCGACGCTGGCCGCGCAATCCAACGCAGTCGCAGGCCTCGACGGCAAGCTCTACGCGATCGGCAACCCGACCGTCTGGGGCCGCCGCGGCGCCGCGCATCCGAACGGCGAGATCGGCTTCTCGGCGTCCAACACGATGTGCAACCCGGGACAGGTCCTGATCCCGTGGTTTGCCGTGCCGCAGACCGACCACCCGAAGTTCGGCTTCCTGGTCGCGCGCATGCAGAACGACCGCATGGTCCAGATCTCGGACCGCAGCTACTGCAAGCACGCGTTCCTGTCGCTCAACACCAACGACGGCGTCTGCTTGCCGTGCGTCGATCCGGGCACCGGCTCGGTGATGGGCCTCGGTTGCTCCGACGTCTACGCCGCAGGCAACAACGCCGACCGCAACTTCCTCGGCCCGCCTGACGAGATCAATCCGTGGCTCGGCACGTGGAACATGGTCGGCAGCTACTTCGACCGCGGCGATCCCGCAGTCGCGCCGCCGTCGAGCGCCGATGGATCGCGCAGCCCGCTCGTCATGGCGGGCGACCTCGTCAAGAACCGCGTGACGATCCGCGAAGCCGACCTCGTCGCCGGTGCGAGCTACTTCTACCAGATCCACCTGCTGCACGAAGGCGAGGCCGTCGCACTGCGCGGCGACAACATCCTGACGCGCGGCGTGTCGTTCGCATGGGGCGGCACGAACTGGTCGGCCACGAACGTCGGCGACGCGGTCACCGGTTCGGTGCTGACGCAATGGCCCGGCGCATCGATCAGCACCGCCGGCAACGGCAACGACGACGGCCGCGTGGCAGTCGCCGTG
>CAZEQF010000374.1:3442-3966 GCA_964514315.1 uncultured Singulisphaera sp. | reverse complement strand
CGTGCACGAGCCGCGCGCCGGCGGCGCGCGCGCCGATCTCGCCGAACACCGCCTCGCCCTTGTTCGTGTGGAACCACTCCATGTGCGTGAAGCCAGTCTCGAACGACAGCGCCTTCAGCACGCGGCGGCCGAGTTCGACGCCGGGCTTCGGCAGCGGCGCCCCGAGGTCGCGGAGCACGATGTTCTGCATCGAGATCCACGGGTTGTGCTGCAGGTCGAGCGGCTTGGGGCGATACCACGCGACGCTGTCGAACAGCACGTTGCCGTCGCGGCAGATCGTGTCGTAGGTCAGTTCCTCGCCTTCGATGAACTCCTCGACCGACAGCTCGTCGACGTGCCGCGTCGCTTGCAGCGCGCGCTCAAACTCCGCCTTGTCGTTGCAGCGATGCGTGTCCTTGCTGCCAGCGCCCGCGATCGGTGATGCGCCCGGGCTTGCCGTCTTGGCTTCGGTCATGCCGCCAGCCATGGCATCAGTCGCAGGCTGGATTGCCGCCGGCGTTGTGGCGCCGGGCATCGCACGGGCA
>CAZEQF010000374.1:0-3432 GCA_964514315.1 uncultured Singulisphaera sp. | reverse complement strand
GTTGCAGCGGTGCGTGTCCTTGCTGCCCGCGCCGGCGATCGGCTTCAGGATCGCGGGATAGCCGATGCGCTCGACGGCGGCCCACGCCTCCTGCACGGTGCGCGCGCGGCCGTGGCGCGGCACGCGGATGCCGGCCTTCTCGACCGCCAGCTTCATCGACTCCTTGTCGCGGAACGGCAGCGTCTGCTCGACGGTCATGCCGGGCAGGGAGAACTCCTTGCGCATCCGAGCGGCGAGGAACATCTGCGTCTCCCACAGGGACTCGACGCGGTCGATGGAACGGCCGCGCAGCCAGTTGCGCACCGCTTGGATCGTCGCGGTCTCGTCGCCGAGGCTCTGCACCTGCAGGTAGTCCGAGAGGCCTTGGCGCGCCTCCGCCGGCAATGCCTGCGGCGGCTGGTCGCCGACGCCGAACACCTTGGCGCCGACTTGCGCGAGGCCGCGCACGAACAAGGGCATCTCCGCGGGGAAACCTGGGCTCAGGAACAGGACGTTCATCGGGGTTCTCTGCTTGCTGCTATCGGGTCGGTCGCGGCGCGCGCCCGTCGAACGGGACGACGCATCCGCCGAGATCAGGGACGCGACCACCCAGGCGGTCGCAACGCATGCTGCCAGTGGCTCGCGTCATCGCGTGGCGTCGTTGGCCTTCAGCCGAGTTCGACCTGCACGCGGTCGGCGAGCTGTTGCACCGCGCGCTCGACGGTCTGCGTGTCGGTGTGGCGCACGATCACGTAGCCCTCGCCTTCGTAGCTGTCCGACTTGGGCTGGCCTTGCTTCGGGATCTTCGCTTCGACGACGAGGTTGCCGAGCGCCTTCTGCATTTCGTCGAGCCCGTGCACCGCCTTGACGACGCCTTGGCCCTTGCCGCGCAGGTAGACGCAGCCCGCCGAATAGACGCGTTCCGGCGCCTCGAACTGGCCCGTGATCATCAGCTGCGCCCACGCGCGGTACATGTCGGTGTCGTGCGCGTAGCTCATCAGCGTCATGAACTGCGCGCCAGGCGGCCGCGCCGCGGCCTCGCCGATCGCGATCGAGCCGTCCTTGCGCCGGAACCACTCCATGTGCGCCATGCCGGTCCACATGCCGAGCGCGCGCAACGCGCGCGGGCCCGCGTCGCGGATCTTGTGGTAGCGCTCGTCCATCACGTCGCGCGGCAGCACGACGCACCACTGCACGTCGGGGTCCTCCAGCACGCGCAGCGGCGTCGGGTGGTATTCGGAGACGCTGAAGAACCGGTGCTCGCCGCCGATCGTGATCGCGTCGAACGAGAACTCCTGCCCCTGCACGAACTCTTCGAGCAGCACCGCGCGATCCGGCCCGGCCTGGATCGAACGCAAGAACGCGCGCAGTTCGCCTTCGTCCTTGGCGCGCACCGTCGTCTTGGCGCCAGCGCCCGCAGGCGGCTTGCCGACCACCGGGTAGCCGACGCTGCGCGCCCACGCGAGGCCATCGTCGACGTCGCGGCACAGATGGAAGCGCGCGCACGGCAGCCCGTGCTCGGCGAGCACGGCCTTCATGCGCGCCTTGTCGCGGAAGTTGCTCGCTTCCTGCTTGTCCATGCCGCGGATGCGCAGCGCCTCGCGCACTTCGGCGAGCGGCTCCTGCAGCGGTTCGAGGATCCCGAGCAACGCTTGGATCGGGCCCATCTGCCGCGCGAGCGAACGGACCGCCGCGGTCAGTTGCGCAGCGGACATCCCGTCGTCGATGCGCACGAAGCCCGCGAGCGCGTTGCGCACTTCGAGCGGCAGCTTCTCGACCGGGTCCTGCGAGACGACCGCGAGCCGGACACCGTCCAGCATCGCCGCCGCGCGCACGAAGCGCACGGAGCTCTCCATGACGAAGGGCACGGCGAAGACGACGTTCTGCATCCGAGCGATGCTACGGCGACGAGCCGCCGATGTCGCGCATGCAGACCGTGGATGGCCGTGCTTGCGAACTGCCCCCGCGCCTGTTGTCATCGCGAAATGCGCCCGCTCTCGATCGCCATGGTCGGTTCCGAAGCTGCCCCGTTCGCCAAGACGGGAGGCCTCGCCGACGTCATCACCGGCCTGTCGCGCTGCCTCGCCGCGAAGGGACACGACGTGCGCGTGTTCCTCCCCTACTACAAGCGCGTCGCCGAAGCCGCGATCGAGCCGCCGTTCGTCGAGAACGGCAAGGACATCCAGGTCCGCTGCGGCGGCCGCACGATCAGCTTCTCGCTGCGCGCGGGCGAGTTGCCGGGCAGCAAGGCCAAGCTCTACCTCGTCGACTGCCGCGAGCTGTATTGGCGCGACGCGCTCTACACGCAGGACGGCGACGAGGCGCTGCGCTTTGCGTTCTTGTCGCGCGCGGTGCTCGAGACCTGCCAGCGCTTGAGCTGGGCGCCGGACGTGCTGCACTGCAACGACTGGCACACGGCGCTGCTGCCGCTCTACCTCAAGACCGTCTACCACTGGGACCGGTTGTTCGCGAAGACCAAGACGGTCCTCACGATCCACAACATCGGCTACCAGGGCATGTTCCCGGACTCGGTGCTCGACCAGATCGGGCTCCAGGACCAGCGCGCGCACGTCCACCACGGCGACCTCAAGGACGGCAAGATCAGCTTCCTGAAGACCGGCGTACTGCACGCCAACAAGCTGACGACCGTCTCGCGCACCTATGCGAAGGAGATCCAGACTGCCGAATACGGCATGGGCATGGACGAGCTGTTGCGCACGCGCAGCCACGACCTCGTCGGCATCGTCAACGGCGTCGACTACGGCGACTGGGATCCGCAGAACGACCCGCTGATCCCGCACCGCTACTCGGCGAGCGACATGTCCGGCAAGGCCAAGATGAAGGCCGCGCTGCTCGCACGCATGGGGCTCTCCTACGACCCCAAGGCCCCGGTGTTCGGCGTCGTCTCGCGCCTCACGTCGCAGAAGGGCTTCGACCTGTTCGCCGACTCGATCCCGATCTACCTCCAGCGCGAGAACATGCGCCTGTGCGTGCTCGGGTCGGGCGACCAGCAGCACGAGAACTACTTCCAGTGGCTGCGCGACACGTGGCCGACCAAGGTCGGCATCTACCGCGGCTACCACGACGAGCTCGCGCACTGGGTCGAGGCCGGCAGCGACGTGTTCTTGATGCCGAGCCGCTACGAGCCGTGCGGCCTGAACCAGATGTACTCGCTGCGCTACGGCACGCCGCCCGTCGTGCGGCGCACGGGCGGACTCGCGGACACCGTGCAGGCGTGGGATCCCAAGACCGGCACCGGCACGGGCTTCCCGTTCGACGAGTTCTCGAGCCACGCGCTCGCGGGCACGCTGCAGTGGGTGTTCACCAACTGGGCCGACCAGAAGGGCTGGCAGAAGCTCATGCAGAACGGCATGGCGATGGACTTCAGCTGGCAAAAGCAGGCGCCGGAATACGAGGCGCTGTATCGGGGGATGTGCGGGGGCTGAGAGGGCG
>CAZEQF010000373.1:743-3974 GCA_964514315.1 uncultured Singulisphaera sp. | reverse complement strand
GCCGCTGGGGTTCCAGTCCTGCTGCGCGGCCCACGAGTAGTTCACGAACAGGCGGCCGCCGCGGCGCAGGTAGTCGTGCAGCGCGCGCACCTCGGAGTCCGCGCATTCGCGCCGCGGCTCCAGGATCGCTACGACCGCAGCATCCTCGGGCACCGCGCGCGCGCGGGAGAGGTCGAGCTCGCGCGCATCGAATCCGAGCGAGTGCAGCATCTGGTAGAGCTGCGAGTAGCTCGTGCCCGTCGGCGACGACGGCGGCTGCAGGTCGAGCGAGTTGCCGTTCAGGAAGTAGACGACGGGCGTGCCCTGCACGAGCAGGCTCTTGATCGCCGACGAGATCGCTTCCTCGCCCTTGTAGTTCTTGAGGACGGGCAGCGCCGTCTGCGGCATCGGCAGGTTGGTCTGCCGCGTCTCCGGGATCTCGACGATGGCGAGGTCGCCTTCGAGCGACAGCGTGCGATGGCGCGGCGGCCGTCCAGGCTGCTGCACGGACGCGACGATCACGTCGGTCGACGTGACGCCGAACTTCTGCACCGACTCGCGCGTGCCTTGCACGTCGGCATAGAGGTCGTGGTCGACGACCGTCAGGTTCTCGCCGCCGTGGTAGGCATACTGCCGCAGCAGCATGTAGGTCAGTTCGTGCAGCCGCTGCAGGATCAGCCGCCGTTGGCGCTGGAACGGATCCTGCGGCAACGCGCCGCCGCGTTCGAAGAACGTGTGCAGCTCGACCTTCACGCCTTGCTGCGTGAGCTCCTTGAGCAAGTCGACCGACACCGGGTCGATCGTGCTGCGTTGCTGCGGAGTGAGATCGACCAGCGTCTTCATCGCGGGCCGGCTGCCGACCCAGATCATCAACAGCCAGATCGCCAGCATCAGCACGCCGGCGACGAGCAGGTTGGCCCATTGGCCTGCGGCGCGGAGCTTCATGCGACCCTCCGCGCGGAGAAGCTGAGGACGGTCAAGAACAGGAAGAACATCGTGCCGCCGGCGTAGAACCAGATCTGGCTCGTGTCGACGAGCCCGCGCGCCCACCACTGCGCGAAGTTGCCCATCACGTCGAGCTTGGAGAGCAATTGCTCGACGTAGTAGCCCTTCGCGCCGGCGCCGAGCTCTTGCCGCAACAGCTCAGGCAACTTGAGCAAGCCGAGGTTGAAGAGGATCGCGACGATCGCTGCGAGCAGCAGGTTGTCGGTGAGGCTGCTGGAGAAGCAACCGAACGCGAGCAACATCGAGCTCAGCAAGAACATGCCGATGTAGGCCGAGACGACGGGGCCGAACGCGAGGTCGGTCCCGAGGAACGGCGGCAGCGTGAGCGCCCACAGGATGACGACGGTCGGCAGCCACAGCAGCGAATAGAACGCGACCGCCGCGAGCCACTTGCCGAGCACGACCTCGACGTCGCGCACCGGCGCGGTCATCAACGTCTCGATCGATCCGGAGCGCCGTTCCTCGGCGAAGCAGCGCATCGTCAGCACGCCGGGGACGAGCAGCACCATGAAGAACGTGCTCGTGAGCCCGTAGCTCGCGGACGGGAACAGGTCCTGGTCGAGCTGGTACGCCGAGAACGACTGCACCGCGCCGCTGACCTCGAACCCGCGCCACAGGTAGAACAGCACAGCGATCAGGTAGCTGACCGGGCTGTAGAAGTAGGACATCAGCTCCTTCTTCAGCGTGACGAGCGTGCCGTTCATGCGACGCCCTCCTCGGCGCGGTCCGCGCCCTCGGTCACCTGGTAGAAGAACTCTTCGAGCGTCGGCATGTCGAGTCGCAGTTCGCGCACGCGGATGCCGCGCTGCGCGAGAGCCGTGCTGATCGCGTCGCGCGGATCGCCGAGCGGGTCCACTTGCGCGCGCAATTGCGCGACGCCGGGCTCCAAGTCCTCGGCAGCGACGCCGCGCAACGACGTCAGTCCGCTCGCTGCATCGAGCAGCGCGGCCCTCGTCGCGTAGGCCTCGACGCACAGCACGCGCTCCGCGCTCGCGGCAACGAGGTCGTTCGCGGCGCCGTCCGCGCGCAGCTTGCCGCGGTGGATGACGAGGATGCGCGAACTGACGTCCTGCACTTCGGCGAGGATGTGGCTGCTGAACAGGATCGTGTGCTCGTTCGCGAGCTCCTTCACGAGCGACTTGATGCGCCGACGCTGGTTGGGGTCGAGGCCCGAAGTCGGCTCGTCGAGGATCAGGATCGGCGGATTGGCGACGAGCGCGTCCGCGAGGCCCGTTCGCTGGCGGTAGCCGCGCGACACGTGGCCCACGAGCTTCTGCCGCACGTCGAGCACGCCGGCCCGCTCCATCGCGCGCTCGACGTTGCCTTTGCGCTGCCTGCGCGGCACGCCCTTCAACGCAGCGCGGTAGAGCAGGTACTCCTCCACGCGCAGATCGGGGTAGAGCGGCACGTTCTCGGGCAGGTAGCCGATGCTGCGCCGCACGTCGACCGCCTGCGTGCGCACGTCGAAGCCGTTGACGCGCACCTCGCCCGAGGTCGCAGGGTGGAAACACGTGAGCGCGCGGATCGTCGTCGTCTTGCCCGCGCCGTTGGGCCCGAGGAATCCGACGACTTCACCTCGCTGCACCTCGAAGGACAGGCCGTCGACGGCCGCCGTGGAGCCGAATTGCTTACGCAGGTCGCGAACCGAGATCATCATGCCGTTGCTGCGACGCAGCGGGCGCACGTAGCCACGGCGCGCGGTCGCAGTAACCGTCGCGGGCCCGCCGCCCGCGGGGGAAGTCACCATAGCATCGGCATTCGGCGCGCCACAACACAAGCGCACTGCGCCGTGTGGCAGGCTTTCCGACAGTCGCGCTCGTGCGCGCGACGAAGCCCGTGAAACGAACGCGCCCGCGTGCAGCGGGCGCTTCCGGTCGCAACTGCGCGCGGCGGAGTCCGCCGCGCGGATCGCGCGTCACTTCACTTCGAAGTCGGCGTCCTTGATGTCCTCGTCGCCGCCCTTGATCACGAAGCTGTCCGACTCCCACTCCTTGGCAACCTGCGGCGTGAGAGCCGGGCGCGGACAGGGGCTCGCGGCTCAGGCCGAGATACGGTCGCTCGGCGGCAGCGCTCCACCCAGGGCGCACCGACTGGCAGGCACAGAGCGTGCCCGTTGCGAAGCTGCCAGCCGAGATACGAGTCTCCGTAGACGACGGTGACGGGGGTGATTTTCGGGTTCTGCATGTCGTGTCCTTTCCGAGGATTTGGCTGCGTTTCGGCGTGGAGGGAGACCGTATACCCAACCAC
>CAZEQF010000373.1:0-733 GCA_964514315.1 uncultured Singulisphaera sp. | reverse complement strand
TGATGTCCTCGTCGCCGCCCTTGCCGGCAGCGGCGCCCGCGCCCGCGGGCCCGGCCTGCGGGCCGCCTGCGGCGCCCGCTTGCTGGTAGAGCTTCTGCAGCGTCGCCTCGAACTCGGACAGCGCCGCCTTGATCGGCTCCGCCGTCTCGCCTTCCGCAGCCTTGCGCAGCGCGGCGATCTTCGACTCGACCTCGGCCTTCAGCGCCGCGTCGACCTTGTCGCCCGCTTCCTTCAGCTGCTTCTCGGCCTGGTAGGCCGTCGAGTCCGCCTGGTTCTTGAGGTCGACGACCTCGCGACGCTTCTTGTCCTCGCCCGCGAAGCGCTCGGCGTCCTTCGCCATGCGCTCGACCTCTTCCTTGCTGAGGCCCGAGCCGACCTCGATCTTGACCTTCTGCTCCTTGCCCGTGGCCTTGTCCTTCGCGGTCACGTTGAGGATGCCGTTCGCATCGATGTCGAACGTGACCTCGATCTGCGGGACGCCGCGCGGCGCGGCCGAGATGCCGTCGAGCTTGAAGCGGCCGAGCGGGCGGTTGTCCTTCGCGAACTCGCGCTCGCCCTGCAGCACGTGGATGTCCACGCCGGGCTGGTTGTCGGCCGCGGTCGAGAACACCTGGCTGCGGCTGGTCGGGATCGTCGTGTTGCGCTCGATGAGCTTGGTCATCACGCCGCCGAGCGTCTCGATGCCGAGCGACAGCGGCGTGACGTCGAGCAGCAGCACGTCGCTGACCTCGCC
>CAZEQF010000372.1:0-3981 GCA_964514315.1 uncultured Singulisphaera sp. | reverse complement strand
CCAGACCGTGAGATCGCACGCCACGAGGTTTTCCAGGTGGAAGCCCGTGTGTCGACGTGCGCGAAGGCTCGACGACCACCGTGTAGGTCAACGAGCCTTCGCGCACGTCGACATCCGGCAGGTAGTCCTCGTCGAGTTGCTGGAGCAGCTTCGGCACGTCGTCTTCTTTGAGCCCGGCGCCCTCGAGCACGATGACCGTTCCTGCGACCGTGCCGTTCTGCAGGTGATGCAAGTCGACCGCTGCGAGATCGCGATCGCCCTGCGTGGCGAGGAAGCGCTCGGACGACGCCGTGCGCAGAGTGCGTTTCCAGACGATGTTCATGCGATGTTCCCCCACAACGCGCGGCCGCCGACGACGAACGCGCCGACAGCCGCGACCAAGAACCACGCGCAGCCCGATCGATAGCCGATGCCGGTGCCAGGCAGCGAGAACGTCGTGTAGCGACGGCCCGACGCGCTCTGCCCGACGCGGAAGCCGCGACCGCCGACCGAGTAGCCGACGCCGCCGGAGCCGAGGTTGATGCGGAACGGGCCGAAACTGACGGATCGACGGTAGTAGAAGCCCATGGGGCGTGCGCAGGTCAGCCAGGATGTCTGCCGCCCTGAGCCGGCCACGCTGCTGCGAGGCCTTCCCGTTGCCCGGGCCGCATGGCAACGGACGTTCGCGGGCATGGATCATCCCGTCAACAGCAAGGTGCGCAGATAGGCGTGCGCCGCCGCGGCTTTCGCCTGCGCGCATCCCATCCACGACCTCGCGTAATCGGCGCGCCGCCACGGCAAAGAGGCCATGGACGGGGGGATTGACCTGCTACGCACGAAGGAGACCATCGTCACAGTTCGCACATGCGATCCCGCGCGCATTCCCGTGCGGTCTGTTCCCGTAACCACATCCCCCAGAACCTCATGATGCCCCGTCTCATGTCCACTGCAGCGATCCTGTCGCTCGCGGTCTTCGCGTCGACCGCGTCGGCGCAGAATCTGCTCGCCAACCCCAGCTTCGAAGGCAGCCTCGCCGGCTGGGGCGCGTTCGGCAACTCGTACTACGAGCCCACCAACCTTCCCGCGATCGACCCGCGCACCGGCACCGGTCTGCTGAAGATGTTCGGCAACTTCAGCGGCGGCTTCAACGTGAGCGGCGTCTTCCAGTCGTTCCCTGCAGGCCCCGGCCAGCAGTACACGCTGGACTGCTTCTCGCGTCACTTCACCGGTGACCCGATGGTCGGCCTCGGCGCGCCCACGGACAACTGGGCCGTGATGAAGATCGCGTTCTTCAACGGCGCGACGGAGATCGGCAGCGCGGAACAGATCATCCTCGACGGCACCAAGCCGCTGGACACGTGGATCGACAACGCGGCGGTCACGGGCACGGCGCCCGCCGGCACGACGAGCGTCCAGGCTCTCATCCTCTACCTGCAGCCGGCGTTCGCTGGCGGCGCGGCGCAGTTCGACGACGTGTCGTTCACGCGCGTGCCCTCCGGCCGCACGATGTCGTCGGTCGGCAACCAGCTGATCGGCTCGACGTTCACGGCGCGCATCAACCACCCGGTCGCCGCTGCTGGCAACCTGTGCGGTTACATGTTCTCGCTGGCGTACCCGAACACGATCCCGGGCGTGATCCCCGGCTTCAACGTCGTCGGTGACATCTACGTCGACTTCCTCAACCTCGTCTGGCTGCCGATCAGCGTCTTCGACGCCACCGGCGCGCAGAACCTCGCGGTCAGCCTGCCGAACGATCCGTTCCTCATCGGCACGGTCATCGACTGCCAGAGCATCGACCTCGATGCAGCGTCGAACACGCTGTACTTCGCGGACAACGAGCTGAACATCACGTTCGGCCAGGGCCTCGGCATCAACACGATCGAGTTCGCTTCGGCGACGACGACGTCGCTGACGGCCGGCAACAACGATCTGCGTCGCGTCAGCAACGCGTCGATCGGCGCGCCGGTGAGCGCCGGTGCCCCGCTCTTCAGCTACCTGCCGGTCCGTCACCGCGGTGACGAAGGCATCGTCGAAGGCTACGGCGGCACGTTCAGCAGCACGTCGCACAACAGCGACATCGAGTCGGTGAGCTACCTGCGTAACGGCCGTCGCACGTCGAACGGCGCCTACCAGGCGATCAACCTCGTCAACGGCTGCGAGATCTCGATCATCCGCGACCTGACGAACACGAAGCAGTACAGCCTCCTGTCCTACAACAAGGCCACCGGCGTCTCGACGATCATCCCGGGCTCGACCTGGATCGACACGGGCACGGCCGCGGCTCCGACGCAGCAGAACTTCTACTTCGGGTTCTCGCGCGACGGCCAGTGGGGCGGCATCTACGTCAAGGACAGCAACACGACGACGGGCTTCCTGCCCAAGGTCTGGGCCTTCCGCACGGACGGCAGCCAGCCGGTCGTCGACATCACGCCTGCGGGCATGACGCTCGCGACGTCGTTCTTCGACGGCTCGCTCGTGTTCAGCAATGACTTCATCGTCGCCTTCGGCGGCGCTGGCGCGTTCTGGACCTCGGCAACGGCTCCGGCGCAGATGACGCAGCTCGTCCTGCCGAACACGACGGCGTCGAACCTGCCGAACGTTCTCGCCTTCCCGCTCAGCTGGCGCGTCTCCGCAGACGGCAGCAAGATCTACATGCCGATCGCGAGCAACGGCGCCGCGGCGCGCACCGAGATGGACCTCGTCCAGATCGTCAACAACGCCGGCACGCCGCAGATGACGAACTGGACCCAGTTCGCGGTCGCAGCGGGCCTGGCCGAATTCGGCTACGCCAGCATCACCCCCTCGACGGTCAACAACAGCTCGACGGGTGTGAAGTGCGCGGTCTCGCCGGACGGCAACAAGGTCGCCATCCTCGGCGCCACGACGGTCACGACGGCCTTCCCGGGCCTCTACGTGGCTGACGGCTCGGCGAACCCCGTGCTCTACACGGTCCCGGGCGCCGTCTACTACAGCGACGTCGCGTTCATCAACAACACGACCGTCATGTTCCTCGCTGGCGCGGTTCCCGCTGCTGGCGTCGGCACGGCGCTCTACAAGCTCGACCTGACGGCGGGCAACCAGCTCGGCGTCGTGACGCAGGTCGCGACGGCGGCGGACATCAAGTCGCGCGGCTCGTGGTTCTCGGCCAACAAGAACTACTGGTACTTCGTGCGTTCGAACAACGCAGGCAACCTCAACAACATCATCGGCGTCAACTGCGCGACCGGTGCGACGTTCAACGTCACGGGCGACGAACTCGCGTTCGGCGCTGCGAGCACGGCGGGCAACCTGCTGAGCGGCTCGTTCAACGCGACGACGGACCCGTGGTTCGCCCTCGAGATGCAGCTGCGTCGTTCGCCGGTCGGCGGCATTGCCTACTTCACCGCTCGTCGCGTCAACGCGGCCGGCGTCGAGGACAGCAACGTCTTCCGCTTCGACATGGAGAACGGCGGCCAGGCGACGATGCTGACCAACAACACCGCGACCGGCACGGGCGCGGGCTCGGTCATCAACATCGAGAGCCTGACGATCTCCGCTGACGGCAACCACCTTGCCTACACGCAGCGCGTCGGCACGTCCTCGACGGCGGCGACGCCGGAGAACGTGTGGCACTACAACCTGACGACGAACGTCGCCACGCAGCTGTCCACGTCGAACGCGCTCGGCCAGACGGTCACGGACGGCTCCGTCCGCTTCGTCGGCGGCAGCAACCCGATCGGCGTGGTCTGGTCGCTCGGCACGGGCACCGCGACGACGGTCGCCACGGCGAACGGCATCGCGCAGTACGCCGCTCTGGGCGTTGCTGGCGCGCCGATGACGCTGACGGGCGCCCCGGCTGGCACGCGCTTCTACCAGGTCCTCGGCTCGCACTGATCCGAGGGCTCGGCAAGTAGCCGACAGCCATGGCGGGCCGACGGGGCAACAGCCCCGTCGGCCCGCCCCCATTTACTACTGATGGAACGAATGGCTCGACTCAGTGCCATTCATGCCGCAGTTTCGCCG
>CAZEQF010000371.1:360-3996 GCA_964514315.1 uncultured Singulisphaera sp. | reverse complement strand
CTCGACGACCGCCTGGAACGCGTGCGGCGCGTCGATCTGGCGCTGGAAGCGGTGCAGCGACGGCGACAGCGCATCGTCCGAACGCTTCGCCTCGACGAGGAACCACGGCTCGCCGTCGCGGATGACGCAGAAGTCGACCTCGTGCTTTTCCTTGTCGCGCAGGTAGCGCAATTCGAAGGAGCCGAGCCCGAGGTCCTCCCACGTGTCCACGGCCTTCTTGAGGTGGCACGCGACGAACGTCTCGGCGCGTTGGCCCGGGTCGGTCACATTGGCCCAATCGGTCTGATACCACTTGGGTTCCTTGCGCAGCGACTTGGTCACGTTGCGGAACCACGGCCGCACGAGAAACCCGTGGTGCAGCGACGTGAGCAGTTCGACCCAACGCTTCGACGTGTCCACCGACACGCGCACCGCGTTGGCGAGCTCGGAGTACGACAGACAGCAGCCGGAACGCGATCGCAGCAGGATCTCCAACGCCTCCAGCTCGGCGAGATCCTGCACGCGCGCGAGGTCACGGACATCTTCGCGCACGAGTTGCTGGCGGCGCAGCTCGCGCCATCGCGTGACGAAACGGCGATCGCGCAAGAACGGCTCCGGGAAGCCGCCGTGCTGCAACAGGCGCGTGTAGCGTGCGTCGTCGAGTTGCATCGGCTTGCACAGCGGCGCCGCGAGTTCGCGCGGGCGCAGCAGCTCCCCCACGGAGAACGGATGCATGCGGTAGAGCAGGTAGCGCCCCATCAAGCTGTCGCCGCCACGGCGGTAGACGTCGAGGCGCGAACTGCCCGTCACCGCGATGCGCACGCGCGACCCGTAGAGGTCGAAGAAGCCCTTCAAGAACTGCTTCCACTTGCCGTGCTTGTGCAGTTCGTCGAACACCACCGTCGGTCGCTCGGATGCGAGCCGGTCGAGACCGAGATGCGCCGCGATGGCCTTCGGGCCGCGAACGATCAACGCGCGATCGTCCGCGTCATCGAACGTGAAGTAGCGCAGTGGCTGCGGCAGCGAGCGGCACAGCGTGGTCTTGCCGACTTGCCGCGGCCCCGCCAGCAGGATCATCTGCCGGTATTCGTCAAAGTGGCTCGCGAGCGTCACTCCGAGGCGACGCGGGACGGCATCGATCTCGTCGGCAAAGCCCTCGGCGAGCCCTTCCACATCGTCGTCAGGAGAGCGGACCATTTTCGCGAGTATCGTAAAATGGTCCGGACCAAATTACGACCCCCACGAAAACGGTCCGAATGTGAGTCGCGGAGCGCTACCGCAGAAGTAAACCCAAGAATCGATAGCAAGAGGCTTTACATCCACCCAAGACTCCGCAGCCTGCTCAGGCCTTCTCCAGGCGCGCGCCTTGCGGCGTGTCGACGATCTTCCAGCCGGCGCGCGCGATCTGGTCGCGGACGGCGTCCGCCTTGGCCCAGTCCTTCTGCTTCTTGGCGTCCTGCCGCTGCTGCAGCAACGCCTGCAACTCCGCCGGCGCGCCGTCCTCGAAAGCCCTGGGCTCCTCGCCGAAGCACGCGAGCACGTCCTCGACACGCGCGAAGAACTGCAGCGCGCGCGCGCAGGACGCGGCGGTCGGCTGGGCCTTGTTGCACTCGGACGCGAATTCGAACACGACGCCGAGCGCCTCGCTGACGTTGAGGTCCTCCTGCATCGTCGCGGTGAACTTCGCGTCGGCCTGCGCGGTCGCAGCCGCGAGATCCACGACACCCGCGGCCTCGTGGCCGCCGCCGATGCGCACGAGCCGTTGCCGGCACTGCTGCACGCGCGCGATCGCCGCGCGCGCCTCGTCGAGGCCCTTCAGCGTGAAGTTGAGCTGCTGGCGGTAGTGGCCGCGCACGAGCGCGAAGCGCAGCTCGAGCCCGGTGTAGCCCTTCTTCAGCACGTCCTGCACGGTGAAGAAGTTGCCGAGGCTCTTGCTCATCTTCTTGTTGTCGACGAGCAGGTGCCGCGCGTGCATCCAGATCGACACGAACTGCTTGTGCGTGTGCGCCTCGGTCTGCGCGATCTCGCATTCGTGGTGCGGAAACATGTTGTCCTCGCCGCCCGTGTGGATGTCGATCCGGTGGCCGAGGTAGTGCGAAGACATCGCCGAACACTCGATGTGCCAGCCGGGGAAACCGCGCATTCCTCCGCGGAACGGCGCGTCCCACTGCATCTGGTGCTTGGCGTCGGTCTTCCACAGCGCGAAGTCGCGCGGGTCCTTCTTCTTCTCGTTGACCGCGACGCGCGCGCCTTCCTCGAGTTCGTCGATGACCTTGCCCGACAGCTTGCCGTAGTCGGGGAACTTCGCGATCTCGAAGTAGACGTCGCCGTTGTCGACCTGGTAGGCGACGCCTTTCTGCAGCAGGTCGTCGATGATCACGCCCATCTGCGCGATGAAGTCCGTCGCGCGCGGCATGTGGTGCGGCATGCGCACGTGCAGGAGCCGCTGGCACTCGTGGAACTCGTCCTCGTACTGCTTGGCGATCTCCCAGGCCGTGCGGCCGGTCTTCTTGCTGGCGGCCTCCATCTTGTCCTCGCCGGACTCGATGTCGTCGTTGGTCAGGTGCCCGACGTCGGTCACGTTCATGACCTGCGTGACCTGGTAGCCCTGGTCCTCGACGAAGCGCCGCAGCACGTCCGCGAAGAGGAAGCTGCGGAAGTTGCCGATGTGCGGGCTGCTGTAGACCGTCGGCCCGCAGTGGTACATCGTGACCTTGCCCGGCGAGAGCGGGCGCAGTTCGTCGAGGCGGCGGGTCAGCGAGTTGTGGAGGCGGATCGGCATCGGAAGCGCGCAGCGTGGCGCGATGCGCGGCGGGGCGCAAGCGGACGCAAGGCGAGGCCTGTCATGCACGGACGTCGAACTCGCCGCCCCCCGCCGCCGCCGCTACAAAGTTCCGCGTGCCCGCCCCTGGCGACAACCCGACCCGCGACGACACGGAGAAGCAGCCTGCCCCGCTGCCGACCACCACGCCCCCCGGGCTGCTGATGGCCGGCCGCTTCACGCTGCTGCAGGAACTCGGCAGCGGCTCGTCGGGCACGGTCTACCGCGCGCGGCTCTCGTCGCCGTACGGCGGGCTCGACAAGGGCGCCGAGGTGGCGGTGAAGTTCTTGCGCCAGGACCGGCTGCAGGACCCGAAGGCGAAGTCGCGTTTCGTCGCCGAAGGCCAGCTCGGGCAAAGCGTGCGGCACGCGAACGTCGCGGCGATCCACGGCGTCGAGACGTTGTCGGTGCTCGGGCTCGAGGCGACCTATCTCGTGATGGAGCTCGCGCGCGGCACGACGCTGCGCAAGTTCTTGCAGCAGCAAGGACCGCCGGTCGAGGACCTCACGCGCCGCATCGGCCGCGACGCGGCCCTCGGCCTCCAAGCCCTGCATCGGCGCGGCGTCGTGCACCGCGACATCAAGCCGGAGAACCTCGTCCTCACCGAGCAGGGCGAAGTGAAGATCGTCGACCTCGGGCTCGCGCGGCCGTTCGGCGAAGCCGGCTCGGGCCGCGGCAGCACGTCGACAGGCAGCTCCACCAGCAGCGGCACGAGCACAGCATCCAGCACGTCCACCGCATCGTCGACGAGCAGCAGCACGAGAAGCTCAACGTCGACCTCCACGGCGAGCAGCAGCAGCTCAGGCACGTCCACGGGCTCGAGCACGTCCACCGGC
>CAZEQF010000371.1:0-350 GCA_964514315.1 uncultured Singulisphaera sp. | reverse complement strand
GAAGCGGGCTCGGGCCGCGGCAGCGCGGGCAGCAGCGGATCCAGCAGCGGCGGCGTGCGCGGCACGTCGTCGGGCAGCCGCGGCGTCGGTGGCAGCGTTGCCTACACGTCGCCCGAGGCGTTGCAGGGCCGCGCCGTCGGACCACAGAGCGACCTCTACGCGCTCGGCGTCGTGCTGTTCGAGGTCGCGACGGGCCGCCACCCGTTCGCGCACTGCCTGTCCGCGGACGAAGTGATCCACGCGCACCTGCACGAAGCGCCGCCGCGCCCTTCGCACTGGCGCCCGCGCATCTCGCCGTTGCTCGAGCAACTGCTGCTGGAGCTGCTGCAGAAGGATCCCGCTGCGCGCCC
>CAZEQF010000370.1:0-3996 GCA_964514315.1 uncultured Singulisphaera sp. | reverse complement strand
CTGTCGATGGCGCCGGCGCTCGTCATGACGATGACGTGCTTCACGCGCATCGTCGTCGTGCTGTCGTTCTTGAAGCGCGCGATGTCGATGCAGGACCTGCCGCCTGCGCTCGTCACGACCGGCTTCGCGCTGTTCATGACGGTGTTCGTGATGCGCCCCGTCGCCGTCGACATCTACGACAAGGCCTACGTGCCCTACGTCGAGCAGAAGATGGACTGGCGCGAAGCGGGCAGCGTCGCGGCCGCGCGCATGAACGAGTTCTTGCTGCGCCAGACGCGCGAAGAGGACATCGAGCTGATCCTCGAACTCAGCAAGACCGAACGGCCCGAGACCGCGGCGCTGACGCCGATGCACGTCTCGGTGCCCGCGTTCGTGCTCTCCGAGATCAAGACGAGCTTCCAGATGGGCTTCGTCCTGTTCCTTCCGTTCGTCGTCATCGACCTCGTGATCAGCGCGATCCTCGTGTCGATGGGCATGTTCACGCTGCCGCCGGTCGTCGTGTCGACGCCGCTCAAGCTGCTGCTGTTCGTGCTCGTCGGCGGCTGGGATCTCGTCGTGGTCTCGCTGGCCGAGAGCTTTGCCGCCTGAGGCGCTGCCATGGACCAAACCACCGTTCTCGACCTCTGCCGCGCGACGCTGACGACCGCATTGATGCTCGTGGCGCCCGCGCTGCTCGTCGGACTGTTCGTCGGCCTCGTCGTCAGCGTGTTCCAGACGCTGACCTCGCTGCAGGAACAGACGCTGACGATCGTCCCCAAGATGCTCGCGGTCATCGCGACGTTGCTGCTGCTGATGCCGTGGATCCTCGGCACGCTCGTCGACTTCACCAGCACGCTGTTGCGCAACCTCGCCGACTACGGACGGGCCGCCTGAACATGGACCTCGCGCTGTACGAAGGACAAGCGATCGGGCTGTTCCTGCACTTCGTGCGGACCGGCGCGTTCTTGTTCGTCGTGCCGTTCTTCGGCCGGCAGCGCGACACGTTCTTCCTGCGTCTCGTCCTCTCCGTGGCGCTCGGCAGCATGATGTGGTGGAACGCCGGCGCGGCCGTCGAAGTCCCCCGCTCGCTCGTCGAGCTCGGCATGCTCGTCGCGACCGAGTCGCTGATGGGCTTCGCGCTCGGCTTCGCGCTGTCGATGCTCACGTCGATCCTCGTGTCGGCGGGCGAGATCATCAGCAGCGAGATGGGCTTCGCGATGGCGCGTGCGATGGACCCCGAAGGCGGCGGCCAGTCGACGGTCGTCGCGCAGCTGTTCTCGGTGTTCGGCTTCCTGCTCGTGCTGCAGCTCGACATCCACCACGAAGCGCTGCGCATCCTGAGCCACACGTTCGCGGCGTGCCCCGTCGGCGAGACGTTCTCGATCGAGCCGATGTGGGACGGCATCCAGACGCTCGTCGGCGACAGCATCGTCTGCGCGCTGCAGTACGCGTTCCCCGTGCTCGCCGTGATGATGCTGCTGACCGTCGGCCTCGTGCTGTTCGGCCGCGCAGTGCCCAACGTGAACCTGATGGAGTTCAGCTTCACGATCCGCGTGCTCGTCGCGATGGTCGCGGCGATCTGGTTCCTCGCCGCGGGCGCGCCGTTCCTCGAACGGACGTTCGAGAGCTTCCTTCTGACCACGCGGTCGATGTTCCCGGCCTGAGGCGACCATGGCATTCGGAGACGACCAAGGAAGGACCGAGAAGCCCACGCCGGGCCGCCTCAACGAGGCCCGCAACCGCGGCGACACGCACCTGTCGCGCGAGCTGCTGACCGGCGCCACGCTGCTCACCGCCGCGATCGCGCTGCGGTTCTTCGGCGGCTGGCTGATGTCGGCGATGGGCGCGGCGCTGCAGTTCGGGCTCACGCTCGACATGGAAGCGCACCCCGTCGCGAGCGGCGACGTGCCGGGCGCATGCAAGGAAGTGCTGACGCTGCTCGCGCTCGTCGCGGCGCCTTCGATCGTGTTGCTCGTGACGCTGCTGCTCGCCGCGGCGATCGCGGGCTACGCGCAGATCGGCGTGCGCTTCTCGGACGAGGTGATGCAGTTCAAGCTCGAGCGCCTCAACCCCGCGTCCAACTACAAGCGCCTGTTCAGCATGCAGGCCGTCGTGCGCACGGCGTTCGCGCTCGTGAAGCTCGCGGTCCTCGTCGCAGTCATCGCCGTCGTGCTCGACGCGCGCTGGAACGACCTCGCCAAGCTGCCCGACCAGGACTTCGTCGTCGGCATGCGCATCGTCGCGGACATCGCGATGACCGCGCTGCTGTGGGTCGCCGTCGTGGTGTTCGGCCTCGCGCTCGCCGACGTGTTCTGGCAGCGCTTCGACTTCGAGAAGCGCAACATGATGACGCGCCAAGAGGTCGAGGACGAACGCAAGCGCGGCGAAGGTGATCCGATGGTCAAGAACCGCCTGCGCCAGGCGCGCACCGAGCTGCTGCGCCATCGCATGATGCAAGCAGTGCCGAAGGCCGACGTCGTCATCACCAACCCGACGCACTACGCCGTGGCGCTGCGCTACGACCGCAAGAAGAACGCGGCCCCCGAAGTCCTCGCCAAGGGCGTCGACGACATGGCCGCGCGCATCCGCGAGATCGCGCGCGAGAACAAGGTGCCGCTGATGGAAGACCCGCCGCTCGCGCGCGCGCTGTTCCGCGCCGTGAAGGTCGGGCAGGAAGTCCCTGCGCGCTTCTTCGAAGCCGTCGCGACCGTCCTGAGCCACGTCTACCGCCTGAAGAACCGAGTTGCCTGATCCGATGAGCACGCTCCAGAACAAGCCCCAACGCAATCAGGCGCTCGCCGTCGCGTTCCTCGGCATCCTCGCCGTGATGCTCGTGCCGATGCCGCCGCTGATGCTCGACGCGATGCTGTGCCTCAACATCGCGACGAGCCTGCTCGTCGTGATGTCGGTGCTCAACGCGTCGCGGCCGACGGACTTCAGCACGTTCCCCACGGTGCTGCTGTTCACGGCGCTGTTCCGCCTCGCGCTCAACGTCGCGTCGACGCGACTCATCCTCCTCGACGGCGACGCCGGCAGCGTCATCACGACGTTCGGCAACTTCGTCATCGGCGGACAGCCGGTCGTCGGCGTGATCGTGTTCTCGATCCTGATCGTCATCCAGTTCGTGGTGATCACGAAAGGCCAGAACCGCATCAGCGAAGTGGCCGCGCGCTTCACGTTGGACGCGATGCCCGGCAAGCAGATGTCGATCGACGCGGACCTCAACGCGGGCCTCATCACCAACGACGAGGCGAAGGCGCGGCGCAAGGCGCTGACGACCGAAGCCGAGTTCTACGGCGCGATGGACGGTGCAGGAAAGTTCGTCCGCGGCGACGCGATCGCCGGCCTCATCATCACGGGCATCAACATCGCGGGCGGCCTCGTGATGGCGATGGTCTACCGCGAGATGAACTTCTCGGACGCGCTCGAGACCTACACGATCCTCACCGTCGGCGACGGCCTCGTGTCGCAGATCCCGGGCCTGCTCGTGTCGACCGCGTCGGGCATCCTCGTGACCAAGGGCGCGAGCGAAGAAGGCGTCGGCCACGAGATGAGCCAGCAGATGCTGCAGAGCAGCCGCGCGCTGCGCGGCGTCGCAGCGGTGCTCGGCATCATGTCGTTCCTGCCCGGCATGCCGACGCTGCTCTTCCTCGCCGCCGCGGCGTGGATGCTCTACTACGCGCAGTCGGTCGAGACGAAGAAGAAGGCCGAGAAGGCCGCGGCCGAAGCTGCCGAAGCGCAGCCCGCGACCGGCGACGCCGCACAGGCGCCGATCGAAGACCTGCTCACCGTCGACCGCCTCGGCATCGAGATCGGCTACCGCCTCATCGGCCTCGTCGAACCCGGCCGCCACGGCGGCTTGCTCGACCACATCCGTTCGGTGCGTCGCCAGTTCGCGCAGAACCTCGGCCTCGTCGTGCCGCCGATCCGCGTGCGCGACAACGTGCAGCTCGATCCCAACGCGTATCGCATCGTGCTCGGCGGCCAAGAAGTCGCGCGCGGCGACCTGCGCGCCGG
>CAZEQF010000369.1:0-4074 GCA_964514315.1 uncultured Singulisphaera sp. | reverse complement strand
GCAGCTCGCACCGATGCACGCCCGAGTCGGTGCTTACGTTCCAGAAGCAGCTCGGCCCCGACATCGCGATGGTGCTCGACCACTGTCCGCCCGGCGACGCCGACGCTGCCTACCAGCGACAGGCGCACGAACGCACGCTGCTCTGGGCGCGGCGCGCGCGCGACCTCCACGACCACTGGGGCGGCAGTGCGCGCGGACAAGCCGTGTTCGGCATCGTGCAAGGCGGCACCGATCCGTCGCTGCGGATCGAGAGCGCGCAGGCGCTCGCGGCGATGGACTTCGACGGCTACGCGATCGGCGGCCTCAGCGTCGGCGAGACGAAGACGCAGATGGCGGTCGCGTTGTCGGCCGCCGTCGACGAACTGCCCGCGGGCAAGGTCCGCTACATGATGGGCGTCGGCATGCCCGAGGACTTGCTCGCGGCAACAGCTGCGGGCGTGGACATGTTCGACTGCGGGGTGCCGCCGCGCCACGGCCGCAACCATCGGGCATTCGCGCCGGACGGCGCGGTGCTCAAGATGCGCAACGAGCAATACAAGGACGACCCGAATCCGTTGGTCGAAGGCTGCGAGTGCTACTGCTGCCGCAAGTACTGCCGCGCCTACATCCGCCACCTCGCCGTCGCCAACGAGATGCTCGCGGGCATCTTGCTCTCGATCCACAACATCCACTTCCTGCAGGATCTGATGCGTTCGATCCGCAGGCGCGCCGAAGGACTCGCATGAAGAACCTGATCCGCATCCTCGTCTCTGCGCTGCTCGCTTGCGCGCTCACAGCGCAAGACAGCTCGCTGTTGCGCATCGGCAGCTGGAACCTCGAGTTCTTCGGCGGCCCGCCGGCGATGCGCAGCGTGTTCCTCGAAGGCGGCAAGCGGAAGGAACTGCCGGCGCGCGACGACCAGGATCTGCAGAAGATCGGCGTGTTCGTGCGCGAACTCGGCGTGTCGATGCTCGCCGTGCAGGAGATCGGCAACGAAGCGACTCTGCGCGCGTTGGCGCAACAGATCGGCCCGACGTGGACCGTCGTGCTCGGCACCACCGGCGGCTGGACCGACGGCAAGGCGCTGCAGGCGATCGGCTTCCTCTACGACGAAGCGCGCCTCGAGCTGCTGTGGGCCGAGGAGATGCTCGACTTCCCGCGCGAGAAGGACAGCCTGCCGATCTTCCACCGCGTGCCGGTCACCGCGTGCTTCCGCGACCGCAAGAGCGGACTCGACTTCCGCGCCGTGTGCGTGCACCTCAAGGCCGGCAAGGAGACGAACGACCAGAAGAAGCGTTCGCTCGAAGCCCAAGGGCTGCGCGACTGGCTCACGACGCTGCAGGCCAGCGCCGACGAGGACCAGGACATCGTCGTGCTCGGCGACTTCAACAGCGGCTACGGCACCGACGCGCAGAAGGCGCTCGAGTCGTCGGGCGCCGCCCGCTACCTGAAGCAGGTCCGCGCAGAGCCGACGATCATGCATTTCGACGATCCGATCGACCAGATCGCGCCGTCGCCGCGCTTCCTCGAAGTGCTGCCCGAGACGTTCGACGCGCACGGCGAAGCCGCGCAACCGGACAAGGAGACGTGGCGCAAGACCTACAGCGACCACTACCCCGTCACGGTGACGCTGAAGAGCGAGGGCGACGACGATCCGCAGTCGACGTTCTCGCGCGGCAAGCAAGAACACCGCCTGCCCGCGAGCGAACGCGCCGCGAAGGACCAGCCCGCGCCCACGCGCGGTCGCAGCGACGAGACGTTCACGGCGGGCGCCGGCGTCTTCGTGTTCCTCCGCGATGTCGCGGAGCCGGTCGAAGGCTCGCTGCTCGCGGGCCTCGGTGAATGGGTCAAGGTCCGCGACGCGCAAGGGGCGGTGCGCGCGTTCCCGATGACGAGCGTGCGCGAAGTGCGGCGCCGCTGAGGCGGAGCCGCAGCCCCACCATGCGCCTGCCGGCACATCGCGCGATGCACGCCCCGGTCGCGTTGCTCGCATCGCTCGCGATGACCGCGTGCTGCGCCATCGCGAACGCGCAGGACGCGCCGACGCCGACGCAACTGCAGAAGCGCTTCGACGCGCTCTCCGCGGCCCAGCAGGATGCGGCGCTCGCCGACACCCTGCGCCGCGTGGCCGCGATCCAGGATGCGTCGCTCGCGCGCGCCGAGTCGTTCGGCGCAGGCGGCGACGCATTGCCGCCGCTGCAGAGGCGCGTCCACCACGACGAGAAGGTCTTCGCGCCGGTGGCGAAGACGCGCGTGCGCATCCCGGCGTCCGACCCGCGCGCCGAGAAGGTCCGCGCCGAGTTCCCGCACGTCCGACTCTTGCGCGATCTCGAGCCGTTCGCGGTCTACGACTGGTTCCACGGCGAAGCCGCGCAGCGCGAGGCGACGCCGCTTGCCCGCGAACGGTTCGCCAACCTCGCATCCGGCTATCCACCGTCTGCCGACCGCGCGGTCGCGCGACTGCTTGCGATCCTCGACCGCGACGGCGACCAGCGCGACGTCGCTGCGTTCTGCGAACATCTCTACGCCGATCGCGACGGCCGCGTGTTCGAGCCTGTGACGCTCTACGAAGCGTGGTACTCGGGCCGTGTCGTCGAAGTCCCCGACGTCGACGCGATCGCATTCGCGCGCACGATCCTGCAGACCGACTCGTTCGTGAGCCCGATCCCCGAAGGGCGCCGCCGCGACCGGCTCTACGACCAGATCCGCGCGGCGATGAAGAAGCACCGCGAATACCGCACGCTGTGCGAAGCGGCCGCAGCGGCCTTCGTCGCCGCCGAACCGCAGCTCGACCCCACCTACCAGCCGCTCGTCGACCGCATGCACCTGCTGTGGGCCGAGTGCGGGCACGATGCTGCGGAGTTCGGCAAACGGCTCACCGAGTCGGATCGCAGCGAACTGATCGCGCAACTCGACGAGCGCGCGACGAAGACGCCAGAGGGCTACGCGACGCTGCGCGAGAGCAAGGACGAGAAGCGCCGCATGGGCGAAGCGATCCGTCGCGCGTGCATCGAAGCGCTCGAGGCCGCGGAACGGCAGACGCCGCAGAAGCAGTGAACGCAGCGCGGATGCGGCTTCAGCGCCGCCAGCTCTTCATCTCGTCGATCCACGCCTTCTGCAGCGCGCCGAGGTCCATGCCCTTGAACGTCGCCTCGTAGGCAGCCTTCTGCAGTTCGTCCTGCAGCGGCAAGAGCCACTTCTTGTCGTTGTCGTCGACCTTGAGCTGCTCCTTCTTCTGCTGCGTCGCCTTGCGCAGGTTCTGCAGGTAGAGCTCCGGGATCGCAGCCCACTGCTTGTTGCCCTTCGGATCCTTCTTCTGCTCGTCGAGGAAGAAGCAGAACGCCCAGCCGAACGCGTAGTTGAGCAACACGCCCTGGCCGTAGAACTCCTGCTGCGTCATGCGCAACAGCCGCTGCAGATCCGGCCAGTTGCCGCTCTTCTGCGCCTGCTTGATCACCGCGAGGCGGAACTTGTTCTTGTCGATCTTGCGGATCTCGTTCTTGCGTCGGTCCGGCACCGCGCCCGCGAACACTTCGCCATAGCCTTCGTTGAACCACGACGCCGGCGCGAGGTTGCCGTTGGCGTAGAAGAAGTACTGGTGCATCGCCTCGTGGTAGAGGATGTCGAGCACCTGGATGTCCTTGAGGCTCGGGTTCTTCTTGTAGGCGCGCGGGTCGAGCGTCTGCATGTCGACGAGCACGAGCTCTTCGTCGACGAAGTTCCAATAGCCGCCTGTTCCCGCAGGCCCGCCATAGGCCTCGTAGTCATCGTAGGTCGAGCAGAAGCGCACGGCCGAGATGACTTCGTCGAGGTTCACGCCGGCGACCGGCGGGAAGCGCTCGATGTAGTTGAGCCGCATCAACTCAAGGTCGACGAGGATCTGTTGGATCAGCGCCGAATCCTTGCTGTTCGTCACGAAGATGAAGTGCTCGGTGTCGAACGCGCGCCAACCCTTCACGAGCTTCTTGCGCACTGCGTCGCGGAACTCTTGGTTGCCGAACTTGGACGCCGGTGACTCGGCCTCCTCGGCGCCGAGCTGCGTGCGCTGCAGGCTCTGACACATGTCCTCGACGAGGTCCTTCCACGGATCGAGCC
>CAZEQF010000368.1:0-4099 GCA_964514315.1 uncultured Singulisphaera sp. | reverse complement strand
ATCACCGGTTACGCATGCACACCGACCTCAAGGGCTGAAGGCCTCGGGCCGCCGGCGCCCGCGCAACCCTCAGCGAATCGGCCCAGCTACTTGCTGGCCGGAACGCCTCCGCCAACGACCGTCAGCACGTCAGGGACGAACTTGGGGTCCAAGGCCATCGCGGTCCGTCCGATGTGGCGCACGACGAACTTCTCGCCGTCGATCCCGAGCGTGAAGTATGCGACCTTGCCGTCTGCCTCCATCGGCCAGACGTGGACAGGCCAATCCCCGCTGGCGCCTGGGAGTTCCAGCGTCGCGGTCACCTGCTGTGCCGCCGCGCCTCGTTCGTCGACGAGCCGAACCGTCCGCATCTGCACGTCCTCGAGCACGATCGAGGCCCGGCATCGCGGCCCCTGGACTGCGCACGGAGCGACGCCGCAATGTGCGTCGGCAACCGCGAGGAACTCCGCTTCGCCCGTCGGAACGCCTTCCGCGACCAGGTCCGAGCCCGGCCCAACCTCCACAGGCGTCCACCACGCACGTCCGAGTGGTCGGTAGGCAATGCCGCTGGCACGCGTGGCCATCTGGCCGCGAGACTGCACGAAGTCCAGCAGAACGGTGGATCCTTGCTGCATCGTGACCTCGGCGAGCTGCGGTTCGGGCGCGCCAGCAACGCGAATGCGCATGCTCTGGCGAGCATGCTCTTCGTGCGCGACCTCGAGGTCGTAGGCACCAGCGGACAGTCCTGCCACCCGCGCCAACCCGCTTTCGTCGGTCGATTGTTCGTGAACCACCGTCGGCAGCGCATCGCCCGACTCGGATCGCCTGCGCATTCGCACGGAGGCCTTCGCGATCCCCCGAGCATCCGAGCCGCGCACCATGACGTCGACGCAAGCTGGACCAGGTTCCCACGCATCGCATGCAAGTCGAATCGATGCGGCAGAGCCGTCGAAAGCAAAGCTGCCGACGCCGTGCGCGGCACCGTTGTCACAGACGAGTTCGAAGAAGTAGCGGCCCGGCGCGAGCCGCACGATCGACTTCGCGCCCGAGACCACGCGATCCTTCGCAAAGTCGTCATTGCGACACGACCCTAGCCGCAGTCCGTCGATCTGGCGGCCGACTGCGTCGAACTCGAGCGTCACGTTCTTGGCCGCCACCGGGATCCCCATCTGCAGCGCATCGCGAAACACGGCAACCGTCGCGAACTCCTGTTCCCAGTGCAGCCCGGTATCGTCCTGCAGGAACAGCCGCACCGGCCCGACAACCCGATCGAGGTCCTCCCGCAATCGGCGGAGATGCACATCGAGTTCCACGCCAGCGAACCCCCACTGCACGCTCAGGGGACGGCCGGAAGCGCTGCGCAGGACCATGTCGCCACCCGCCACCGGGTTTCCTTCGATCAGGAGCCGACCTCGAATGGCCGCCTGCCGGATCTCGGCTGGCGAAAGCACCTCGATCGCGTGGCCCGAACCGATGCCGACGACGGAATGGAACAGGGTCGAGTCCCCTTCCGGCCCACCGGTGACGGTCACGACCGCCGTGTCGACGAACGGAGGCGAGGACAGCGCGATTGCGAAGCGTCCCTGCTTGTCGGGGAAATGCTGCACGCTGGCACGGCCGCGATCGACCGCATCGAGATGATCTCGATGCGGGTGGTTCACGATCATTGTGCAACGCCCAGGACTTTCCCCGGTCCGCGTCCGCAACACGCCTTCGAGCACGACGGTGCTCGCCTTGGACTTGTCCAGGTCGACTACGGCACTCTCGGCGGACGTCCTCGCATCCTCGGATGCGCCCGCGCTCGCGACCTGCGTTCCCGTCTCCCGTGCTTCCGTTCGCAAGTCGGCGATCTGCTCCGACACGCGCTCAGCGCCGGCTCCAGCCAACAGGAACCAGACAGACATTGCCCCAAGGCCTACGGCGATTGCGACCAGGAGCGAACGAAGCGACCGGCGGCGAGTCCCTATCCCTTCCATGGATTGCGCCTCCAAAGATTGCGCCACAGCATCAAAAGCACGCGATCAGGGATCCACAAGCCCCACGGCGCAAGCTCGCAACGCGCGGCTCACAACTTCTCCAGCGAACGGTTACGAAACGTCGCGAGCCCTCGCATACCCCGAGCCCCACGCATGCATCACCGACTCGCTGTCCTGCGCTCGCTGCCCTTCCTCGCTGCCCTGTCGGCGCAAGCTCCTGCCGAGGGCAACCCGGGTCCATCGGTCGGCGACGCAGCGCCCGCACTCGCAGTGAGCGAGTGGCTCGTCGGCGCAGCTGGCTACGAAGTCGGCAAAGGCCGCGCGTGCATGCTGGTGTTCTGGGCGCCGTGGTGCGGCTCGTGTCTTGCCGAGTTCGGCCGCGTCAACGAACTCGTCGCCGCAACCAAGGAGCTGCCGCTGACGATCGTCTCCATCACCGCGGAGGCCCGCAGCAAGTGCGAGCCGCTGCTGGCCAAACGTCCGTTGCATTCCCGCGTCGCGATCGACAAGGACGGGGCGACCTTCCGAGCCTACGCAGTGCGCGTGCTTCCGCGCGCGGTGCTGATCGACGGCAACGGCAAGGTCGCCGCGCTCCCGCGGATCGAAGATGTCGACGCAGCAGCGCTGCAGCGGTTGGCGGCCGGAAAGCCGGTCGCTCTCGATTCCGTGCGCATGCTGCCGTGCGACCTCGAATGGGACGAACGGAAGGACGGGCTCGACGCCGCGTCGTCGCTGGCGCACGCGGTCATTCGCCGCTCGACCGCGGCGTCCGGCGGTTCGCGCTTCCCGCCAGGCCACGGCCGCATCACCGCAGACGGAGTCGCCTTCGCCGCCCTGCTGCAGCTCGCGTTCGACGCCGAGTGGTACCAGGTGCAGAGCACGCATCCTGACTACGAGCACGACGAGCAGCGCTTCCAGGTGTCCATCAAGGCGCCGGACGACCGGCCCGAGACCGCACGCGCGATGCTGCGCGAGCAGCTCGAACGGCTGTTCGCGTTCCGCGCCGAGTGGATCGAAATCGAGGAGCCGACGCAGGTGCTCGTGCGCATTGCCGGCTCCGAACAGAAGGGCCTCGTGCCGTCGACCGCAGCCGAGTCGGACGGCATGGCGCGTCGCGGCAGCATCGACTACACGAAGGTCGACATGGCGAGCATCGCGCAGGTGCTGGGATCGTTCGGCTCCGGCAAGGAACTGCTCGACGAGACAGGGCTGCAGGGCGAGTTCGACTTCAAGCTGCAATGGACGCACGGGGACCCGGTGTCGTTCGCAGCGGCGCTGAAGGACTGCGGGCTCGAGATCCGCACGGAGCCGCGCAAGGTGCGCAGGCTCAAGGTCGAGCCGAAGGGCTAGCGAGCCCCGAGGCTCGCAGCGCACGCGGTTCGCGCGTGCAGCGCGCGGCTTCAGAGAGCCAGCGCGCGCTGCACGAGGTCCTGCTGTTCCTGCTTGTGGCGCTGCAGCGATCCGGTCGCAGGGCTCGCGGCCGCGGGACGGACTGCGTGGCCCGACCACGGGAACAGGTCGCGCACGAACGTCCACGCGCCCATGTTCTGCGGCTCCTCCTGGCAGAACACCCACTGCGCGCGGCCATACTTGGCGCGCAGTTCCTGCAGCGGCGTCTCCGGGAACGGATACAGCAGCTCGAGGCGCACGATCGCGACGTCGTCGCGGTCGCCGCGCGCTTCCTCGAGGTCGTAGTAGACCTTGCCGCTGCACGCGACCACGCGCCGCACCTTCGAAGCATCGCGGCCGCCCGGGGCGAACATCGCGTCGTCGCGCACCGGCTGGAAGCCCGTCTGCGACAGCTCGGCGGCGGGCGAGCCCGCTTCCTTCATGCGCAGCAGGCTCTTCGGCGTCATGACGATCAGCGGCTTGCGGTCCGCGTCGATCGCCTGCCGACGGAGCAGGTGGTAGTAGCTGCTTGCAGTCGACGGATTGGCGACGCGCAGGTTCTGCTCGGCGCAGAGCTGCAGGAAGCGCTCGAGGCGCGCCGAGCTGTGCTCGGGGCCCTGGCCCTCATAGCCGTGCGGCAACAGCATCACGAGGTTCGACTGCTGCGACCACTTCGCTTCGCCGGCGGCGAGGAACTGGTCGATCTGGATCTGCGCGCCGTTGCAGAAGTCGCCGAACTGCGCCTCCCACAGGCA
>CAZEQF010000367.1:0-4101 GCA_964514315.1 uncultured Singulisphaera sp. | reverse complement strand
CAGCGGGACCATCGCCTTGCGGAAGTACTTCTGCGCGAGGATGTCGACCGCGACCTGGCTCCAGTGGGCCGGCACGTCGATGTCGCGCGCTTCGAACACGAGGGAACCGTTGGGATTCCGGATCTCGCTGGAACGCTTCTGGAACGCGATGCCCTCGTAGGGAGAGCTACCTTGCTTGGTGAACCGCCGTTGGATCTTCACGCCTTGCCTCCTCCAGATGCTGCCGCCGCGGCGGCAGTCGTACTTGTGAGCCGGTGATGGGCACACCGGCTGCGCTGCATGGTGATTTCGAACTCCCGTGGCGAGCTACGACTCGCTGGGATGGCTCCTGACCGGATGAATCCGGGACCCCGGGGAATCGGGGGCCCTAGAACGATGCGTTTCCCCGACCACGTTGCGGCGACCTCCCGACGCGACGACACCTCTTCCGAGAACCGCAGACGCGGGAGGGAGGTGCTTGGCGACGGAACGCTCCGGGAGGGGAGCGTCGGAGAGGGAAACCGCCCCGGGACCGGGGAACCTGACCCGACTTGACCGAGCCGGAACAGGCCCTGCGCCGGCTGACCAGCCTCGCCCGGCCCCTTCGGACCGAGCGTGCCGCCGAGGGTTTGAACCGTCGGCCAACCGCAGAGGGGCACTACCTATTGCGGCTCAGCGGTGCGTGCAAGCCCAAAGGTTGCGAAAGTGCCCTAGTTGGGAGCCCCGCCGCGCAACCTCTGGAATCACAACGATTTCGCAAAAGCGGCGCAGCGTGGGAGGCCCCGGGCTCCTTTCCCGACCGCGCCACGAGCCACCCCAACAGGCCCGACTCGGACCCCAAAACCGGCCAGTTTTGGCCTCAGCCGAGGCGGTAGATGCGGGCGGCGTTGCCGCCCAGCAGGGCCTCGCGCTCGCCCGCGGACCAGGCGCCTGTCCAACCCGCGACGGCGTCCCGCCAGCGCTGGTAGCCGATGGCGCACAGGGCCACGGGCCAGTCGGAACCGAACAGCAGTCGACGAGGCCCGAAACCATCGGCCGCCACGTCGAAGTAGCGACGCAGGTCCGATTCCGTCCATGCAGCCCAGTCCGCCTCGGTCGCGAGCCCCGAGACCTTGCAGCAGACGTTGGGCATCGCGGCGAGTTCGCGCACGTCCCGCTCCCACGTCGTGAGGCCGCCTCCACGAACGTCCGGCTTGCCGAAGTGGTCGAGCACGAAGGCCTGCTCCGGGAACGCGCGGCAGAGGCCGATCGCGGCGCGCAGCTGGCGTGCGTGGACCAGCACGTCGTAGACCAGGCCGCGTCGGCCGATGGAGCGCATGCCCGCGGCAAACGCAGGCGTGCCCATGCAGGCGTCGGGCTTCGCCTGGAGCACGGCGCGCACGCCGACGAGCCGCGGGTGGGCGATGGCGTCGAGGTCCGCCTCGATGCGCGGAGACTCCGGATCGACCCAGCCGACCACGCCGAAAATCCACGGATGCCGGTCCGCGAGCTCGAGCAGCCAGCGAGTCTCCGCGTGCGTCTCCTGCGCCTGCACGGCGACACAGCCGGCGATGCCTGCCGCGTCGAGCAGGGGCTTCAGGTCGTCCGGCAAGAAGTCGCGGCGCAGCACGCCCATCGACTCGTCGATCCAGGCGTAGTCCTGCTCCGTGTAGCGCCAGAAGTGCTGGTGGCTGTCGATCCGCATCACAGGCCCGCGCGCCTCAACCGATGCGGCACGAATCGATGTAGCGCTGCTGGATGCGCAACCCGACGCCGGGCTCCTGCGGCAGCTCGTAGTGGCCGTTCTTCACGTGGATCGGCTCGTGCCACATGTCGTTGATCGACTCGTAGCAGTTCTCGACCATCACGCAGTTGGGCGTCGCCGCCGCGAGCTGCACGTGCAGCTTGTGCTGCACGTTCGTGTGCGGGATCACCGGCAGGTTGTAGCTCGCCGCGAGCGCGGCCACTTCGAGCCACTCGTCGATGCCCATCAGCTTCGTCGAGTCCGCCTGGACGTAGTGCACGGCGCCGGCGGCGATGTAGTCGCGGAACGCTTCGCGCGTGAAGATCGTCTCGCCGACCGCGATCGGCGTCTCGATCGCATGCGCGAGTTCCGCATGCATCGTCACGTCCTCGGGCTTCATCGGCTCCTCGAGCCACTTCACGTCGAAGTCCTTGAGGCGCGAGCCGTATTGCTTCGCCGTGGCAAGCGTCCACGCGCAGTTGACGTCGGTCATGATGTCCACCTTGTCGCCGATCGACTTGCGGACGGTCGCGATGCGATGCAGGTCCTCGCGCGGGTCGGGGCGACCGAGCTTGATCTTGACCGCGTCGAAGCCGCGCTCGATCAGGCGATGGCAGTCGCGCAACAGGTCGTCGAGGCTCCACGAGAGCCAACCGCCGTCGGTGCTGTAGGCCTTCACCGTGTCGCGGCACGCGCCGAGGTACTTCCACAGCGGCTTGCCTGCCTCCTTGCAGACGAGATCCCACAACGCGTATTCGACGGCGGCGATGCCGACGCGCGCGGCGCCGACGCGGCCGATGAAGTGGTTGGAGAAGAAGCAGTCCTTGATGATCGTCTTGCGCATCGCCGGGTCTTTGCCCAGCAGCAGCGGCGCGTAGTTCTGCTGCACCATGACCTGCGCCGCGACGAGTCCCGGCGTGTAGCTCCAGTTCATGCCGTAGCCCGTGATGCCCGCGTCGGTCTCGAGCACGACCTGCAGGAACTCGACGTGCGTGACGGTGGACTGGCTGTCGGTGATCGTGCGCTGCTGGAGCGGGACGCGGAGAAGCTGGGTGTCGACCTTGGTGATGCGCATTGCGTTTCGTGCGTTCGCGGGAATCCGTGGGTGCGTGGAAGTGCAGGCCGCGCAGCGCGGCTCAATCCTGGTGGAAGACCTCGTCCATCGACGCCCACCACGCGCCGTGCGCGCGCCGTGGGTGGGGGATCTGCATGGCCTCCATGAGGTCCCACCATTCGCGCATGCGCGGGGCCTCGGCGAGGCGTTTCATGCGCGCTTCGTATTCCGAAGGCGGGCCGACGTACTCGTAGTAGCCGAACAGTTCGTCGCCGCCGTTCGCAGCAGACGAACCGGTGCGCAGGCAGAAGATCGAGTAGTTGCGGATGCCGGCCTCGCGGATCGCCGACTCGATCTCCGGCCAGATGCGCGCGTGGTGGCGCACGTAGTCCGCATGGCGATCGGGCAAGAGCCCGAGCCGTTGGCCGAAGCGCATCGGCGCGTGCGTCACGAAGGCGCTCCGCTCCGCGGGCTCCACGCGACGCAGCGCTGGCGCTGTTCGCCGAGCCCGTCGATGCCGAGCGTGACCACGTCGCCAGCCTTCAGGTACTCGGGCGGGTTGCAACCGAGGCCGACGCCCGCGGGCGTGCCCGTGCTGATCATGTCGCCCGGCTCCAGCGTCATGCACTGCGACAGGTAGCTCACGAGCTGCCGCACCGTGAACGCCATCTCGCGCGTGTTCGACTGCTGCCGGCGCACGCCGTTCACGTCGAGCCACAACGACAGGTCCTGCGGGTCGCGCACCAGCGAAGCGGGAACGAACCACGGCCCGATCGGCGCGTAGGTGTCGAAGCTCTTGCCCTTGACCCACTGGCCGCCGCGCTCGAGCTGCCAGTGGCGCTCGCTGTAGTCGTTGTGCAACGCGTAGCCCGCGACGTGGTCGAGGGCGTCTGCCTCGTCGACATACTGCGCGGTCTTGCCGATCACGACGAGCAGCTCCACTTCCCAGTCCGTCTTCTCGCTCCCCTTCGGGATCACGAGTTCGTCGTCCGGACCGGTGATCGCCGTCGTCGCCTTGAAGAACACGACGGGCTCGGTCGGCAGCTTCGCGCCGGTCTCGCGCGCGTGGTCCTTGTAGTTGAGGCCGATGCAGATCAGCTTGCCCGGCCGTTGCAGGCACGGGCCGCGGCGCGCGCCGGCTGGCACGCGCGGCAAGTCGTCGCGCGTGCGCAGGAACGTGGCGAGCCGCGTGAGGCCTTCGCGCGCGAAGAACGCAGGGCCCCAGTCCTCGCCGAAGGTCGAGCAATCGAGCGCGCGGCCGTCGGCCATGAGCACCGCGGGACGTTCCTCGCCTACAGCGCCGAAACGGAAGAGACGGAAGTCGTGCATGGGAAGGGCTCGGTGC
>CAZEQF010000366.1:3646-4110 GCA_964514315.1 uncultured Singulisphaera sp. | reverse complement strand
CGCCCGCGGGATCGTGCGCCCGCTTGTGAAGGCCCACGAACTGCAGGTATCGCAGGCCGGAGTTGGAGAAGCGGACGGGGGGCGTGGCTGCGGTGAAGAACCGGTAGAAGAACGACTTGTTGGACGGGAACGTGATCGCCGTCGCGCCGGCGGGCACCAAGAAGCTCGGCATGGCTGCTTGGCTCATCGAGGAGCTAATCAGCTCGATCGATGGCTCCATCGTGATCGGAAACACCTCACCATTCGTGCCAGGCGAGTAGACCTGACCACTCTGGATGTAGATGCGAGCCGTGGGCACCGTCGGCGCAGCGGCCGCCATCCAGGCCTGCACCTGGGTGATCGCGTATTGGATCGTCCGCCAGCCGACGGGGGCCGGAGCAGCACCAGGATTCCAGCCAACGGGCCCCGCAGCCGGAATGCCAGCCGTCGGCGGGGCACGAGGGCCAGATAGCGCGGGACTGATC
>CAZEQF010000366.1:0-3636 GCA_964514315.1 uncultured Singulisphaera sp. | reverse complement strand
GCCGTTCACGTAGAACGCGGCCTGCTGCGCTTTCGCATCTGGCAACGCGGCAAGGAGAAGGAAGAAAAGGACGTAGAGGAGGAGTTGGCGAGGCATGGATCCGTTGCGGAAGTGGCCGTCAGCAAGCCAGCGAGCAAACACCCGCCGCTTGGTCCCTTCCGAATCGCCGCCAGCCACTTCTGTGACGAAATCCCCATGCCATCGGGCGATTGCCGTCTCGCCTACACCTTCCCACCCTGCCTCCGCGCACCGCGACACATGCGCCGCAGCGGATACCAGCTCACTCCTCTCGACCTCACTCCGCAGGCGCCGAGACCTGCGCGGTGCCGTGGATCGCCGGACCGTCGCCGAGTTCGAAGCGCACCGCGCCCGCAAGGCTCGTTCCGGCTCGGCCCGACGGGCTCATCGCCGTCACGCACACGCGACAGGAGAGCCGCCCCTTGCTTGGCAGCGGCCCTTCGCAACTGAGCGTCAGCCGGCTGGCCATCACCGCGCCGCGCTTCGTCTCCCAGCCGAGTTCGAGCCCGATCGCGATGATCGAAGCGTCGCCAAGGATGCGGACCGCCAACGGCATGCCGACGAAGCCGCACGGCGCGTCGATGTCGATGTCGAATTCGTAGGTGCGCGCTGCGATGCGGCGCGCGCCCGAGATCGAGTAGACGTCTTCTTGCGCCTGCCGGTGCATGTAGGCGCTCTGCAGCGCCGCGATGTGCTGCGGAACGACCGGGAACGCAACCTCCGACTCCTTTGCCGCCGGGATCGGGCGCATCGATGCGGCGTCCGAGGCATAGAACGGGTCTTCGCTGCGCCGATGCACGCGGACGACACGATCGCCGTCGACGACGACCGTCGCCGGCCCGAGGCGACCGTTGAATCGGCTCGCGATCGCTTCGCAGTAGGCGCCTGCGTGGCGGATCAACAACGGGTCGCCGGCCTTCGCGCCGTCGAGCCGCGTCGCCGGCAACAGGATGTCGCCGGCAAAGCACAGCGGCCCGGCGAGCGCATCGGGACCGTCGGCAGGCAGCGGGCGGTGGTTCTCGTCGACGATCTCGTGGCGCCAGTTGGCGACCGTGTGCTTGACCAGCTGGTCGGTGCCGACGTCGCAGATGCCCCACACGCGACCGCGCGCATGCTTGACCGCGGACAGCCGCGTCAACAGCGCGAACGAGTCGCCGACCAGCGAGTTGCCTGGCTCCACTTCGTAGCAGAACCCCGCGCGCAGATGGCCCTTCAGCGCCTGGCCGAACGCGCGGATCGTCGGATGCGACTGCGTGCGGTCATGCGGCAGGCCGAGCCCGCCGCCGAGGTTGATCGCGTTCGGCCGATGGTGCGTCTCCGCATGGATGCGATCCGCCAACGCGTGCAGGAAGTCGAGCCCGTCCACGAACGCCGCGAGGTTGTCCATCATCGTGCCGACGTGGACATGCAGACCGGTCACGGGCAATCGCGTCGAGGCGAGGACCTGAAGCAGGTCCTCCGACGGAATGCCAAACTGCGAACGCGCGTCGCCGTGCGCCGTGTAGCGCTGGTGTTCGCCCTTCGCGAGGTAGCCCGGCAGCTGGCCAGGATTGACGCGGACGAAGAGCCGGCCCTTCATCGCGCTGCCCTGCATGCCGTGCTCGATCGCGCCCAGGATCTCCGGGCTGTCGGCGACCACCGTGGCGCCGCGCTGCAACAACCACACGGCGTAGTCGATGCTCGGCGCCGGCGTGTTGTAGCTGATGCGATCCATCGGGATGCCGGCAGCCAACGCCGCGTGCACTTCGGGCCGCGACGCGCAGTCCGCGCCGCCGCCCCACCCCGCGATCGCCTCGAGCACCAGCGTCGACGGGTTGGCCTTCACCGGATAGCGCACGCCCGCGGCACCCACGATCGACGCATAATCGTCGAAGGCGCTGCGCAGCGTCTCCGGGTGATGCAGGTAGAGCGGCGAACCGTGCTCGGCGGCGATGGCGCGAAGGTCGAGCGACTCGCTCCACGACGCCATCAGGCGACGCGTCGACTTCGAGAGTTGGTTGGAGTTCATTGCACGCGTTCGTCTGTGGCGAGGTGAGGGAAAGCGCTGCCGAGCGCCCCGGGACCGCCATGCCGCCGCACCACGAAGGCCGCCGCATGGACTGGCGGCGCGCCGCCGCCTGCCCGGAGTTGCCGCCCGGTCGTTCCTGGGAGAACAGCCGGGCAGTGCGCACCACACTCAGGCGCTGCGCCGCGGCAAGATACCGCGGGCGGGAGGGAATGCCGATCGGCGGAGCGGGGCCGTTGGCGCGAACGCGTCGCCGGAGCTGCAACGGAGCGACGATGCTCCGTGGCGGAATGCGGGGCGAGGGCCTCGCGGAGGCGATCCGCGTGCGGTGCTTGCGGGCCTGAAGCCGGGTCGTTTTGCTAACTGTGGTCCGAGGCGCGCGCCGGTTGGATGGCATCCGGTGGATCTCGCGAGCGCTGCGGGAAGGAGACGCAAGCAATGCCGATTCGATGGATCCGACTTCTCAGTCTCTGGGGCAATGACGACGCCGAGGGCGCGATCAGCATGTCGTATCGCGAATGGAATCACGTGTGCCGCGGCGGTGAGTTGGATCGCAGGATCTGGGGCTGGTATGAGGGCTCGAGGTTCCCGATCGACTGCTGGTTCCACGACCGACAGGCCCGGCTCCGCGGCAGGGACGGCGCGGATTACTGGAGCGGCACGCTCCAGGAGATGAACCCCTACGACCGGGCAACCAAGTCGAGGCTGGTGGTGCCCGACCGTCGCTCCGTTCCGCCAGACCCGCCGAAGCCGACGCAGGTGTTCGTCAAGGACATCATGCGGAAGAAGCACCAACCCAAAGCGCTCGCCGCGCTGCAACGCATCGCGACGCCCGCTGCGCAATCAGCAGCGACGACCGACGCGGCGCAGGCGCAGCAGACATTCACGGTCGATGGCGCGACCGCGACGCTTACTCCCAACGAAGGCCGTCGCGCGCCGACGCTGCGCATCGAGTCGCTGCCGCTGCGTGTGCGCATGCTGCGCGAGATCGGGTGCTTCGAAGACGAAGTCGTGGACTACGAGCGGAAGCAGACACTGCGGAACGAAGCGAAGTGACTTTCCCCCCGCGCGCGCGGGACATGCAGACAAACCACGCGAACCGGCACGACCGGAGACACGAACTCACCCACCGCCCAACCTCCGCCGCAGCGCCCTGATGGCCTTCGCTCGCCCGGCATTCTCAGGCATCGCCTCCAGCCGCCGGATCTCCTGCTCCAACGCATGGTGCGATCGCACACGCGCCGCGGCGGCATCAGTCGCGCGTTGCTGCTTCTTCTCGGTCTCCGCTGTGAGCAGGTTGCGCCACGCTCCCACATCGCGCTTCGCAGGCACCGGGGTCTTGTAGCCGAGCGGCCAACACGCGACTCCGCATTCGGGACACGTCACGTCGCCAATGTGCTGCGTCGGCCGCCGCACTGCGAGCCGGCATTCGAAGCAGACCCAGGACGAGTTGGCCATGGCTCAGGAGCCTTGCCGACGACAGGTCGGCGGGCAGGTCGCATTCCGAGCCACGGCAGGTCGAGGTGGCTGCACCCGGCGCGCGTCGGTGGGCCCGGGACAGGGCTCTCTACGCGACGCGGGGAAGAATGGTCGGAGCGAGAAGATTTGAACTT
>CAZEQF010000365.1:0-4117 GCA_964514315.1 uncultured Singulisphaera sp. | reverse complement strand
CGAGGAAGCGACCGACTTCAAGGTGCGCGCGCTCGAGATCCTGAAGGCGCGGCATCAGTACTACTACCGAGGCGTCCACCACTTCTCGATCGCCGGACGCGGCATCACGCGCGACGTCTACCTCGGCGCGCGCAACGAACGCGGCCCGGGCCTGCACGTGTATCCGTCGGTCGCGGCGCAGCTGTCGATGGCGCGCGACCAGGCGGAGTTCACGGTGCCCAAGCGCGGCGACACGCCGATCGACCTCGGGCACCCGGACCTCAACCGCGCGTTCGTCGGCGGCACGGGTCCTGCAGAGCTGTCGTCCACGGTCCTGCTGTGCGAGCCGAGCATGCGCGCGACGTTCCTCGCGCTGCGCTTCCTCGCCGCCGGGCTCGAACGCGGCGAACGCGCGCTGCTCGTGTCGACGCGCGAGGACCGCGACGCGATCCGCACGATCTGCATGCGCGAGGAGTCGCTGCGCGCGCGATGCCTGCTGCCTGACGGCACGTTCCATCCCGACTTCCGAGTGCTCTACCTGCACCCCGAGTTCATCTCGTCGGGCAAGTTCACGTGGGACCTGCTGCGCCTCGTGCAAGGCGGCCACGGCAACGAAGGCGATCGTCCGGTTCGTCGCTTCGCGTTCGACAACATCGCGCGGCTGCAGGACCGCTTCCCGCTGATCACGGAGCAGAAGTTCCTCATCGCGGCCTTGCTCGACATGCTGCGCTACCGCGAAGTGACGCCGCTGCTGATCGACGTGATGCCGCCGGACGCGACACAGCAAGGCAGTTCGTTCGATCCGTCGCCCTACCTCACGGGCTTCGACAACGTGATCCAGGTGTTCGCGCAGTCGCACGCAGAAGGCGCGCAGCCCGGCGTGCGCGTGCTGAAGTCCGTCGGCAACGAGTTCCTCAGCGAGACGATCGCGCTCGACTGGCGCAAGAGCTGACGCGCACGCGGCACGTCAGCGCGGCGCATCGCGTCAGCGCGGCGAATAGTCGCCGAAGCGGAACGCGTCGTAGGCAGGCTCGGTGCGCAACGCCGTCATGCGTTCGCGCATCTGCTTTGCGCGCTCGGGCTGCTCGGCTGCGAGATCGCGCGACTCCGCGGGGTCCTGTTCGAGGTCGTAGAGCTCGACCTTCGCGGCGGGGTCCTTGCGCAGGTTCTTGACGACCGCCTTCCACTTGCCTGCGCGCAACGCGAGCTGGCCGCCGTAGCCAGGGAAGTCCCACAGCAACTCTTCGTGCGCGCGCTGCGCCTTCGCGTCGCCGCGCAACGTCGGCGCGAGCGAGATGCCATCCGTGTCCTCGGGCGCCGTCGCCGCGCACAGCTCCGCGAACGTCGGCATCCAGTCCTGCATGCAGGTGACGTGCTCACTGCTCTTGCCTGCTGCGACCACCGCAGGCCAGCGCACCAGCAGCGGCACGCGGATCCCGCCTTCGTGCACGGAGCCCTTGAGTCCGCGCAGGCCGCCGGCGCTGCCGAAGAACTCTGCGTCGACTTGCTCGGCGAGGTGCGTCGGGCCGTTGTCGCTCGTGAACACGACGATCGTGTCCTGCGCGATGCCTGCATCGTCGAGCGCCGCGAGCAAGCGGCCCACGCACGCGTCGAGATGCGTGATCATCGCCGCATAGCACGCGCGCGGCGTCGCATGCGGCCGGTAGCTCTTGCCCGTGTAGGGAGTCTCGTCGAACGCTCCGCGGTAGCGCGCGAGCGCGGCGTCCGGCGCCTGCAGCGCGAGGTGCGGCAACGTCAGCGGCACGAACGCGAAGAACGGCTGCTCGCGCTTCTTCGCCACGAACGCGACTGCTGCGTCGAGGATCGCATCCTGCGCGTAGATCGGCCCCTTGCCGTTCGAGTTGCCGGACAGCTCCTTCTTCACGCCGTCGTCCCACAGCCAAGACGGATAGTGGTCGTGCGCGTGGCGTTGGCAGTTGTAGCCGAAGAAGCGATCGAAGCCGCGGCGCAGCGGGTCGCCGTCGCTGCCGGTATAGCCGAGCCCCCACTTGCCGAAGCAGCCGGTCGCGTAGCCGCTTGCCTGCAGCATCTCGGCGATCGTGCGGTCGGACTTGGCGATCGGCTCCTGGCCCTCGGGCTTGTGCTCGAGGTTGTCGCGGATCGTGGCACGGCCCGAGTGCTTGCCGGTCATCAGCACGCAGCGCGCCGGCGCGCAGACCGGCGCGCCGGAGTAGGCCTGCAGGAAGCGCATGCCTTCGTTCGCGACGCGATCGAGGAACGGCGTGGCGATCTTCTGCTGCCCGTAGCAACCGAGTTCGCCGTAGCCGAGGTCGTCGGCGATGACGAACAGCACGTTGGGCCGATTCGCTTCGTTGGCGGATCGCGACGAAACGGGCTGCTGCGCTGCGAGCGCCGACACGAGCAACGCGATCGCAACGACAAGCCGCTGCAGCCACGCGCGCCGCGTCGGACGAGCTTCGGTCACTTCGCGGCTCCGCCGACCGCGGGCAACTGCCACGGCCCGTGCGCCTTCAAGAACGCTTCGATCTCGTCGGGCGAGCTCGGGCAGCCCTTCGACAGCACCTCGAAGCCGGTCTCGGTGACGAGGATCGTGTCTTCGATGCGGCAGCCCATGCGCTGGTCGCGAAGGTAGGCGCCCGGCTCGACTGTGATGACCATGCCTGCCCGCAACACATCCACCGACGGATCGTGCACGGCGAGGCCGACGTGATGGCACGGGCCGTGGTCGCTGCGGTAGCCCTTCTCCTTGAGCATGTCGCTGCACTTGCGGCCGAGTTGCGACAGGCGCGCGCCGGGCTTCACGTCCGCGATCAGCGCCTGCTGGATCTCGTAGACGTCCTGCACGAGCTTCCGCTGCGGCCCGGAGAACACGCCGTTGCTCGGGAACGTGCGCGTCACGTCGCTCGCGTAGCCGTGCAGCGTCGGCGCGTAGTCCATCACGACGAGGTCGCCGTCGGCGATCTCCGCGTCGCACTTCATGTAGTGCAGCACGCAGCCGTTCTTGCCCGCGCCGACGATCGCGCCGTATGCGTCCTTGCCGCAGCCGTGCAACGAGAACACGCAACGCGCGATGGCCGCGAGTTCGTATTCGCGCATGCCGGGGCGAACGGCGCGCATCGCCGCGGCGATGCCTTCGGCCGCGACTTCGGACGAACGACGCAGCAGCGCGATCTCCGCTTCGCGCTTGTTCGCGCGCATCTTCTGCAACACCGGCGCGAGGTCCTTGATCTCGAGACCGGGGAAGCGCTGCTTCAGCGTCGCGCAGAACTGCTGCTCGCGCGTGCCGCGGCCGTCGTAGCCGTCGTCGACCTGGTCCTGGGTCGCGCTCGCGGTCTGGCCGGGCGTGCCGCCCCATGGCACAGCGGCCTGCGTCAGCGTCCAGAGCACAGGCTGCGCCCCGCCCTCCTTCTTGGCCAGCAGGGCTTCGAGGCGACCGGTCAGGTTGCGCACGTTCGAGACGACGGCGAAGCCGCTCTTCTTGGCCGAGTCCTCGCCCGGCGTGAGGTGCTCGCCTTCCCACTGCGCCGTGAAGCGCGAGAACGGCGGCACGAGCAGTTCGTCGATCGCCTCGCCCTGCGCGCCGCCGCGAAGCACCATCGCGAGCTCGGGCTCGTTCACGCCCGACAGGTAGAGGAAGTCCTGCGTCTGCCAGAACGCGCCCATGTCGTCCGGCTTGCGCGCACCGAGCAGCACGACGACTCCGTCGCCGACCTCCGCGCGCACCGCATCGCGCAACGACCGATAGTGCTCGGCCGCGGGCTTCGGCGCAGGCTGCGCGACGAACGCAGCGGAATCAGCTGGCGCCTGTGCGCGGGCCGCTGCAGGCCCGCAAACAAGAACGAGAACCGACAGGAACGCCGCAGCGCAGAGTCGCATCGACATGGCGCGGGACGATACGAGCGCAGCCGCGGACGTGCGAACGCAGCTTCGCGCAAGGTTGCGAACCTTCGCGACGAGGCGCGTGCTCCGGAGAACCCACGCACGCGCGCGCATCGCGCGACCGAGAACTACTTCCCTTCCTTGTGGCCCTTGACGATCAGCTCGACCACCTGCGGTTCCGCGAGCGTCGAGATGTCGCCGAGCTGGTCGTAGTGGCTCTCGGCGATCTTGCGCAGGATGCGGCGCATGATCTTGCCGCTGCGCGTCTTCGGCAGGC
>CAZEQF010000364.1:3638-4124 GCA_964514315.1 uncultured Singulisphaera sp. | reverse complement strand
AAGAAGCCCGCAGCGAGCAAGGCAGGTGCGTCGTGAGGACCGTCTACACCAAGGTCGACCAGATCGTCGGCAACGTCATCACCGTCGCGGCGAGCGAGGTGAGCTATCGCGAGCTCGCGCAAGTGACCTCGCAGCCCGGCACCGCGCAGCAGCGCAGTTCGCTCGCGCAGGTGATCCGCCTCGAAGCGGGCCGCGCGTTCTTGCAGGTCTTCGCCGGCGCGCGCGGCATCTCGACGGACGCGGAGGTGCGCTTCCTCGGCAAGCCGATGGAAGTGTCGTTCTCCGACGCGCTGATGGGCCGCGTGTTCACCGGCAGCGGCGCGCCGCGCGACAACGGTCCGCGCCTCACGCAGAACATGGTGCCGATCGCCGGCCCGTCGGTGAACCCGAGCGAGCGCATCATCCCGCGCCGCATGGTGCGCACCGGCATCCCGATGATCGACGTGTTCAACACGCTCGTCGAGTCGCAGAAGCTGCCGATCTTCT
>CAZEQF010000364.1:0-3628 GCA_964514315.1 uncultured Singulisphaera sp. | reverse complement strand
GGATCGGCTTCGTCTTCCAGCGCTTCTATCTCATGCCGACCCTCTCGGCCGCCGGCGAGCCCTACAACCAGCTGTTGTCGCGCATCGCGCTGCAGGCCGAGGTCGACGTGATCGTGCTCGGCGGCATGGGCCTCAAGTACGACGACTACCTGTTCTTCAAGGAGACGCTCGAGCAGAAGGGCGCGCTGTCGCGCTCGGTCCTGTTCGTGCACACGGCAGCCGACCCGGTGGTCGAGTGCCTCATGGTCCCCGACATGGCGCTCGCGGTGGCCGAGCAGTTCGCGCTGCAGAAGAAGCGGGTGCTCGTGCTGCTCACGGACATGACGAACTTCGCGGACGCGCTCAAGGAGATCGCCATCACGATGGAGCAGATCCCGAGCAACCGCGGCTACCCGGGCGACCTCTACAGCCAGCTTGCGGCGCGCTACGAGAAGGCAGTCGACTTCCAGGGCGCTGGCTCGATCACGATCCTCGCGGTCACGACGATGCCGGGCGACGACGTGACCCATCCGGTGCCGGACAACACGGGCTACATCACCGAGGGCCAGTACTACCTGCGCAACGGCCGCATCGAGCCGTTCGGTTCGCTGTCGCGCTTGAAGCAGTTCGTCAACGGCAAGACGCGCGAGGACCATCGCACGATCATGGACGTGATGATCCAGCTCTACGCGTCGTGCAAGGAAGCGCGCGAGAAGCGGTCGATGGGCTTCAAGATGAGCGCGTGGGACCAGAAGCTCCTGTCCTACGGCGAGAAGTTCGAGCGCGAGATGATGGACCTCTCGGTCAACGTTCCGCTCGAGCAAGCCCTCGACAAAGGGTGGGAGATCCTGGCGGCGTGCTTCGAACCTGCGGAAGCGGGCGTGCCGTCGAAGCTCGTCGACAAGTTCTGGCCGAAGGCGAAGTGATCCACCTGGGTCTCCCATGGCGAAGGTCAAGAACACCAAGAACGAGCTCAAGGCGCAGCGCGACGCGCTGAAGCGCTACGAGCGCTACCTGCCGACGCTGCAGCTCAAGAAGCAGCAGCTGCAGGCGGAGGTTCGCCTGGTCGAGCACCGGCTCGAGGAGTGCGAACGTCGCGAGCGGGAACTCGTGCTCGGGTGCGAGAGCTGGATCGCCTTGTTTGCCGATGGCGTCGACTTCGCGCCGTGGCTGTCGGTCAAGGCGCTGCGCGTGGAGTCGCAGAACGTCGCGGGCGTCACGATCCCGGTGCTGCGCACCGTCGAGATCGACCGGACCGAGGCGCCGCTGCTGACTTCGCCTCCGTGGCACGACGACGCGCTCGACCTGATGGCCGAGATCCTGCGGCTGTTCTGCGAACGTCGCGTGCTCGCGGAGCAGCATCGTCTGCTCGCGGCCGAGTTGCGCGTGACGAACCAGCGCGTGAACTTGTTCGAGCGCGTGAAGATCCCCGAGTGCAAGGACGCGATCCGCAAGATTCGCATCGCGCTCGGCGACGCGATGACGCTCGACGTGGCGCGCGGCAAGATCGCGAAGGGTCGTGCCGTGGAGCAGGAGACGAGTCGATGATCGCCCCGATGCGCAAGGTTGCGGCGATCGCTGCCGCGCGGGACGCGGATGCGCTCGTGCAGCGCCTGTTCGAGGCGGGCGTGCTTCATGTGTCGTCGACGCCGCAGGACAGCGGCGCTGCCGATCTCGCCACCGCGAAGGCGCAGCTGGACGGCATGGACCAGGCGATCGGTTTGCTCGCCTCGGCCCAGGGCAAGCAGCAAGGCTCCGCCGCTGCGCGCGCCCTCTCGCCCGAGGCTGCGCTCGCGCTCACCGAGGAAGTCCGCGGGCTCGCGCAGAACGCCGCGGAAGCGGACCGCGCGCGCGCCACGATCGACACGGAGATCCAGGCGCAGGAGCCGTATGGCGACTTCGATCCCACGGTCGTCGCCGCGCTGCAGAAGTCCGGCGTGCACGTCGCGCTGCTCACGTTCCCGAAGGGCGCGGCTCCGACGTTGCCGCAAGGCTCGTCGCTCCACGTGTTGTCCGAGGCATCGGGCATGGTCGCGGCCGCGGTCGTGGGGCATGAGCCGGTGAGCCAGGAACTGCGGCCCGCGCCGCTGCCCGTGCGCCGTTTGTCCGCAGCGAAGGCAGAGCGCGATGCGCACGTGGCCGCGATGGCTCGCGCCCAGTCGCGCATGCGCGAACTCGCCGTCGACTTGCCGGCGCTGCGCGCCGCGCGTGCTCGCGTCGCCGAGCGCGTCGACTGGCAGCTGGCGCGCGCAAGCCTCGCGCAGACGGGGCCGGTCGTCGTGCTCGAAGGATTCGTCCCCGAGGCGATGGAAGACGGGTTGCGCAAGTCGCTCGCGGGCCAGCCGGTCGCGTTGCTGACTTCGGCCCCGACGTCCGACGACGTCGTGCCGACCAAGCTCCTCGGACCGCGTTGGGTCGAGCAGGTGCACACGGTGTTCCAGGGCATCGGCATCGTGCCGGGCTACTCGGAAGCAGACGTCAGCTCGTGGTTCCTCGTGTTCCTCGTGCTGTTCGCGTCGATGCTGATCGGCGACGGCGGCTATGGCGCGATCGTCGCGATCGGCGCGCTGCTCGCCTGGCGCAAGACGCGGCATCGGCCCGGCGGTCCGCCGCAGGCGGTGCGGCTCGCGCTGACGATGGGGCTCGGCACGCTCGCGTGGGGCGCGATCACCGGAACGTGGTTCGCGGCCTTCCAGCCGCAGGACCTTCCTTCGGCGCTCGAGGCTTTGCGCATCGACTGGCTCGCGCCGATCGGCGCGGACGGCAAGGCGGACGGTCTCGCGGCGACGAAGCACATCATGCTGCTGTGCTTCGTGCTCGGCGCCGTGCACCTGACGCTCGCGCACGGTTGGGCGGCGATCCGCTGCGGCAGGACGCCGCAAGCGCTCGCGCAACTCGGCTGGATCGGCAGCACCTGGCTGATGTTCTTCCTGGCGCGCTCGATGGTGCTCGGCGAGAGCATGCCTGGCTACGTGGGCACGCTCGCGTGGGTGTCGATCGCAGCGATCGCGCTGTTCATGACGCCGCCGAAGGCGATCAAGGCAGAGTGGTTCAACCACGTGATGCTGCCGCTGAGCCTCGTGTCCAACTTCGTCGACGTGGTGAGCTACCTGCGTCTCTTCGCGGTCGGCAGCGCCGGCGTCGCGGTGGCGCAGTCGTTCAACGCGATGGCGCAGAGCGCTGCCGCTGGCGGCGGCGCCGGCTACATCACGGCGGCGTTCATCGCCGTGTTCGGCCACACCCTCAATCTCCTGCTGGCGGCGATGGCCGTGCTCGTGCACGGCGTGCGCCTCAACACTCTCGAATTCTCCGCGCACCTCGGGCTGCAGTGGAGCGGCGTCCCTTACCGGCCGTTCGGCCGGAGCGCCGCGGCAAGCTCGGTGGATCGCGCCAACTCGCAAACGAACCTAGTGGAGGAATGAACGTGGATCTCGCAACGATGGCTAGTCTCGGCAAGCTCGGCGCAACGATGTCGCTGTTCTTCGGCGCTGTGGGCTCCTGCCTCGGCGTCGGCGCAGCAGGCCTCGCCGCCGTCGGCAGCTGGAAGAAGTGCTTCGCGCAGAACAAGGCTGCGCCGTTCGTGCTCGTGACGTTCGTCGGCGCGCCGCTGTCGCAGACGATCTACGGCATGATTCTCATGAACCAGATC
>CAZEQF010000363.1:0-4148 GCA_964514315.1 uncultured Singulisphaera sp. | reverse complement strand
ATCACGTCGATGGGCAACCAGGGCACGTGCATGGACGGCTTCCGCAGCGCGGCGGAGTTCGTGCGCGGCGGCGCGATCGGCGACGTCAGCGAAGTGCACGTGTGGACCAACCGGCCGGTGTGGCCGCAGGGCATCCAGCGGCCCAAGCACAGTGACGCGATCCCGACCTCGCTGCGTTGGGACCTCTGGCTCGGCGCAGCGCCGTATCGCCCCTACGCGGCAGGCCGTCGCGACTCGGGCTTCTCGGGCTACGCGCCGTTCCACTGGCGCGGCTTCTGGGACTTCGGCACGGGCGCGCTCGGCGACATGGCGTGCCATGTGGCCAACCTGCCGTTCTTCGCGCTCGAACTCGGCGCGCCGGACTGGGTCGAGGCCGACACCGAAGGCATGACCGAGGAAACCGCGCCCAAGGCGTCGACGATCCGCTTCGGCTTCGGGGCGCGCAACGGCCGTGGCCCGTGCGTCGTGCACTGGTATGACGGCGGCCGCACGCCGCCCGTCGACAAGCTGCCGAGCGAAGAGGACCGCAAGGGCATGCGCGCGCTCACCGAAGGCGGCTTCCTGCTGATCGGCGACAAGGGCAAGCTGTTCTCGCCCACCGACTACGGCGAGAGCTACGCGCTCTACCAAAAGGCGCAGTTCCCGGACGTGAAGGCGCCGGCGCAGACGCTGCCGCGCAGCCCAGGCATCCACCAGGAGTGGCTCCAGGGCATCCTCGCGAACAAGCAGCCGCTCGCGAACTTCGAGTACTCGGCGCCGTTCACCGAGACGATGCTGCTCGGCAACGTCGCGATGCGACTCGGCCGCCGCATCGAGTGGGACGCGGAGAACCTGCGCGTCAAGAACGACGGCAACGCGGACCAGTACCTGAAGAAGGAATACCGTCGCGGCTTCGAACTGCCGCGCGCCTGATCGGCGGCGGACCTGCGCCGCGCATCGACGCGGCGCTCGCGCGGGCGCGAAGGAAGCGAGAGCCTCCTGCGCGCCCGCGGTCGTTTCAGCCCTGCTTGCTGCCGCTCGCGTTCGCGGGCGCGGCAGGCGCGGCGGGCTTCTCGGCAGGAGCCGCGACCTTCTGCGCGCGGCCCTTCACGTGGCGGTCGAGCCAATCGACCATCTCCCACACACAGTGCAGCACGGACTGGCGGCCGCGGTAGCCGTGCGCCTCGTGCGGCAGCATGCACAGGCGCGCCGTGCCGCCGTGGCCCTTGATCGCCGCGAAGAAGCGCTGGCTCTGGATCGGCCACGTGCCCTGGTTGTCGTCGTCGGCGCCGTGGATCAGCAGGATCGGCTCGTTGACCTTGTCGGCGTGCGCGAACGGCGACATCTGCATGTAGACCTGCGGCGCCTCCCAGTAGGTGCGTTCCTCGTTCTGGAAGCCGAACGGCGTCAGCGTGCGGTTGTAGGCGCCGCTGCGCGCGATCGCGGTGGCGAACAGGTCGGTGTGGCACAGCAGGTTGGCCGCCATGAACGCGCCGTAGCTGTGGCCGCCGATCGCGATCTCCTTGGGATCCGCGATGCCGCGCGAGACGAGCAGGTCGACCGCCGCTTGCGCATCGTCCGTCAGCTGCTGCACGTAGGTGTCGTTGGCGCCGCGCGACGGGCCGACGATCGGCATCGCCGCGTCGTCGAGCACCGCGTAGCCCGCGAGCAACAGCCACAGGTGGCTGATGCCGGCAAAGCGCGTGTAGCGCGTCGGCGACGAACGCACCTGCCCCGCGTCGTCCTTGCGCGTGAACTCCTGCGGATACGCCCACACGAGCGTCGGATGCTTCTGTCCCGGCTGGTGGCCCGGCGGCAGATAGAGCGTCGCGGACAGCGCTACGCCGTCCTTGCGCTGGTAGCGGATCAGTTCGCGCGAGATCTGCTTCGACAGCTCGAGCGCCGGATCCTGGTAGTGGAAGAAGCCCTGCTTCTGCCCGGTCGACAGCGTGACCTTCACGTACTGCGGCGGCTCCACCGGCGACTCGCTGCGCACGAGGATGTGGTCGTCGTCGAGGTAGCCCGCGAACTGCTCGTAGCGGCCTTCCGCGCACTGCCAGAGGCGCGCGACCGCGCCGGTGATCGGATCCCACGAGTCGAGGAACGGCCGCTCGCCGTCCTGGCTCGCGCCGCGGCCGCTGCGGAACAGGAGGCCGTTGCGCTGGCGCAGCGCGACGCGGCCCTCGGGGAACACCTCGTCGACGGGCGTGCCCGGATCGCCGTATTGGTCCTGCGTGCTGCGCTCGAACAGCAGCACGGGCTTCTGCGCGAGGTCCATGGCGTCGACGCGCCACATGCGCATCTTCTTCTCGTCGCGGTCGAACTCGGACGCGAGCGCGAGCTTGCCGTCGGCTGCCACCGACACGCCGCTCGCGCGGTGCTGCGTCGCGAACCACAACACCGGCTCGGAGCCCGGCTGAAGGCTGACGTAGACGTGGTCGCGGATCGCGACCTTGTTGCGCGGGTTGCCGCCGTCCTGCGCCTCGGTCCAGCGCAGCGCGTGGCCATGGCTCGGCATCCAACCCACCGCGCGCTTGCCGACAGGAACGCCGCCGATCGGCACGTTCTCGAGCAGCGGCGTCTCGACCACGACGCCGACAAGTTGGCCCGCCTTGTTCCACAACTCGGTGCGGCTCGGGAAGTCGCGCCACGAGACGAGATACGAGAACGGCCGCCGCACCGTCGTGACGAGCAGCAGTTCGCCGTCCGGCGATTCGCTGACACGCGAGATCAAGGCTGGCGCGCCTAGCTTCTCGACCGCGAGCGTCTCGGCCGAGATGCGCGCGAGCTGCGAGGTCGCGAGCGCCTCGAACTTCTGCGCGTCGTGTTCGCTCGTCAGCATGTCCGGGTTCGTGCGCACCTGCGCCTTCTCGCCCGGCGACGACTGCTGGACCGAAGGCCCGCTCGGCGCTGTCGGCAACGCCGGGACCGCGACGTCGACCGCGAGCGTGCAGTAGAGGCTCTTCTGGTCGCGCGCCCACTCGGCGCCACCGCCGAGCACCGCGGACAACATCACGGAAGGAACCTGCCGGCATGCGGCGGTCGCGACGTCGACGATCCAGAGCTCGATGCCCAGGTCGGTCGCACGCTCCATCGCGATGCGTTCGCCGTCGGCGCTCCACGACAGCCCGCGCCAATGGCCTTGCGGCAACGCGAGCTCGCGCTCCTGCAGCGAAGCGAGGTTGCGCAGCGTGACCTTCGTCGTCTTGACCGACAGCTGCGGGCCGCGCGACTTCGGGTCGATGCGAAGGCCTGCGAGCTTCTCGTGCGGGCGCGCGATCGTCTCGAGGTCCGGCAACGCCTCTTGCTGCACGATCGCGATGTGGCGACGGCACGGGCTCAGCGACAGCTGCGGCGGCGGCGCCGCGGTGATCAGCGAAGCGATCGGCTCCGGCGGCGTGCGCCAGGCGGCGGAGTCTTGCGAGCAGGCATGCCGCTGTGCGGCGAGGAACGCGAGAACGACGACGAGGAGGGTCTTGTACATGCGCGAGGGCGGCAATCGCCGCCCTCGTCGTTCTACGCGATGCTGGCCCGCCGATCGACGGCGCGCCGCACGCGGAGCCTCAGCGCTTCTCGGCCGCCGTGTAGGTGCGCGGCGTGGCGCCCATGTAGATCTGCCGCGGGCGCGTGATCTTGGCCTCGGGGTCGCGCTGGTATTCCAGCCACTGCGAGATCCAGCCGGGCATGCGGCCGATGGCGAAGAACACCGTGAACATCTCCACGGGGATGCCGAGCGCCTTGTAGATGATGCCCGAGTAGAAGTCGACGTTGGGGTAGAGCTTGCGTTCGACGAAGTAGTTGTCGTTGAGCGCGATCTGCTCCAGCTCCAGCGCGATGTCGAGGAGCGGGTCCTTCCGGCCGAGCTGGCCGAGCACGTCGTAGCACGCCTTCTTGAGGATCAGCGCGCGCGGGTCGTAGTTCTTGTAGACGCGGTGGCCGAAGCCCATCAGGCGGACGCCGCTGTCCTTCTTCTTCGCGAGCTCCATGAACTCGCGCGCGCTGCGCTTGCCGTCACGGATGCTCATGAGCATCTCGATCACGGCCTGGTTGGCGCCGCCGTGCAGCGGGCCCCACAGCGCCGAGATGCCGGCCGAGACGCTCGCGAACAGGTTCGCGCCCGAGCTGCCGACCGTGCGCACCGTGCTCGTCGAGCAGTTCTGCTCGTGGTC
>CAZEQF010000362.1:0-4177 GCA_964514315.1 uncultured Singulisphaera sp. | reverse complement strand
TCCTGAAGGCCGAGGAGAACAGCAAGGCGCTCGAATACGAGATCTTCTGCGCGCTCCGCGACGAGGTGACGAAGCAGACGGAACGGCTGCAACGCACGTCGTCCGCGCTCGCGAACCTCGACGCATGCATGTCGCTCGCGCAGGTCGCTCGCGAACGCAACTACTGCAAGCCCGAGGTCGACGACTCGCTCGCGCTGCGCATCGAGGACGGCCGCCATCCCGTGCTCGAGGCCACGCACGCGGCAGGCGCGTTCGTGCCCAACGACACAGACCTGTCGGCGACGAAGCGAAGGCTCTCGCTGCTCACCGGCCCCAACATGGCGGGCAAGTCGACCTACATCCGCCAGAACGCGCTGATCGCGCTGCTCGCGCAGATCGGTTCCTACGTGCCGGCGAAGGCGGCTCGCATCGGCGTGGTCGACCGCATCTTCACGCGCGTCGGATCCAGCGACGACATCAGCCGCGGCGCATCGACGTTCATGGTCGAGATGACCGAGACCGCGAACATCCTCAACAACGCGACGAAGCGCAGCCTCGTCATCCTCGACGAAGTCGGCCGCGGCACGAGCACCTACGACGGCATGTCGCTCGCATGGGCCATCGCCGAGGACCTGCACGACCGCGTCGGCTGCCGCGCGCTGTTCGCCACGCACTACCACCAGCTCACCGACCTGCAGGCCGAGGGCCGCGCGATCGTGAGCCAGCGCGTCGCCGTCCGCGAATGGGGCGACGAGATCGTGTTCTTGCACCGCATCGAGGACGGCGGCACCGACAAGAGCTACGGCCTCCACGTCGCGCGGCTCGCCGGCATCCCGAAGGCCGTCATCGCGCGCGCCGAGGCGGTGCTCAAGGAACTCGAGAACGAAGGCGCCGAGATGCGCGAGACGCTCGTCGCCGCGCGCGAACGCAAGAAGCCGGGCCTCAAGCAGAAGGAGCTCTTCGCCCCGCCGCCGGACCCGATCGTCGAGGCGCTGCGCGCGCTCGACGTCGACGGCCTGTCGCCGCGCGAAGCGCTGGCGCTGCTCGCGAAGTGGAAGGAGCAGGCGGGCGGCTGACGGCCGCCCGCTGCACGGCATCGGGGCGCGGCATCGCGCCGCACCCCGATGCGTGCCATCACATGTTGCGCGTGTAGGTCGCGAGCATGTCGTTGACGACCTTCGTGCGCTGCAACGCGAAGTCCGTCGCGGCAATCGTCGAATCGTCGACCGTCGAGACCATCTTCAGCGACACGAGCACGTAGTCCTGCACGACGCCGTAGGTGCCGACGATGATCGTGCGCGCGTTGTGGTCCATCGCCAGGTTGCGGACGTCGCGCGACAGCAAGAACTGGCCGTCCTCGCGGATCTGCAGGTGGTCCTGGCGGACCGTGGCGTGGATGACGTCGATGTCCTTCTGCGTCAGACGCGAAGCGATGTACTCCGACATCTGGCGGCCGAACATCGAGGTCATGCCGAGGTTGTTCACGTCGACGCAGGTCGCGATCAGCATGCGACCGATGTCGCGACGGTCATTGTGCTGCGCAACGAGCTGGTCAACCGCTTCGTAGGCCGCGAGCGCCGGCGTGTGCGCGACATGGTGGACATGCAGGACATGCCTGCAGCCCGCCAACGCCGACACGGCCCCGAGCAGCAGCGGAAGGAAGAAGGCCCGCATGGGTCAGTTCCCTCCGAGCGGCAGCGTGTCGCACGCCGAGTTGCCGGCCGCAGGCTTCTGCTCCGGCATCTTGAGGTCGACGCGCAGGGCCGTGTTACGCCACATCGGCCGCTCCGGCGGCATGCAGTTGTCGTCGATCGGGCAGTTGTCGCGGGACGTCAGGCGGAAGACGCGACCGTAGTGGATGCGTTCGCGCAGCTTCATGATCTCCTGCTGCTGCGCCTGCATGGTCTTCTCCATCTGGCCGTTCGCGTCGACGAGCGCCGCGCCGACCGCCTGCGCCTGCTTCAGCTCACCGGCGAGTCGCTGCTGTTCGGCTTCGTTCTTGAGCATGCCGAGCGTGGCATCGACGAACTTCTCGACGCGGTCGCGGCGGATGGTCGCAAGGACCCAGCACTTGTAGCGACGCATCTCGAAGCGGTAGGAGTTGGTCGGGCCCCAGCCGTCCCAGTGGCGCGGCGGCAGTTCGTCGACGTCCCACTGCTCCCAATACTGCGACTTCGGCAGCAACTCGCCGACGATCGCATCCGAGAGCTGGTGCACGCGCGACTGGATCTGCTGCCCCACGTGCTCGCCGTCACCAGGACCGGCATCGCTGAGCGGGAGGAACCGCGCGCCCTTGGCCCAGTCCTTGTCACAGGCCTCCGACGTCACGCGCGTGCTGACGTATTCGGCCAGCTGTTGGCGGGCGTGCATGAACGCCTCGTCGAACGCCTTGCGTTCATCGAGGACGTTGAACGCGTTGCCGCGACCGACGAACGCGAGGTCTGCGTCCGTGCTCGGGATCGAGCCGCGCACCCATTCGGGCGCGTCTTCGGCGCCGTGCATCTGGTTGCGGACGAGGTTCTCTTCGTGACGCTGGAACTTGGAGCCGCAGGCCGTGAACAAGACGGCGCAGCCGAACAACACCGGCAGTGCGCCGGAGCGGAACAGGGAAATGCGGGAGGGCATTGGGAGGAATTCGAAATGGCCGCAGCCGGCCCAAATGGCCGACCGCACACGGTTGGCTGCATGTGCTTCCTTCCGCGCATGCCTTCGAATCCGCGAACGGCGGATCTGTGACATCTGCCCGGGAAAAAACTGACGGTTCTTTCTTCCGCCCCGGTCGCGCCGACCCGCCCCCAGCCGTCCCACGCACCGCATCGTCCCGCGCAAACCCTTGCGGGAAAGGGCACTAAGCAAGCACGATGGCCCACCGCATGTTCGACGACGACCTCGACCCCACGACCGCCGCCTACCACGAGGCCGGCCACGCCGTGATGGCGCATTGGCTCGGCGGGCGGGTGCTCTCGTGCAGCATCGAGGACGAGGACGAGCGCGTGCACGGCACGACGACGGTCGACTGGCGCAGGCTCGCGGCGGGGGAACGACAGCGAGCCGTAGCACTCGCGGCGCTTGCGGGCCCCGTCGCCGAGGCGCGGTGGCGCGGCGACATGGAGCTGATCGAGTCGCTCGCTGCCTGGGAGGCCGATTGGCGGCTCGCGACCGCGGCGCTGGCGCAGATCGCCGGTCCGGCGGAGCGCCGACCGCTGCTGGAGAAGCTCACGCGCGAGGCAGCGGCCGCGTTCGAAGACCCGGAGCGATGGGAACTGCTCTGCCGCGTCGCCGATGCGCTGGAGGCGCACGGCGCGCTCGATGCAGACCTGTTCGCCGATGCGATCGGCGACGACTAGCCCGCCGTCACGACCCGCCGACGCGCAGCGAGCTGCGCGTCAGAAGCTGACCTTGCCGCCGAGGATCGCGTTGAAGCCGGGCTGGTTCACGCCGGAGCCGTGGATGCGGTAGCTCGTGTCCGAGACGTTCTCCAACGTCAGGAACAGGTCGAGGTTGTCCGTCGCCTTGTAGCCGGACGAGAGCATCAGCACCCAGTAGTCCGGCGTGCCGTCAGGCGGGAAGCGCGAAGTGTCGGCGCGATCCGCGTCGTTGAGACGATCCTCGCGACGCGCGGCGATGGTGCGCCCCTCGACCCAGAAGCGGCCATGCTCGTGCGTCCAGCGAAGCGCCACCGATCCGGTCAGCGGCATCAGGCGCGAGATCGGCTGCTCCTCGGACGTCAGGCTGCCCGTCGGATAGACGTCCGACTCGCCGTCGACGTAGGCGAGGAACGACGACGCGCGCCAATCGCGCGCCACCTTCCACGAGGCTTCGATCTCGCCACCCGCGAGCCAACCGTTGGCGCCGTTGGTCTGCGTCGTGATGACTTCGTTCGTCACGGGCACCGTGCCGATGGGCCGCGTCGTGATCAGGTCGTCGATGTCGGTGTAGAAGACCGCGGCCTGCATCCCGACTTCCTTGCCGACGTGGCGCGTGCCGATCTCGTAGGTGATGAAGTGCTCAGGGTCGACGTCGAGCGAACCAGTCTGGATCACGCCCGTGCGCGACGACTTGAGGGAGCTGAGATCGTCGACGTTGGGCGCACGGAAGGCCTGCGACGCGCCGCCGTAGACACTCCAATCCTCTGCGGTCCGCACGTTGATGCGCGCGTTGAACGTCGCCTCTTCCCAGTCCTTCTCCGCGCTGATCG
>CAZEQF010000361.1:0-4227 GCA_964514315.1 uncultured Singulisphaera sp. | reverse complement strand
CTTCCTCGAGAAGCGTCAGCGCCGCACGCACATCGGCTGGTTCGAGTCCCCCGAGATGCGCCGCGAGTGCCTCGCCGGCCATCGGTTCCTCGGCAGCGCCGAGGAGGTCACGCCTGACGCGGCTCGTCGCATTCGCATTCCGGACCCTCTTCTCGAATACGCCGGCCTGTCGCCGAGCCAGCCTGTGCGGCTGCTCGGAATGGGCAACGTCTGCGAGATCTGGGCTCCTTCTGCCTTGGGTCAGGTCCTGAAGCGGCCGGATCCCGAGGAAGAGCAGCTCTTTAGCAGTCTGATCGATCCCAGGACCCCGTCGACGCCCACTGGGGCGTGACACAAATCACTGCAATGGACGCAGGTCAGACCTTGGTGCGGGAGGCATCGGGTCTGTGCTGCGGCGGTGACCGGGTGCGCTGGGGAGTCGCGGTCGCGGGCATGCCCGAGGCCGCTGCGTCAGGTGTCGCTTTGGTCGGCGGCGCCTGCGAGGGCCTTTGGTCGGGTTCCTCGACTTCTTGTCGTTGCCGGGCGGTCCCGGGGGGCGGCAAGTGAGTTCTGCAGCGGACGCGGGCGGTGGCGCAGGCGAGAGCCGGTCTAGGCAACCGGTTCACGTACCTGTGCTTCTGCACGAGACCGTTCAACTCCTCGACTTGGCGCCCGGTCTCGTGGTTGTCGACGGCACGGTCGGGGCGGGTGGGCACGCAAGGGCAATCGCGCGCGCCATCCGACCCGGCGGGCACCTGATCGGTCTCGACCGCGATCCCGAGATCCTGGCCTGCGCGAGAGCGGCCTTGGCACAAGAAGCCGAGGACGCTGTCGAGCAGGTCAGGGTCTCGCTCCATCACATTCCGTTCTCCCGCGTTCAGGACGCGCTCCACGCAGAAGGTCAGCCTGCGTGCGATCGACTCCTGCTCGACATCGGCGTCAGTTCCCTGCAGCTCGACCAGGCCGAGAGAGGCTTCTCGTTCATGGCGGATGGTCCGCTCGATATGCGCATGGATCCCACGGGGTCCGTCGACGCCGCGCAGTGGCTCGCAGAGGTCGATGAAGTCGAGCTCGCAAACGTGCTCTTCGAATTCGGCGACGAGCGCTACAGCCGCCGCATCGCGCGCGCCGTCGTCGAAACGCGCAAGCACGCGCCGATCGTCCGCACCGGCCAGCTGGCCGAGCTGATCTTCCGCGCGATGCCGGGCCACGCGCGCCACGGCCGCATCCATCCGGCGACGCGGTCGTTCCAGGCCATCCGCATGGCGGTCAACGACGAGCTCGGCGAGCTGCGTCGCGCGCTCGAGGCCGCTGTTTCCTGCGTTCGCCCGGGCGGGCGCATCTGCGTCATCACCTTCCACTCCGCCGAGGACCGCATCGTGAAGTGGTTCTTCCGCGAGCACTGCGAAGTCGTCACCAAGAAGCCCGTCGTCGCCACCGACGCCGAGATCGAACAGAACCCCCGTGCGCGCAGCGCCAAGCTGCGGTGCGGCATCGTCAAGGAGAACGCGGCATGAAGTGGGTCCTGTGCGGGATCACGTTCGCGCTCACGGTCGTGCTGGCCATCGGCACGGCGTCCTACCGCGCGGGCAACGCCCGGATGCGGTTGCAGCTCGAACGCGACTATCGCGGTCTCGAGGCGCGTCGCATCGAAGTGCGCCGCCTCTCGCTCGCCGCCGCGGAGCAAGGCACGCCGGAGCGCCTGTGCGACCGGCTCCGCTCTGCGCTGCGCAACGGCGGTGGGGCGGCCAGGCCGCAGGAGTCTGCGCCGTGGCAGTGACCCAGCAAGAGCGGTTCCGCCTGCGCCTTTGCTTCGGCGGCATGGCGGTCGTGCCGTTGTTCCTCGGCGGCTGGTTTGCCTGGATCCAGGTCCTGCAGAACGGCGACATGAAGCGGCCTGACGGCCAGCGGGTCGCCCTCTCGGCCGAGGCCGCCGAGATGCAGCACCAGCGCAAGGAGAAGCTGCCCGGCGCGCGCGGCACGATCCACGATCGTCACGGCTCGATCCTCGCGATGGACTGCGACGCCTTCGAAGTGCGCGCGGAGATATCGACGCCGAAGCGCGTGCGCCGCGACGTCGCCGCCGTGCGCTCGTGGCTGCGCGACCTCGCGCGCTCGTTCGCCGACGCGCTGTGCAAGGACGCTGGCCTCGCGGACCGCGCTGCTGCGCGCGCGACCCACTTCGAACGGATCGAGCAGCGCCTTTCCGACGCGTTCGGCCTCCGCGACCTGCCGGCCACCGGCGCCGCGCCGGAGACGTTCCCGTGGCGTCGTGAGATCCTCGTCGAGCGCGGCGTCGCCGTGCTGTCCGTGATCGAGGCGCTCGAAGAACTCGACCGGACGCAGTCCTCCGTGCTGTTGCACATGCAGCACGACCACGCCCGCGTCTACCCCGAGCGCCAGGTCACCTACGGCCTCGTCGGCTACGTCGAAGACCAGCCGGTCCGCAGCGATGCGGGCAAGCTGCTCGGCTACGAAGAGCGCGCATCGGCCGGCCTCGAAGCGCACACGGCGCTGCTGCCGGGGCCGGCGGGCGAGCGGGAGTTCCGTGTCGACGCGAAGAACCTCCGCTTCTTCACCGGCATCGGCCACGCGGCGTCTTCGCCGAGCGCGGTCGAGTCGACGATCGACCTCGAACTGCAGAAGGCCGCGAGCCGCGAACTCGAGCGCCAGGCGATGGCGGTCAGCGAGAACGACGCGCGTCGTCCGTTGTGGGGCGCGATGGTGCTCGTCGAGATCGAGACCGGCGACGTGCTCGCCGCCGCTTCCTGGCACCGCGACGTGAAGCACCCGCGCGGTGCTGCGTTCACGCCGTACCAGTCGCTCTACGAGCCGGGTTCGATCGTGAAGCCGCTGCTCTTCGCCTACGCGCACGCGAACTGCGGCCTCGACTGGAACCGCGTCTACGACTGCTCGTCCGCCGGCTCGGACCATCACTGCGACGTCCCCGAGGTGGGTGGCCGCCGCGTGCGCGACGACCATGCATGCGGCGCCTTGTCGTCGCACGGCATCCTCGTCAACAGCTCGAACATCGGCGCGGTCAAGGTCGGGAGCCTGCTCGCCCGCGACGACTGGGCGCGCTACCTCGAGGTCTACGGCCTGCGCCGTTCGCTGTCGCTGCCGATGCCCAACGAGCGGCAGGGGCACGTCGCCAGCAAGGGCTGGTTGCCAGGCATCAAGGAGCCCGCGTTCAAGAAGTGGACGGGCAGCTCCTACTCGATCGGCTACGAGCACCAGGTCAACGCGCTGCAGATGGCGCGCGCCTACCTGACGATGCTCAGTGGTTCCCGCCGCGAGCTGCGGCTCGTGCGCTCGGTCACGGTCGACGGCAAGCGAATCGAGCAGCCGATCCAACGCGGACCGCGCGAGTTCTCGGCCGACACGGTCGAACTCGTCCGCGCCGCGCTCTCCGAGGTCATCAGCGACGACGAGGGCGCCACGGGCCGGCACATGGTCGCTGCCTTCCGCAAGGAAGGGACCGAGCTGGTCGGGCTGCTCGCGGGCAAGACGGGCACGGCGAAGAGCCGGACCGTCATCAAGGGCAAGGGCACCGTCGAGGTGCGCAACGCGAGCTTCGTCGGCTTCATGCCGGCGGCCGCACCGCGCTACCTCGCTGTGTGCGTTCTGCAGAGAGACGATAGTGCGCGGTTCTACGGCGGTAGCTATGCTGCCCCGCCTGCTGCTCGCTTGCTGCTCGAGGCCATGCGTCTCGAGGAGCGGCGTCGGCTGGGCCAGGGACCGCAGGTCAGTGCGACTCCTGGTTCATCAGGCCGCGGCCTTCTGGCTGCGGAGACAGGTCAGGCAGGGCGGTAATGACTGAATTGGCGTATCCGTCCGGACTTCCGTCCGGGCAGGGGTTCGTGCGTTTGCGTGAACTGCGGGAGTGCCTGCAGCCGCGCGAGACGCTGCGGTTCCGTGACCTCGCGGTCGACGGCCTTTCGTTCCATTCCAGCGAAGTCCGCCCGGGCAACGTCTTCTTCGTGATCCGCGGCAGCAGCCAGGACGGCGCGAAGTATGCGCAGCAGGCGGTCGCCCGCGGCGCGGTGGCGCTCGTGTCCGAAGAGGACCTGCCCGTCTCGGTGCCGACGCTGATCGTCTCGAACGCGCGCGCGGCCCTCGCCGACGCGGCGCGCTTCTACTACCGCGATCCGTCGCGTGCGGTCGCCGTCGTCGGCATCACCGGCACGAACGGCAAGACCACGACGGCGCACCTCGTGCGCGGCTGCCTGCAGGCGGACCGTCGCCAGG
>CAZEQF010000360.1:0-4269 GCA_964514315.1 uncultured Singulisphaera sp. | reverse complement strand
GGATGCCCTTGGCGATGTCGGTGCAGAACGGCGTGCTGCGCGAGTCCTCGGGCGAGGTCGTGTAGCCGATCTGGTTGTTGACGACGACGTGCACGGTGCCGCCGGTGCGGTAGCCGGAAAGCTGCGACATCTGCAGCGTCTCGTGGACGACGCCCTGGCCCGCGAATGCCGCGTCGCCGTGCACGAGCACCGGCAACACCTGCAGGCGATCCGCGTCCTTCGGCAACTGGTCCTGCCGCGCGCGCGCCATGCCTTCGACGACCGGGTCGACGGCCTCGAGGTGGCTCGGGTTGCACGCGAGCTCGACGTCGATCTCGACGCCGTTGCTGGCGCGGTGCATGGCAGTGGCGCCGAGGTGGTACTTCACGTCGCCGGAGCCCTGCGTCATCTCCGGATCGAGGTAGCCCTCGAACTCGGTGAAGATCTTGGTCAACGGCTTGTGCATCACGTGCGCGAGCACGTTGAGACGGCCGCGGTGCGCCATGCCGAGGATCACGCGACGCAGGCCGGTCTCGGCGCCGCGTTCCATGAGCGCGTCGAGCACGGGGATCAGCGTCTCGCCGCCTTCGAGCGAGAATCGCTTGTGGCCGACGAAGCGCGTGTGCAGGAAGCGCTCGAACGCCTCCGCGAGCACGAGCTTGTCGAGCGCGCGCAGCATCACTTCCTTGGGCAGCTCCTCGGCGTTGCGGTTGCCCTCCATGCGGAGGCGCAGCCACTTGCGCTGCTCGAGGTCGGCGATGTGCATGTACTCGACGCCGATGTGGCGGCAGTACGTGAGGTGCAGCGTCTCCTGGATCTCGCGCAGCGTCGCGAACGGCTTCTTGGTGATGCCGTCGGTGTAGAACGTGCGCTCCTTGTCCCAGATCGTGAGCCCGTAGGTCGACATGTCGAGCTCGGGCCAGTCCTTCGGCTCGTAGCTCAGCGGGTCGAGGTCCGCGAGCACGTGGCCGCGAACGCGGTAGCTGCGGATGTAGGTCATCAAGCCCGCCGCGCGCTCGAGGTTCTCCGCCTCGCGCAGGCCGCTGCCGAGCGGCGGACGGCGGTCGTTGACCATGTGCACAGGGCGATACGGCACCTTCAACGAACGGAAGATGCCCTCGTAGAAGCCCTCTTCGCCGAGCAGCAGGCGATACATCCAGTCGAGGAACTGGCCCGACTCCGCGCCTTGGATCACGCGGTGGTCATAGGTGCTCGTCAGCGTCATCACGTTGCTGACGCCGAGTTCGGTCAGCACTTCGCTCGACGCGCCCTGGAATGCGCCCGGCACCGTGATCGCGCCGGTCGCGAGGATGAAGGCTTGGCCCGACATCAAACGCGGCAGCGAACTCTGCGTGCCGATCGTGCCGGGGTTGGTCAGCGTCCACGTCGTGTCCGCGAAGTCATCAGGGACGAGTTTGCCGGCGCGCGCGCGGTCGATCACCGCGTTGCTCGCAGCGAGGAACGCCTTGAAGTCCATGCTGCCCGCGTTCTTGACGTTGGGCACCACGAGGCTGCGGCGGCCGTCCTTGCCGGGCAGGTCGACCGCGATGCCGAAGTTGACGCTCTCGGTGCGGCGACGGAACGGCTTGCCGTCCTGCAGCACGAATGCGCCCGCCATCGCCGGCACCTTCTGGATCGCCTGCAGCGCCGCGAACGCGATCAGGTGCGTGAAGCTGACCCTCGACAGGAACAAGCCCTGCTGGTGCCGGTTGAGGATGTGGCGGTTCTCCTCCAGCACCTTCACCGGGACCTCGCGCGTCGACGTCGCCGTCGGCACCGAGAGGCTCTCCTCCATGTTCGCGACGATGCGCGCCGCGACGCCGGTCAGCGGCTGGAGGCCCTGCGGCAGTTCCTTCTGCGCCGCAGCAGGAGCTTCGGCGACAGCGACCGCAGACTGCGTCGCGCCAGCAGGGCGCGCCACAGCACGTTGCTCCTCGGGCAACGTCGTGTCGAACCAACGGCGCCACTCCTCGGGCACCGCATCGGGCGCCTCCAGGTATTCGCCGTAGACCTTCTCTGCGTAGGCGGCGTTGAGGCCGAAGACTTCCTCGAAATCGGGGCGGCTCATAAGCATTGCGTCGCGGACGCGGGCCGCTGCTCGAGAGCGGCCGTGTGCAGTCGGGGGTCTCTGTCGTGGTTCGATCGGATCTCGGAGACGGACGCGCGGCTGCTCACCGCTTCGTGAGCAGCATCACCATGCGCTTGCCTTCCATGCGGATGCCCGACTCGACCTTGGCGATGTCGGACAGATCCTTGAGCACGCTCTGGATGACTTGCTCGCCGACTTCCTTGTGCGCCATCTGGCGGCCACGGAACAAGCAGACGAGCAGCACCTTGTCGCCTTCGGTCAAGAAGTCGCGCGCCGCGCGGACACGCACCTGGCGGTCGTGGTCGGCGATCGCAGGACGCAGACGCACTTCCTTGACGTGCACCTGGTGCTGCTTGCGCTTGCTCGCCTGGTCCTTCTTCTTCTGCTCGTACTTGTACTTCCCGTAGTCCATGATGCGGCACACGGGAGGCCGCTGGTTGGGCGCGATCTCGACGAGATCGAGGCCCTTGTGCGCTGCGAGCGCCAACGCATCGACGGTCTCGATGACGCCGAGCTGCTTGCCCTCGTCGTCGATGACGCGGATCTGACGAATGCGGATCTGCTGGTTGATGCGCGGACCGCGGTCCTGCATCGGCGGGCGACGATCGGGACGGCCGCTGCCGCCACCACCGCTGCTGCTGCCGCCCGGGCCACCACTGCCAGGGCCACGCGGGCCGGGGCCACCTGCACCAGGACCACCGGCGCCAGGACCGCTCGGGCGCTCCGTGGGGCCACCGACGCCCGGCGCGCCTTCAGGACCACTCGGACGGTCCGTGGGGCCACCGCCAATACCGCTACTGCTCGTCATGAAGCCTCGTCATTGCGTTCGTTCGTCTCCTCAGTCGGAAAGGTCGCGCCGAAGGGCTCGATGCCCGCGGCGTAGGGTCGGGAAGGTTAGGAAGGACCTGCAGGGGCCGCAACGGGCTGCAGGCTCCGGAGATCGAAAGCCGAGGCAGCATTTCGCCGAAGCTCAGGGCTGCGCGAGGTAGAACCCCGCGCCATGCGCTTCGCCACCCACCGCGCGTCCGCCCTCCTGTTGCTCGCCGTCGCGACGCGGCCGGAGCCGCCCGTGGTCCACGCGTTCCGGCTGCTGCCCGGCGCCGACCTGCGGCAGGAGATCCAGCGGCGGTGCGAAACGCTCGGAATCGAAGCCGGCTGGGTCGCGGCCTGCGTAGGCAGCCTCACGGACTACTGCCTGCGCTTCGCCGACCGGCAGGAAGGCACGACAGGATCAGGCCGCTTCGAGATCCTGAGCCTGTCCGGCACCGTGTCGAAGAACGGCAGCCACCTGCACCTTTCGATCGCCGACGGCGACGGGCGCACGATCGGCGGCCACCTGCTCGACGACTGCCGCGTCTACACCACCGCCGAGATCGTGCTCTGCGAGTCGAAGGACCACGCGTTCACGCGCGAGGTCGACGGCTCGACGCCGTGGAAGGAACTGCAGATCCGCTACCGCGGCCGCGCCGCGTCGCCGCAGTAGCGATCGAGCCACGCGAAGAACTCACGCTGCCACGCGACCGAGTTCTGCGGCTGCAGCACCCAGTGGCCTTCGTCCGGGAACGTGACGAGCCGGCTCGCCACGCCTTGCATCTGCGCGGCGGTGAACGCCTGCAGGCCCTGGTCGTACGGCACGCGGTAGTCCTTCTCGCCGTGGATGACGAGCAGCGGCGTCTTCCAGTCCTTCACGTGGCGATGCGGAGAGAAGCGACGCATCGCGGCCTCGCCGCCTTCGGTCTTCCACCACGGCGCGCCGAGGTCCCAGTTGGTGAACCACTGCTCCTCCGTCGAGAGGAACATCGACTCCAAGTTGAAGATGCCGCAGTGCCCAACCATGCAGGCGAAGCGATCGCCCGCGTTGCCCATCAGCCAGAACACCGTGTAGCCGCCAAAGCTCGCGCCGACTGCGGCCGAGCGCGCCTTGTCGACATAGGGCCGCGCCTGCATCGCATCGGTCACGGTGAGCAGGTCCTTCATCGCCTGCCCGCCCCAGTCCTCGGAGATCGCATCGCACCACGCTTGGCCAAAGCCCGGCAATCCGCGGCGATTGACTCCCGCGACGACGTAGCCCTTCGCCGCCATCAAGTGGAAGTTCCAGCGATACGAGAAGCCCTGGCCCACCATCGATTGCGGGCCGCCCTGGCAGAACAGCACGAAGGGATACTTCTTGGTCGCGTCGAAGTTCGGCGGCTTGACGATCC
>CAZEQF010000359.1:0-4272 GCA_964514315.1 uncultured Singulisphaera sp. | reverse complement strand
ACGCCGAAGTTCATCATGGGCGGCGTCGCGCTCGACTTCTCGATGTGGGCCAACGGTCCAGGAGCAGGCAAAGGCCGCGACTGGAAGCAGCCGCTCGGCAAGTACGGCGTGGCCCAGTTGAGCCCGTGGGTCGTGTGGCCGCCGGACGGACTCAACCTGAAGCAAGGCACGTGCGGCGAGCTGTTCGGCTACGGCTACCTGCCGCTGCCGCTCGCGGAAGCGAAGAAGAAGACTGCGGGCGTGGACGTGCCGACCGGCGACCAGTGCTGGACGCTGTTCCTCGACACCGCGAACTTCAAAGGCCCCGTCGCGTTCTTCACGCCGTTCTTCTTCTCCGAGGCCACGGTCGACAAGCCGCAGCATGCGGGCCTGTTCCTCGACAGCAGGCCGGCCAATCCGAACCGCGCGCTGCAGATGGAGACGCAGTACGTGCCCGCGGTGGTGGCGAAGGGTGAAGGCACAGCGCAGCAGGCGCGCACGGCGTCAGTGCGGTTCCCTGTCGGCGACGACGGCCGCTCGGTCCTCGTGCATCGCATCCGTTCCTATCGCAAGGACGCGTTGTGGGACTCGGTGCGCGCGTGGTTCGACGGCGGCGAGGCCGCGAGCGGACGCATCGACGACACGAAGAGCGTGCTGCACACGTTCTCGGGCAAAGGCTGGTCGACGTGGCGCATCCACACTCCGGACGTGAAGAAGGAGGACCGCGGCACGGTCGTCTGGGCGAGCCTCGCGGAGTCGTTCGCCGACGATCCGCACACGTTCGGCTACCGCTGGGACGCGACGTCGGTGCGCCGTGCCAACAAGCTCGCGCAGTTGCCCGAGCTGTGGGTGACGACGGGCGAAGGCAAGGCGAAGTGGCGCGCTGCGCCAGCGGACGCGGCGATGGACGCGAGCTTGCGCGACGTCGCGTTCGCGGCGCCGAAGCAACGCGTGCCCGAGCCCTACGTCACGCCCGACGACGGTTGCTGGAAGACACCGGGGCCCGTCGCGGGGCCGTTCACGAGCGAGCTCGGCGACGGCAGCGTGATCACCTATTCGTGGTATCGCTTCGCGGACCAGCCCGCGTTGCTGAACGCGGACATGTCGGTCGACGAGCGCGAGCGCATGCAGAAGCGCGTCGAGCTGCTGCATCGCCGATGGACGAAGGACCGCCAGTATCTGCCGCCGGCAGCGACGGGCGCGCTCGCGTCGCTCGATCCAGGCGTGCTCGTGACGCCGCCGAAGGGCTTCGAGGTCGGCTACGTGCCGATCGTCACGAGGCAGGAGAAGAAGGCGGCGACGCAGCCGCGCTGAACGTCACTTCTTCTCGTTGTGCGCGAACGACGCTTCGCACTTCGTCAGCAGCTCCAATGCGTCGCCGCGCGAGCCGAAGCCCGAGCACGTGAGCTTGCCGGGGCCTTTGTAGTTCTCGAACCACGTCTTGAGGATCGCGGTGATGCCGGGCTTCTCGCGGTCGAGGTCCGCGAGGCTGTCGATCTTTCCGAGCGGGCCGTCTTCGACGACCGCGAGCAGCTTGTCGTCGGTCTCGCCACCGTCGACGAGGTGGATGATTCCGATCACCTTGACGGACGCGACCGTGCCGCGCGGCATCGCCGGGCCGAGCACGAGCATGTCGAGCGGATCGCCGTCGCCGCCGATCTCCTTGCCGAGCACTGCGCGCGGGACGATGCCGTAGTTGACGGGGTAGCCGAGATACTCGACGACGCGCGGCGCGCCGTTCTTGAGGTCCCAGCGCATCACGCCGTCCTGCTTCACTTCCCACTTCTCGTTGGTGCCGCACGGGATCTCGACGACCGTGTTGGCGGTGCGTTCGCCGGTCTTGGCCGGGAAGCCGCGCAAGAAGTCGTGCGGCGCCTGGATCGTCAGCGGATCGGCGAACGACAGGCCATTGGCGAGCGGCACCGTCGACTTGGGCGCCACGGGGTCTTGCGACAGGAACGGCACGGACAGCAGCGCGGCTGCGACGAGTCGGATGGCGAGCATGGTGGATCGAGTCCGTCTATCGGAACCGAAGGCCTCCAAGCTGCACGGAAGGTGTGGGCAATCAAGCCGCCGTTCCCCGTAGCATCGGCAGTTCGGCCCGGATGCGACGTGCGCGTTCCCGGCTGCCACTCTCCATGAAGACGATCTCCCTCGCGACTGTGCTGCTGTGTTCCCTTGCTTCGTTGCGCGCCCAAGAGCCGACGAAGCTCCCGCTCGAAACCACGGACGGACGCACCGAACTCGTGCTGCCGATCGCCGTCGACGGCGGCAACGCGCGCTACAAGGCGTTCGTGCTCGGCGGCGAGATGACGACGACGCGCAAGCTGTCGGACTTCACGCCGGAGTCCGCGTTCGCATTCGAGCTCGCGGTCGCCAATCCGACGACGAGCGCTGCGTGCTTCGAGTTCGCGAAGAAGGCCGCCTCGATGCAGCTCATGCAGCAGGCGGGCGTGCAGGCGCGGCGCGCGGTGGAGCTCGCGAAGGGCACGCCCGAAGAGGCGACGCAGGTCGCGGCGATCCGTTCGTGGGGCGCGGACCTCGTGGAGTCGGTGTGCAAGGCCGCCGTCCAGCGCAAGGACCTCGCGGTCGCGCAGCGCGCGCTCGGCTTGCTGACCTCGCGCCTCGCGGACCAGCGCACCGACGAGCAGCTCGCGGTGATCTCTGCATCGGTCGAGCAACTGCACGCGGAGTCGACCGCGGCTGCCGCCGCGGATCGGCAGGCGAAGGTCGAGGCCAAGAAGCTCGCCGAGCTGCAGAAGAAGATGAAGCCGATCCAGGACAAGGTCGCGCAGGGCGACAAGCTGCAGGCGCAGGGCTTTGCCAAGTCCAAGAACTCGTCGCAGTCGGCGAAGCTCTGCGAGCAGTCGATCGACGCCTACAAGGCGGCGGGCAAGGCGCTGCAAGAGCTCGGCAAGCAGGTGGCCGAGGACTCGGACCTCGCCACCGAAGCGCGCGCGATCGGCGCGCACATCCACGACAGCGGCATCCGTTCGGCCCTGCACGTCGCCAACATGTTGACGGTGCAGAGCGACTACAAGAACGCGCTCGATTGGACGACGCGCATCCTCGCGTTCGACCCGAGCAACCTCGAAGCGAAGGCGATGCAGCACACGATCCAGGTGGCGCAGGTCGAGGCCAGCGAGAGCTGGCGCTGGAACTGGCACGTCGTCGGCGACAATCCGCGTCCGCGCGGCGGCTCGCGCCGCTGATCGCCGCGGCTCCCGCGCTCGTCAGGCGAGCGTCGGGTAGTCCGTGTAGCCCTTCGCTCCCGGCGTGTAGAACGACTTCGCGTTCGCTTCGTTGAGCGGCGCCTTCTCGCGGATGCGGCGCGGCAAGTCGGGATTGGCGAGGAACGGCGTGCCGAACGCGATCGCGTCGACTGCGCCGCCTTGCACCGCAGCCTGCGCCTCGTCCGGCGTGTAGCCCATGTTGCCGACGAGCACGCCGCGGAACGCCTTGCGCACCGGCGTCACCACGTCGCCCTTCTGCACGCCGAAGAAGTCCGCGCGCATCAGGTGCAGGTAGCCGACCTGCAACTCCGAGAGGCGCTCTGCGACGAACGTCGCGAGCGCGACCGGATCGCTGTCCTTCATGCTGTTGAAGGAGTTGAGCGGCGAGATGCGCACGCCGACGCGGTCCTTGCCGAACACGTTGCATGCGGCTTGCGTGACTTCGAGCAGAAGGCGCGCGCGGTTCTCCATCGAGCCGCCATAGCGGCCGCTGCGTTGGTTGCTGCCGTCGCGCAAGAACTGGTCGAGCAGATAGCCGTTCGCGCCGTGCACCTCGACGCCGTCGAAGCCGGCGCGCTTCGCGTTCTCGAACGCCTTGCCGAAGCCCTGCACAATGGAGGGCATCTCCGAGTCCTCGAGCACGCGCGGCGTCTCATACGGCTTCTTGCCCTTCGGCGTGTGCGTCTCGCTGTCGGTGATCGCAATCGCGCTCGCTCCGACCGGCTGCTGTCCGCCGTTGAGCAGCGAATGCGTCGCGCGGCCGCCGTGCCACACCTGCAGGAAGATGCGGCCGCCCTTGTCGTGCACGGCCTTCGTCACGAGCTTCCAGCCCGCGACCTGCGCGTCGTCATAGACACCGGGCTCGCGCCAGAACGCCGAATTGCCCGCCATCGCCATCGTCGCCTCGGCAATGAGCAATCCGCCCGTTGCACGCTGCGCGTAGTACTCGGCCATCAACGCATTCGGCACATGCCCTTCGTCGGCGCGGCAGCGCGTGAGCGGCGCGAGGAAGATGCGATTCGGCAGCGTGAGGGGGCCGAGCTGGAGGGGAGTGAAGAGG
>CAZEQF010000358.1:0-4281 GCA_964514315.1 uncultured Singulisphaera sp. | reverse complement strand
CCTCAGCGGGCGACGGCTGCGCCCGGCTTCCAACCCGTGCCCGCGCGATGGAGCAGCACCGGGAAGAACGCGAGCAGCGCGGCGCCGATGGCGATCGCGAGCAGCGCGTATTCGCGCCGCGTGAGCTTCTCGATGGCCGACTCGCCGGTCGTGTTCGTCAGCAGCTCCAGCGTCTCGGACGAGAGGTGTTGGAGGTTGCCGTCGTGGTAGACGCCGCCGAGGCGCACCGCGACCTGGCGCAGCGTCGAACGGTCCTGTCGCGAGAGGTGGCCGTCGAGGAACTTGCCGGTCGTCGCGTCGCCGACGCCGACGACGAGGACCTTGCGCACGGAGACCGGCATCTTCGGCATGCCGAGGGCGGGCACCGAGTCGCCGTCGCTGACGAGCGCCACGACCGTGCTCTTCGGCCGCCACGGTTGCGCGATCCGCGCGGCCTCCGCGAGGCCCGCGAAGATGTCGGTGCGGCCGGCTGGGAACGCGTAGTGCATCGGCAGGTCGCCGAGGATGTTGCGCACGACCTCGAGGTCGCTCGTGTCGACGACGACGGGCTTCGCGCCGTTGTAGGTCGCGACGACCGAGATGCGGTACTGCTCGACGGGCACGCGACGGAAGAACGACTCCATCACGTCGTGCGCGCGCTGCATGCGGCTCTGCTGCTGGCTCGGTCCCGCGTCGACGAGGCGCATGCTCGGCGACACGTCGAGCACGAGCACGAGGTGCTGCAGCTCGCTCTCCGCGAGCACGCCGGTCTTGTGGACCTTCGGCGCGATCTGCAGCAGCGACACGAACCCGAACGCAAGGGCAGAGAACGCGAGCGTGCGCAGCAGCGGCCAGAACCGTGCGAACGCGCGCGGCACGCCCGACGGGCCGAACGAGAGCTCGGCAACGCGGCGCACGCGCCGCTGGTGCAGCCATTCGCCGAGCGCGCACAGCAGCGTGGCGGCGAGGATCGCGAGCACGTCTACCACGGCGTGTACCTCAGGCCGAGGCCGCACAGCAGCGCGCACAGGCACAGCGAGAGACCGGCCCACGACCAGATGCCGAAGTCGTCGAGCGTCTCGGCTGCGATCTTCTCGACCTTCGTCTCCTGCATCGCGTCGATGCGCGCGAACACTTCCTGCAGCGCGGAAGGGTCGTCCGCCTGGAACGATGCCCCGCCGGTCGCTGCCGCGATGTTGACGATGTCGTCGGGCGTCTGGAACTCGGCGGTGTGGATGCAGTAGAGGACGATCTCGTCGCGTCGCAGCGCGTCGGCGACCTCGTTCTCGTAGCCGTTGCCGAAGTCGCCGCTCTCGCCGTCGCTGACGAGGATGAGCATGCGGTCGCCCTGCTCGCGTTGGCGCAGCACGTCGCGACACGCCATCAGCGCCTTGCCGATCATCGTTCCGCCGAACCAGCCCGGCACGACTTCAGGGCGCATGAACGGCGGCGAGCAGCGGATCGCGGTGACGTCGTTGGTCAACGGGACCCAGTGCAGCACGTTGTTGCCGAAGAAGGTGAGCCCGAACGCGTCGCCCTTGCGCACGTCGAGGAACCCGTCGATCGCCTTCATCGCGCCGTCGTAGCGCGTGCCTTCGCCGAACTGCTGCGTCATCGAACCGCTGATGTCGACGCAGAACTCGATGTTCGTCATCGCGCGCCGCGTGCGCGGCTCGGAGAGACGCTGTGGTTCTGCAAGAAGCACGATCGCGACCGCCAGCAGCAGGCTCGGCATCGATTCGGCGAAGTCCGTCAGGATGCGCAGCGTGCGCGAGCCCTTCGCGATCGAACGGTCGAATGGCACGACGACTGCGCCCGACTGGCGACGCCAGACCCAGGACGCGAGCCACAACGGCACGACGAGCAGCAGCAGGAACCACGGCTGGCCGAACGTCACGCCGCGCCTCCGTGGCCTTCGTCGACGATCTGCGAGTAGGGGCGCAGCAGCGCTTCGACGTCGACTTGCTGCGGCGTCTTCGCGTGCAACCACTGGTCGAGCGCCGCGAGCAGTGCGCCGGCCTCCGGGTGCGCGCGCAGCAGCGCGATCGCGTCGCGCGCGGGCACGTCCTGCAGCGACAGGCGTTGCCGCCAGACGGACAGCAGGAGCCGTTCGAGTTCGGCGCGGCCCTCGGGCAGGAGGCGCGCGTCGAGCGCGAGCGCCACGAGCGGCCGCAACCGGTCCGCGATCGTCACGGGGCGTTGCTGCGCGATGGCTGCCTTCTGCTTCTTGCGGAACGCGAACAGGATCGCGAACAAGCCGAGGACCCAGGCTCCGCCGAGCGTCCAGAGCGTGCGCTCGTAGCCGCCGAGATCCGGCGCGGCGATCGGCTGCAGCGCGTTGGGTTCGTGCTGCTCGGGTTTGCGCACCGCTCCGACCACGACGGGGATCTTCGGCATCGCGCCGTTGTCGGTGCGGTCCTTGCGCCGCAGGAACGCCGCGAGGTCGTATTCGCCGGCTTCCAACGCGGTGAACTGCAGCTGGTAGCGGTGCGCGTCGCCGTGCTTCTGCACGTGCTCGATGCGCAGCACGATCGGGCTCGCCAGCGTGGCCTCGACCGGCTCGAACTCGCCGCCCGGCAGCACGACCCCGGACACGTAGGCGGGGATGCCGATCGTCGTCTGGACGGGCTCTTGCGCGGCGGATGCCGTTGCGAGCAACAGCGAAGCGAGCAGTGCGCGCATCATCGGGCTCCTTTCGAGAACACGCCGCGGAAGCGGCAGAAGTGGCGCAGCTTCTGTTCGAACGGCTGGTCGACGTCGATCACGAATTGGTCGATGCCCGCGCGGCGCAGGTCCTGTTCGACCGCTTGCTCGTCGAAGAACTGCGCGCGGCCGTGCGTCACGAACGTGCGTCCCGTCTCGGCTTCGCGCAGGCGCACGATGCCGGCTCCGCGCAGTTGGCGTTCGGCCGGGTCGCGCATGCGCAAGACGATCACGTCGTGGCGTTGGCCCAGCAGCTTGAGCGCTTGCACCGCGCCGTCCTCGTGCAGGTCGGAGATCGCGACGACGATCGCGCGGCTCGAGAGGCGCGCGGCGAGTTCGTTGCAGCGGCGCGCGAGCGACGTCTTCTCGTCGTAGCGGAACGTGCGCAGTTCGAGCAGCCACTGCAGCGCCTGCTGCCGCGACAACGTCGGCTCGACGCGCAGTTCGCGTTCGCCGACGCCGACCACGCCACATGGGCTCACGCGGTCGAGGAACGCATACGCGAGGCCGCCGGCAACGTGCAGCGCCGTCGCGTACTTGGTCCTCTTCGTCGAGCCCGTCACCATCGACGCCGACGTGTCGATGAGCAGCCAGCACGGCATCTGCTTGGGCGCTTCGTATTCCTTCACGTGCACGCGCCGCGTGCGCGCGGTCACGCGCCAGTCGATGCTGCGGATCGGGTCGCCGGGCACGTAGGGCCGCGACTGCACGTATTCGATGCCGCTGCCGAGGAACGGCGAACGGTCGGTGCCGAACGACAGGCTGTCCGCGAGCCGCTTGATCGCGACGTGGAACTGCCTGCTGTCGAGCGGCTGCAGCGCGTCGAGTTGGCCTTGCACGTGGGCTCGTCGCCTCAGGCCTTCGCCGCGGTTGCCTTCGTCGCGCCGAGTTCCGACAGCATCTCTTCGAGCACGCCCGCGGTGGTGCGGCCGTCCGCGAGCGCTTCGTAGGACAGGCGCATGCGGTGCAGCAGGCAGTCTTCGGCGAGCGCGTAGAGATCGTCCGGCACGACGTAGTCGCGGCCGTGGATCAGCGCGCGCGCGCGCGACGCCTTCAGCATCGCGATGCCGGCGCGCGGCGAGCAGCCGAGCGCGATCGCGGGGTGCTTGCGCGTGCGGTCGAGGATCTCGACGACGTGGTCCAGGAACGTGTCGCTGACGTGCACGTGGTGCACCGCTTCCATCGCTGCGATCAGGTCTTCCTTCGAGCCGACCGGCGCGTCGCCGATCGCGTCGAACTCGGTGCGCGCGATCGCGCCCTGGCCTTCGCGGCGGACGCCGAGCAGCAGGTTGCGGCGCAGCACTTCCTTCTCGTCGTGCTTCGGCAGGTACTGCAGGCGGTGGCACAGCATGAAGCGGTCGAGCTGCGCCTCGGGCAACTCGAACGTGCCCGCCTGCTCGATCGGGTTCTGCGTCGCGATCACGAGGAACGGCGCGGGCAGCTTGAACGACTCCTTGCCGATCGTGACCTTGCGTTCCTGCATCGCCTCGAGCAAGGCGCCCTGCACCTTGGGGGCGGCGCGGTTGATCTCGTCGGCGAGCAGCAGGTTGGTGAAGATCGGGCCCTTCAGCACCTGGAACGTGTTCGTGCGCTGGTCGA
>CAZEQF010000357.1:0-4281 GCA_964514315.1 uncultured Singulisphaera sp. | reverse complement strand
CCGTATGTGCGACGCGGCGCGACGGTCAGCAGCCAGTACAACACGACCAGTGTGATCCGCACGATCGAGCAGATCCTCGGCATCGCGCCGATGAACGTGTTCGACGCGAGCGCGTCGCCGATGGCGGAGTGCTTCGTCGAGGAGCCGGACTTCACGCCGTTCGTCGCGCTGCCTGCGAACGTCGACCTCGCCGAGATGAACCCGCAGAAGACCGCGATCGCCGATCCCGCATTGCGCGATGACGCCGCGGTTTCGGCGACGCTCAACTTCGCGCAGATCGACAAGGCCCCCGAGGACACGTTGAACCGCATCCTGTGGCGCGCGATGCGCGGCAGCGCTGCGCCGTATCCGGAGTGGGCCACGTCGCCGTGCGAAGACGACGACGACGATTGAGTTGCGGCGGAGCGCGCGGGCGTCGCACAACCGCACACGCGCAGCCCGGATTGCGAACAGAACCGTCGCGGCACGCAGGTTGCTTGCCGCCGCGCGCGGAGGCCGAGCACTGCTTCAGCCTGCGAGGCGCAGACTTCTCGTCATCGTCGCCCCAACGTAGTTCCGAAGCCCGCTGCGGAGCCGCTGCACAACGGCCGGTATGCGCTCGCGAGTCACACCACTCGCGAGCGCATGTCTTTTTATGGCGCGCTCTCCGTTTCGCGCCCTCCGCTGCAACGCGCATGTCGCGAGCAGCCCACCGCGAACAGCGTGAAGTCCACGCCGCAATCGAGACTCCGTTCCGCACGAGGCGACAGGAGTCGGGCGGCGCTCGTCGCAGCTACCTTTGCCCCACCGCGCGGCAAACCCAGCTCGTTCCGGCGCAGTCGCAAGAACGAAGGCCGCGCAGCTCTGCACGCGCGACGACGCGATCCGCTTGCGAAGCCCATTGCCAGCGATGGTCCACGCTCATCGAAGGCGCAACGCTGCAATGTGTCCGGATCCCGACCGGCTGCATGCGGCGCGAAGCACGCGCATGACCGTCGAACGCAACTCGCGTCCTGTTTGCGTGCGCGAAAAAAACAGCCGCGACTTGGCACGCACGTTGCTCTTACTCACCTGTCGCGAGGCGATCCCGCGGAGGTGAGTCGTCCGAGTGAGTCCTGAGTCCAAATGAGTCCCGAGTGAGTCCAGCGGGATCGCGCGCGACAAACTGAGTGAGTCCAAACGAGTCCAAGTGAGTCCTAAGACAGCGTGCGATGCCGAGCGATCGGCATCGCACGCTGTCTTCCTTTCCAGGGTTCGGAAACTTGGTCTCGCTGCGGATCGATGGATGAGGCGCGCCACGAGAACACGTTCGCGATGCCACCACAGGCCTTGGCAACCGCGGGCAACGAGCGTCGAGGGGTCGGAACGAGCTCGCAGCGGCATGCATGGGTTCCGCGCATCGCACGCGCATGCGCCAGCGGTCTTCGCAGCCGGCTGCCGCGGCTTGCGCGTTCGCAAAGCACACATGTGCATCACCCGCTTTCGCGTCGATTCACGCGAACAGCGTCCACATTCCGTGCGCCTGCAAGAACGAACTCGATGGCACGCGCGTTGCTCTTGGTCATCCGTCGTGCGACGACCTGGATGGAGAGTTCGATAGTGAGTCCAAGAGTCCTGAGTGAGTTCTGAGGTCGTCGCGCGACACGAGTCCTGAGTCAAACGAGTGAGAGACGGCGCGAGCAACCGAGCAATCGGTTGCTCGCGCCGTCTGGCTTTGTGCGCCGACACTTCGACAGCACTTCGCGCAGCGGTCCAGAAACGAAACGGGGCGCCACCAGGGCGCCCCGTCATGTGGCCGCTTGCGCGACCTCGATCGGACTTCGGATCACATCGACGCGATGACCGCGTCGCCGAACTCCGAGCACTTGATCTCCTTCACGCCGTCCATGAGACGCGCGAAGTCATACGTCACCTGCTTCTTGCCGATGGCGCCGTCCATGCCCTTCAGGATCAGGTCCGCGGCCTCGTTCCACTTCATGTAGCGGAACATCATCTCGCCGCTGAGGATGACCGAGCCCGGGTTGACCTTGTCTTGGTCGGCATACTTCGGCGCCGTGCCGTGCGTTGCCTCGAACACCGCGTGTCCCGTGGCGTAGTTGACGTTGCCGCCCGGCGCGATGCCGATGCCGCCGACCTGCGCCGCGAGCGCGTCGCTGATGTAGTCACCGTTGAGGTTGAGCGTCGCGACGACCGAGTACTCGGCCGGACGCAGCAGGATCTGCTGCAGGAACGCGTCGGCGATGACGTCCTTGATGACGATCTTCTTGCCGTTCTTGTTGATGACCTGCCACGGGCCGCCATCGAGGTCTTCCGCGCCGAACTCCTTCTTGGCCGTCGCGTAGCCCCAGTCACGGAAGCCGCCTTCCGTGAACTTCATGATGTTGCCCTTGTGCACGAGGGTCACCGAGTCGCGGTTGTTCGCAATCGCGTACTCGATCGCGGCGCGCACGAGGCGCTCCGTGCCTTCGCGCGAGACCGGCTTGATGCCGAAGCCCGAGCTGTCCGGGAAGCGGACCTTGCTGAACTGCTTGGGGAACGCTTCCTGCAGCATCGCCTTGAAGCGCTTGCACTCGTCGGTGCCTTCCTGGAACTCGATGCCCGCGTAGATGTCTTCCGTGTTCTCACGGAAGATCACCATGTCGGTCTTGTGCGGCTCCTTGACCGGCGACGGCACGCCCTTGAACCAGCGCACCGGGCGCAAGCAGGTGTAGAGGTCGAGCATCTGACGCAGCGCGACGTTGAGGCTGCGGATGCCGCCGCCAACGGGCGTCGTCAGCGGGCCCTTGATGCCGACGAGGCAGTCGCGGAACGCCTGCACCGTCTCGTCGGGCAGCCAGTTGCCCGTCTGCTGGAACGCGGCCTCGCCAGCGAGGACCTGCTTCCATGCGATCTTGCGCTTGCCGCCGTAGGCCTTCTGCACTGCGGCGTCCAAGACGCGGACCGACGCGCGCCAGATGTCGCGGCCGGTGCCGTCGCCTTCGATGAACGGGATGATGGGCTGGTCGGGAACCTGGAGGCCCGACTTGGACATGCTGATGCGTTCGGCCATGGGGATCTGCTCCTGCTGCTCTCGGCGGAAAGTTGGGCCGAGGAGTGTAGCGAGGCCGTTTTTGCGCACCAGCGGCCCCGGGGGCCGGCATGGTCCAGAGTCCGCGGCGGCGAGGGATGGGCGCGCCCCGCCGCGGGTTCTTGCTCTTTCGGTCCCTGCGAACGGGGCTACTTGCCCGACTTCTTCTTGGCGGGCTTGGGCGCAGGCTTCGCCGGCTTCGCAGCCTTCGGCGCGGGCTTCGCCGCCTTGGTCGGCTTGGCAGCCTTGGCCGCGGGCTTCTTCGCAGGCTTGGCGACAGGCTTCTTGGCGGCCTTCGCGACAGGCTTGCTGGCAGCGGGCTTCTTCGCCTTCGCAGGCGCGGCGGCAGCGGCGTCCGACGAGCCCTCACCCAGCAACTCGGCGAGCTTGCTCGCAACCGCGGCTGCGTGACCAGCGGCCGAAACCTTGGCCCAGTGCCACGCGACGTTGCCGTTCGGGTCGATGAGGACCGTCGAGCGGATCACGCCCTCGACTTCCTTGCCGTACATCACCTTCTTGCCCCACGCGCCGTAGGTGTTCATCACGCTCTTGTCCGCGTCCGTGAGCAGACGGATGCCGAGCTTGTGCTTGTGGATGAACTTCTGGTGCGCCGCCGCGCCATCGGCGCTGCAGCCGAACACGACTGCATTGCGCTTCTGGAACTGCGCAAGCGAAGACGTGAACTCACAGGCTTCGACCGTGCAGCCCGGCGTGTCGTCACGCGGGTAGAAGTAGAGGACGACCCACTGCCCGGCGAGATCCGCGAGCGAGACGTAGTTGCCGTCCTGGTCAGGAAGGTGGAACGAAGGGGCTTTGCCGCCGATGGAGACCATAGAAGGGGCGGCCAGCGTGGCATGCGGTCCAAGGACGCGCAAGGAGGGCGGGGATTGTGTTTTCGGCTGGGCGGGCAGTCGGAGGGCTTGGCCTAGTGAAACCCCGACTTGGGCAGCAGTTGCCCGAGGGCCGAATCTCGCTGGTGCATGAGGAAGCGCAGGCGGCGGGCCAGTGGCACCTCGGGGGCGCACGGGGGCGGCGGAGGCGTCGACCGGGCCGCTTCGTAGATCGCGGCCACCTGACGGCTGTGCTCCGCCATCGTGGGCGACGGGGCAGGGATGCCCGCTATGAGCTGGCGGTAGAGGTCGCGGTCGCGGGCCATCCGCTCCATGCCTGCCGCCAGCGACGCCGGATCGCCCGCACGGGTCTGTCCGACGGGTCCATCGTCGTCGTCGACCCGG
>CAZEQF010000356.1:0-4297 GCA_964514315.1 uncultured Singulisphaera sp. | reverse complement strand
CGCCGGGCTTGCCGCCGAGGTCGGCGAAGCACGGCTGCAGGTGGAACGGGATCGGATAGTAGACGGCGCTGCCGATGCCTTGGCCGCGCAGGTGCTGCAGCAGCGCGTCGCGATGCTGCCGGTCGACGCGCAGCACGAACTGGTGGTAGGCGTGGCGGTCGGCGACTTCGCTCGGCAGGCGCAGCCAATCCGTGAGCTTCGCTTCGGCGAACAGGCGGCGATAGCGCTCGGCGTTCTCGCGGCGCAACGTGGTGATCTTCTCGATGTCGCGAAGGCGCACGCGAAGCGCGGTGGCCTGGATCGCGTCCATGCGGAAGTTGCCGCCGACGGACGTGTGCTTGTAGAGCTCGGCCTGCCCGTGGTTGCGGAGCAGCTTGCAGCGGTCGTGGAAGGCCGTGTCGTTGGTCGTGAGGAAACCGCCGTCGCCGATGCCGCCGAGGTTCTTGGTCGGGAACGTCGACCAGCCCGCGCACAGGCCGTCGTTGCCGCACATGCGGCCCTTGTACTTCGTGCCGATCGCCTGCGCCGCGTCCTCGATGAGCGGCACGCCGGCCTTGCGGCAGATCGACGTGATCGCGTCGACGTCGAATGGCGCGCCGAACAGGTGGACCGCCATCACGGCCTTCACCTTCTTGGAGCGCTTCAGCGCGTCCTCGAGCTTCTGCGGGTCGAGGCAGAGGAACTCGTCCTCGACGTCGAGGAACACCGGCTTCGCGCCCGTGCGCGACACGACGCCGGCAGTCGCGAAGAACGAATACGTCGGCAGCAGCACTTCGTCGCCGTGGCCGATGCCGAGCGCCATCAGCGGCGCGAGCAGCGCGTCGGTGCCCGACGACATCGTCAGCGTGTGCTTGCAGCCGAGGTAGGCGGAGAGTTCCGCTTCGAGGCGTTCGACCTCGGGGCCGAGGATGTACTGGCCGCTGCGGACCACCGCGCTGACCGCGGCGTCGATCTGCGCGAGCTGTGCCTTGTCGCGGCACAGGTCGATCATGGGAACTGGCATGGGCGGGCACGATAGGGGCCCGATGCGCGCATGGAAGAGCGCGCACCGGGCCCCGCGTCCGCCTGCGGCGGCGAGCGCCGTCGCTCAGTTCGCGCGCAGCGCCGTGCGCAAGCCAGCGGACGCGGACAGCCCTTGCGGCTGGCACGTGTCGAGCCACGCGTACTGCGTGTAGATCGGCAGGCCGTCGTAGAGCGACAGGCTCGGCAGCGGCAGCAGGCGCGCGTGCGTTCCGCGCGCATCGGCGGCGATGAACTCGGCCCACGCGGACGGGTTGCCCAGGTCGACGAGCAGGTTGATGCCGACGATCGGGATGTTCGCTTGGTCGAAGCCGAGGACGAAGTAGCCGAAGCCGCTCGGCGGCGCGTTCTCTCCGACCAGCGCGAAGGTCGTGCTGCCGAGGCGCGCTTCACCGTTGCTGCGCACGCGGGGTTCGCCCGGGCAACCGTTCGTCGCGACGCCGTAGCTGGTCGAGGCCTCGTCGCCGTCGAGCTGCGAGTCGAGGTCGCGGTCGCGCGCGATGCGCTGGCCAGCGCCCGGCGGCACGCCCATGTAGGTCAGCGCCGCGTTGCCGGCTTGCGCGAGCGACAGCAGCTGCGTCTTCGTCCGCGTTGCCGCGCCCGTCGCGTTGCCGACGAAGTTCGCGCCGGCGACCGAGTAGAGCAGCGCCGCAGGCGCGCCGCTCACCGAGCCGTGCGCGACGAGGTCGATGTCGCCTGCGATCGCGCGTGCGATCAGCAGGTCGAGGTCGGCGATCGCGGCCGCGTTGGTCGCGTTCGACTGGTCGATCGTGATCTGCATGCCGACGGTCGGCGCGGTGCCGGTGTCCATCGCCATCAGGAACGGGACGATCTTCGACATGACGTTCGCGCCGAGCCGCGGGTTGCTCGCATTGCGCCAAGGGGCGAACACATCCAGTGCGAGGAAGTCGCTGAGAGTTCCGACCGAGCCGTCGTGCGTGTAGCCGAAACCACTCTTCTTCTGGCCCGCGGTGCGCGTGAAGCCGACCTTGCGGTACATGTTGCGCAGCTGCGCGACCTTCATCTGCTGCGGTTCGGCAATGATCTGGTTGGTGATGATCTGGCGGTTCGTGCCGGTGAGGTTGCCGGTGTCGTGCGAGTGGCAGCTGTTGCAGCTGATCTGCACGACTCCCGCGAGGTTGCTCGCGATCGCATCGAACTCCGTCTGCCCATCCTGCTCACTCGTGCCCGCCGGCGTCGTGCGCAGCCCGCGGTTCTTGAGCTGGTTCGGGTTCGGCGGGAACGCGATGCTCGTCGCGAACTGCGTGAAGAGGTTCATGTCCGCCGTCGACAGAAGCGAGCCGCCCATCAGCGAGCTGAACGCGCCGTTGAAGGCCTGGAAGTTCGAGCGGTCGCCGCGCCAGTGGAACGGCGCGGTTGCCTGCAGACCCTTGAAGGTCTGCGTCGCCATCGTGCCCTTCATCGGGTGGAACGGCGAAAGTGGCAGCACGTTGAACGGGAACGCGCCCGTGTTCGTCGGCGTCGGCTCCATCGCGCCGTTCGGGTCGCCGAGGTCCCACGACAGTCCGTCGATGTCACCGTCGGTGTGGCACGACGCGCAGCTCATCGTGCCGTTGCCGGCGAGCTTCGCGTCGTAGAGGAACTTGCGGCCGTCGCGGATGTTGGTCGGCGTCGGGTCGTAGGAGCCGAGCTTCACCTCGGCGACGAGTGCGTTGCTGCTCGTGTCGACCACGCTGATCGTCGACGACAGCTTGTTGGCGACGTAGAGGCGCTGCGTCGAGGCCGACAGCGCGAGGCCGCGCGGGCCACGCTTGTTGCGCGTGTCGATCAAGGCGCCAGGCGTGCCGCCGACTTCGATGCGCGCGAGCACCGCGCCCGTGCCGTCGAGCACGCCGATGCGGTCCGTTCCCTGTGCCGCGACATAGATGCGTCCGGCTGCCGCGTCGATTGCGACGCCATAGGGCTCGGCGAGAGCCGTGCCGAGCGCCGCGTTGTTGGGCAGCTGCGCGTAGTTGATGCCAGGGTTGAGGTCGATCGGCGTGACGATCGGCGTGGCGCCCGTCGTGATCTTGGTGATGCGGCTGTCGATCGCGTGGCCCTTCAGCACGGGCTCGAAGCGAACGAGGTTGCGCGCCTCGGTGTTCGCGACCCACAGGTCGCCCGTCGTCGGGTGCACCGCGATGCCGGTGTTGGTCGTGCCGACCGCGCGGAAGTTGCGGCTCACGACGAGCGTCGCGACGTCGATCTCCGCGACATCGTTGTCCGGCAGCGTGTAGGGGATCTGCGCAGCCCACGCGGGGTCGTTCGCGCGCACGATCAGCGACGTGCGCGGCGGCGTCGGCAGCGTGGATCCCGGCGGCAGCGTCTGCGCCTGGTCCTGCACCGTCGTTGTGCCGTTGCCCGAGCGCTGCACGACGGCGTAGACCTTCGTGCCCGCTGCGTTGACCGCGAGGTTGCGCGGGTCCTTTCCGAACACGTCGACCGAGCCGAGCGAGGCGCGCGTCGTCGCGTCGAACACCGCGACGCGATCGCTCGCCGCCGCCGTCACGAACGCCTTGCCGCCCGCGAACACGACGTCCGACGGCTCGTCCGCGACTTGCAGCGTCGCCACCACGCGGCCCTGGCTCAGCGACACGACGCTGACCGAGTCCGACATGTGGTTGACGACCCACACTTCGTCGTTCGTGCGCGGATTGACCGACACGGGCTCGAGGCCGACGACGATCTCCTGCACCAGCGTCGGCTGGTTGGGGTTGGCGAGCGAATACACGCACAGCCGTTGGTCTGCCGTGTGCGCCGCGAAGAGCCGCAGGCCGTCCGCGGAGATGCGGACCGGCGAGACGATTGGGCTCTCGTAGTTGACGTAGGACTGTGCTGCTGCGGCCGCGGCGAGAGATAGCGCGGCGACGATCGGGAGATGCCGTTGCATGGGGGCTCCGGGAGAGAGGCGAATGGGGAGATCTGCGCAGATGGGACGGATCCACATGGGGAGTGGTTCCGCGGAGACGCAATCTCGTCCCATCAAGGTAGCGGGAACGGAGCCTCTGTGGGCGCGGCGGTCGAGTTCCCGGCCGGTTCACGTCGCCAGACGGACGCCCCGTGTTGCGGCGGACGGCAAGCGGCGGAGGGTCTTCGACGGATTGCCTCGGTGCGGAGGGCTCGCCGCCCCTCGCCTCACCGCGGCTGGAGCCGCCCCGTCCGCCAACGCTCCGCGAGCGATTGGATCGGCTCGGTCAGCAGGTCGACGACCTGCATCTCCGCGAGCAGCGATTCGTCGAACGTCGGCTCGGTCTCGGTGACGGAGTCGGCGAGCGCG
>CAZEQF010000355.1:0-4341 GCA_964514315.1 uncultured Singulisphaera sp. | reverse complement strand
CGAAGCGCTCGCACTGCCGACCGAGTTCTCGGCGCGCATCGCGCGCAACACCCAGCTGATCCTGCAGGAGGAGAGCCACGTCACGCACACGGCCGACCCGCTCGCGGGCTCGCACTACGTCGAGTGGCTCACCGACCAGCTCGCGCAGCGCGCGTGGAAGCTGATCCAGGAAGTCGAGGCCATGGGCGGCATGACCAAGGCGATCGAGACGGGACTGCCGAAGCTGCGCATCGAAGAGGCCGCAGCGCGCCGGCAAGCGCAGATCGACAGCGGCAAGGAAGCGATCGTCGGCGTCAACAAGTACAAGCCGCAGCAACAGGAGCCGCTGTCGATCCTGTCGATCGACAACACCGCAGTGCGCGAAGAGCAGATCGCGCGCCTCAACGAGCTGCGCCGCACGCGCGACGAACAGAAGGTGCAAGCCGCGCTGCGCGCGTTGACCGAGGCCGCGCGCGGCACGGGCAACCTGCTCGCGCTCGCGATCCCTGCGGTCGAAGCAGGCGCGACCGTCGGCGAAGTCAGCTCGGCGCTGGAGACGGTGTTCACGCGCTATCAGGCAAGCGTGCCCGTCGTCGGCGGCGTGTATGCTGCGGCCGCAAAGTCGATGCAGCAGGTCGCAGCAGTCCAACAGCGCAGCAAGGCCTTCCTCGAGAAGCACGGCCGTCGGCCGCGCATCCTCGTCGCGAAGATGGGCCAGGACGGACACGACCGCGGCGCGCGCGTCATCGCGAGCGCATTCGCCGACCTCGGCTTCGACGTCGACGTCGGCCCGTTGTTCCAGACGCCCGACGAAGTCGCAAAGCAAGCGATCGAGAACGACGTGCACGTCTGCGGCATCAGCACGCTCGCCGGCGCGCATCGCACGCTCGTGCCGGAGCTCGTGCAGATCCTGAAGCGCGAGGGCAAGGGCGACATCCTCGTCGTCGCCGGCGGCGTGATCCCCGAGCAGGACTGGGACGCGCTGCGGAAGGCCGGCGTCGCCGACATCTATGGACCGGGCACTGTCATCCCGGACGCCGCGAACCGGTTGCTCGACTTGCTGGGCGCTGGCGGAAGCTGAGAGCCTGGGAAGGGATCCTTCCACAGACTCTCGGATTGCCCCTGATGGCCGCGATCGCGGCCATGCAGAGCCCGAGAAACCGATGGTCCTCGGGCAACGAGGCCTGCTGCCTCAGACCTTCGGCTTCGGCGGCGGCAAGTCGCGCGCGGGGCACGCAGACTGGAAGCCCGTGCGCGCGTGCGCGCCGTCGCAGAACGGCAGGTTGGCCGACTTGCCGCAGCGACACAGCGAAAGCGCCGTGCGTCCGCCGAGTCCGAACTCCTTGCCGGACGCGTCGCAGATGGTGAAGGTCCCTTCGATCCGCAACGGACCGTTGTCGAGCACAGTGATCTTGGTCATCCAAGGACGGTAGCGCAGCGACTCGCGATTGGCGACTTCGGGGCCGCGCCGATTCGCAAGCACGAGACGGACGCGGACACACGCAGCATGAACGCGGCCAAGATGCGCATCGACAACGGTGACACGGAGCGCACGGCGAAGCGCAACCGCGAGGCTCGGAGGTCCATTCGGACTGCGCCCGCACACTCTTGCGACGAAGCGGCGGCTGCCACGCCGGAAGAGTGCGGTTAGCCTGCGCGGCCATGCGCGCATTCCACACTGTCGCCATGATCTTCGCCTGCGCTCCGTTGCTCGCGCAGACGCCGCCGCCCGCGCCTTTGTTCGCGCCCTGCAACCTCGACTCCGGCTTCGTGAATGCGCAACCCGGCGTCGCATCCGTGCATGTCGGCGACGTGCACCACGCGGGCTCGAACTCGCTGCAACTGTGGTTCGCGCCCGCTCAGCTCGCGCCGGGCAGCCGCATCCGCCTCGTGTCGGAGCGCGACGGCGCTGTGCAGTGGTTCGACATGCACAGCCTCGCCGACTACCAGAACGTGTCCGCGTTCTTCAACGGCGACCGCGTGCGCGTCGAGCTATGGCCTGCAGCAGGCGCGTCGAACGACCGCATCCGCGTGAACAAGGTCCGCATCGAGCCCGCCTACGCGCCGGCCGAGATGCTGTGCCAGGCAACGGACGTTCGCGTTCCGAGCGGCGACACGCGCGTGGGCCGCATCGACGGTTGCTGCACGACGTTCTTGCTCGACGAACGCACGCTGTCGACTGCCGGCCACTGCATCGGCGGCGCTGCGGGCCAGATCGTGCAGTTCAACGTGCCCCCATCCGACGCAGCGGGCAACCCCGTCTATCCGCCGCCGGTCGACCAATACGCGTTGCGCGCCGGCAGCGTGACGTCGGTGGCGAACGGCGTCGGCGCCGACTACGCAGTGATGTCGACGGTGCGCAACTCGGTGTCGGGGCTCTATCCCGGCGAGTCGCAGGGCTGGTTCCGCGCCGCGTTGGTGCCTGCCGGCGCAAACCCGCAGACGTGGACCGTGACCGGCTTCGGCACGAGCGCCGTCAACCTCACGTGGAACCTCGCGCAGAAGTCCGCATCGGGCCCGCGCGCGACGACCAGCAACTCGACGCTGCAGTTCCGCATCTCCGTCACGGGCTGCAACTCGGGTTCGCCCGTGATCGGCACGAACAACGTCGACGCGCACGGCGTCGTCACGCACGCGGGCTGCACCGCGACCGGCGGCTTCAACTACGGAACGGGATTCGGCGCGACGGCCTACATGCAGGCGTTGCAAGGCGTGCAGGCTGCGTTCGTCGCGGGCACGCTCGGCGCGTTCGGCTCGGGCTGCGGCGGCGCGAGCGGCACGCCGCAACTCGCGCTGTCTGGCCTGCCCGACCTCGGCGCCACGGTGAACGCGACGGTCACGCAGACGGATCCGCTGCAGAACCTGTTCGGCGTGCTGATGGTCGGCGTGTCCGACACCACGTGGAACGGCGCGCCGTTGCCGCTCGACCTCGGGCTCGTGGGCATCCCCGGCTGCTCGCTGCGCGTCGCGCCGGACTTGCAGTTCTCGATGTCGACCAACTTCGGATCCGCAACGCTGCCGCTGCCGATCCCCAACCAGGCCCCGTTCCTCGGCGCGAGCTTCTACCTGCAGCACTTCGCGCTCGATGCGACGGCGACGAACGGCGCGCAGATCGTCACGACGAACGGCGCGCGCATGCGCATCGGCAACTGACACGCGGCCCGTCCGCGAGCTTCCTGCTCGCGGACGGACACGCAGCGCGATCAGCGGACGTCGAAGCGATCGAGGTGCATCACCTTGGTCCACGCCGCGACGAAGTCCGCGGCGAACTTCGCCGCGCCGTCATCGCTCGCATAGACCTCGGCAATCGCGCGCAACTGCGAGTTCGAGCCGAACACGAGATCGACCGACGTCGCGGTCCACTTCGTCGCGCCGGTCTTCCGGTCGCGGCCTTCGAAGACCATCGGATCCGTCTTCGACTTCTGCCACACCGTGCCCATGTCGAGCAGGTTGACGAAGAAGTCGTTGGTCAACGTGCCCGGCTTGTCAGTGAGCACACCGTGCTTCTGCCCGCCGAAGTTGGCGCCGAGCACGCGCATGCCGCCGACGAGAACTGCCATCTCCGGCGCGCTGAGCGTCAACAACTGCGCGCGGTCGACGAGCATCTCCGGCGCGGGCCGGTCGTGCTTGCCGCCGAACCAGTTGCGGAACCCGTCCGCCTGCGGCTCCAACGCCGCGAACGACACGACATCCGTCGACTCCTGCGTTGCGTCCGTGCGCCCGGGCACGAACGTCGCTTGCGTCGTGAGACCAGCGCGCTTCGCCGCATCCTCGACCGCGGCCGTTCCCGCGAGCACGATCATGTCGGCCAGCGAGATCTTCTTGCCGCCCTGCTGCGCGCCGTTCCACTCGGAACGGATCGCATCGAGCGCGGCCAGCGTCTTCTGCAGTTCCTGGGGCTCGTTGACGGCCCAGTCCTTCTGCGGCGCAAGACGGACACGCGCGCCGTTGGCGCCACCGCGGAGATCCGATCCACGGAACGACGAAGCCGACGCCCACGCCGTGCGCACGAGTTGGCCGATCGACATGCCGGACGCGAGGACCTTGCCCTTCAACTGCGCCACGTCATTCGCATCGACGAGCGGATGATCGACCGCAGGCACCACGTCCTGCCACGACTGCGCCGGCGGCACTTCGGCGCCGAGCAACCGCGAACGCGGGCCCATGTCGCGGTGCGTGAGCTTGAACCACGCGCGCGCGAACGCGGCCTCGAACTCCTCGGGCTTCTCGTGGAACCGCTTGCTGATGGCGAGATAGGCCGGATCCGTGATCAACGCGATGTCCGTCGTCAGCATCATCGGCTGGTTCTTCTTGCCGGGGATGTGCGCGTCAGGAACGTTGCGGCCCGCGTCGCCCTTCGGC
>CAZEQF010000354.1:1348-4344 GCA_964514315.1 uncultured Singulisphaera sp. | reverse complement strand
CCGCCTCACTCCTCGTCCGCGATCGAGAACCGGTTCCGCCCGCCTGCCTTCGACGCATACAGCGCCCTGTCCGCGCGGTTCAGCAGCGACTCGGCCGAGTCCTCTTGCCGCACCGACGCCTGCCCGATCGACACGGTGATCGGCAGCTTCTCTTCGTGGCCGCGGGCTTCGACGGCCGTGAACAACCTCGCCGCGAGCACCGCCGACTCTTCGGCCGAGGTCTCCGGCAGCACGACCATGAACTCCTCGCCGCCGTAGCGGCAGATCGTGTCGGAACGGCGCAGCGTCTTGCGCAGCACGTCGGCGGTGGCGCGCAGGGCCTGGTCGCCTTGGACGTGGCCGTAGGTGTCGTTGAGCTTCTTGAACTGGTCGAGGTCGATCATCAGGACCGTGAGGTCCACGCCGCTGCGGTGCGAGCGTGCAATCGCCTGGTCGAGGCTCGTGATGCCCATGCGGCGGTTGAACAGGCGCGTCAGCGGATCGGTCAGCGCAAACTTCTGCGCGCGTCGGCAGCGGCGTTGCAGCAGCAGGTTCTGCATGCGCATCGCGGCGGTCACCGCGAGCGTGCTGACGACGTCGGCCTCGCGCAGCAGTTGCAGCGGCCGCGCCGACAGCGTGCGGTCGAGCACGAGGAACGACGGCGTCTGCGAACGGCGGTTCACGGGCACCACGATCGCTTCGACGGCAGACAGCGCGTGCAGCAGGCCGCGCGGCGCGTTCGGGTCGGCGACGAGGCGCAGCGGGCGGTTCTGTTGCAGGCTCTGCTGCAGCGCATGCGACTCTGCGGCGGTCGGCTGCACGCGCGGCGTCGCGATCGGCAAGTCCGATCGGTCGTGTTTGCCGCGCAGCAAGAACGCGCCTTCGGAGCGCACGTAGACGCCGTAGCACGCGCGGTCGAACGCGAGGTGGCGAACGGCCGACGCGGTCGTGGCGGCAATCACGTCCCTCGCGCGGCGCGAAGGGTCCTCGTCGCCGAGCACGGTCAGCACGAGTTGCGCGGCTTCGAGGCTCGCGGTGTGTTGGCTGTGGATCGGCTCGGCCTTCTGCGGCGTCGACAGCGGCAGGTCCGGCTCGCCGACGTCGAGGTCGAGCGCGACCTCGCGCAGCGCATGTTCGACAGCCCTGCGCAGCTGGTCCGTGGCCGGCGCGTCGATGAGCGGCAGCGCGCCGTCGACGAGGGCCGCAGCGTCCTGGCCCGGGTGCAAGAAGCCCGCCGTCTCGGCGAGCAGTTCGGCCGCCGCGAGCAGGCCCGCGGGGCCGGCATCGGCGCGCGGCGAAGCGGACTTGCCGAGTTCGCGGGCGTGCTCGACCACCGTGGCGACGCTGTGCGGCAGCACGGGCGCGGTCTTAAGGACGCGCGACGGATCCGGCGTCCAGCCGGCGCGGCGGCGGATCCACTCGGCCCACAGCGGCGCGTCGTGCACGAGGCCGAGCAGGTAGGCCTCGTCCTCCGGCATCACGCCGGACGCGGCGGCGAGGAGTGCTGCGGCGTGCGCGGTCGCGAGCGCGTGCAGCCACAGCTGGCGCAGCGGGGCGGTGCCGATGACGTCCACGAGCGGCGTCTCGAAGGCCTGCGCGAGCAACTGCGGCCCGAGGACGTCGGCGACGCGATCGGTCGTCCACGAGCCCTGGCTCGCGCCGTAGACCGGGGACGCGGCGGCGCGCAGCGCGCGCATCGCGAGCGGCGGGTCGAGGCGCAGCAACGCGCGCCGTTCGGCGTCGTCGTTCTCCTTCGTGCGCGCGACGGCCATGCGTCGATGCAGGTCGCGCATCGCGAGCATGGAAGGGAGGCCCGCGAGCGGGTCGGCGGCGCTGTGCAGGGAAGAATTCACGAGTCCCGAGACCCCTGTTCGGCAACGCACGTCGTTCCGCTCAAGTAGCAGTGGCAGCAGTGCGGGGCCAGGGCTCCTCGCGCTGCTCCGGCCTCGTCGGAGAAATCTGCGGCGGGCGTCAAGCTGTTGCGAATCCAAGGCTTCTGCCGCCGCGTTGCGCTCGATGGCAGCGCGCGTTCGCGGCGTGGCCCGGCCTTCGCATCGGGCCGCCATCATGGCCCCGCACGCAATGCCCGAGTGTGTTCCCGAAGTGGATCTCCCAGCCGCAATCCACGCCGAGCGCCTGCTCGGTGAGCGAGGCCGCACAGTGCACGACCTGCCCGGCGGCGGCCTCCCTTCGGAGCGGCACGCCGCGCTCGCGACCTTGCTGATGGACGAGTTCCGGCGGTCGGGCGCGGACGAGTTGTTCGAGGCTCTGGTCGAACTGGTCCGCCCGCAGCTGCTCGCGCGTGTGCGCCACAAGCTGCGCAGCCTCGGCTCCTCGTTCGACGCCGCGGAGGTGCTGCAGGACGCGATCATCAACGTCTATCGCTACCCCGCGAAGTTCGACGCGTCGCGGCCGGGCGCGTTCGCTGCGTGGTCGACCACGATCGTCGACAACGCGATCCGGCGGCAGCTGCGCCAGCGCAAGGTCGGTGTGCCGATCGCGCTGAGCCCGTCGGAGGCGCTGGAGCAGGTCGCGTGCGCCTCGGCTTCGTCGCCGGTGGACGAGGCCTCCGACCACGAAGAAGGCGAACGCACCGCCGCGGCCTTCTCGGTGCTGCTGCAGTTCTACGCCGTCGCGTTCGACCTGCTGTCCAAGACCGAGCGCGAGGTGCTCGAGATGGTCGAGGTCCGGGGCCTGCGCTACGCCGAGATCGCGCAGCGCGCGCACAAGCGCCCCGAGGCGATCAAGATGGTCGTCTTCCGCGCGCGCCGTCGCATCCACGAACGGATCGCGGCGTGGCTCTCCGCGGCGCTCGGCCGCGCGCCCGTCGCCGCGGCCTGAGGTCGGCGCAGAGCGGCGGACTGGGCGGGGGGCGTCGATCGCTTGCGCAGGGAGTTTTGTTTGCGCGGTGTCGGCTGGTTGTCGCGTTCTCTTCGCTTGCGCCGTGCCGCGTGCTTGCGTCGTCTGAGATAGAAAAGGCGAAATCGTTAGCGATAGAACGTATCCGTGCTCTTAAT
>CAZEQF010000354.1:0-1338 GCA_964514315.1 uncultured Singulisphaera sp. | reverse complement strand
GGGGGCGTCGATCGCTTGCGCGGGGACTTCGGCTGGCGCGGTGTCGGCTGGTTGCCGCGTTCGGCTCGCTTGCGTCGTGCCACCCGCATGCGTCGTGTCCCCCGCTTGCGTCGTGCCGCGCGATCGCGTCCGCTTCGGCGCGCATGGCAACCAAGGTCGACCGCCTCTACGTCCACTGCAAACAACTCGTCACGCTGGCGGACGGGCCGGAGAAGGGCCCGCGGCGCGGCAAGGCGATGCTCGACCTCGGCGTGGTGGAGGACGGCGCGATCGCGGTGCGCTCTGGACGCATCGTCGCGACGGGTCCGACCGACGCGATCGCGCGCGACTATGCGGCAGAAGACGAGTTCGACCTGTCGGGCTATGTCGTGATGCCGGGCTTCGTCGACTGCCACACGCATCCGGTGTTCGCGGCGACGCGCGAGCGCGAGTTCCATATGCGCTGCCAGGGCGCCGATTACATGGCGATCGCGCAGAAGGGCGGCGGCATCCTGAGCTCGATGCGCGCGGTCCGCGCGACGTCGCTCGAGGCGCTGACGGATGCCACGCGCGAGCGGCTGTGGGGCTTCTTGCAGAACGGCACGACGACGGTCGAGGCCAAGACCGGCTACGGGCTGTCGCTGCAGGACGAGGAGAAGAGCCTGCTCGCGCTGCAGGCGGCGATGCGCGACGTTCCGCTCACGGTGCGGCGCACGTTCCTCGGCGCGCACGAGTTTCCGCCGGAGTATCGCGAGGACCGCGAGGCCTATGTGCGGCTCCTGTGCGACGAGATGATCCCGCGGCTCGCGAAGCTCGCGGACTCGTGCGACGTGTTTGCCGAGCCCGGCGTGTTCGACCGCGTGCAGTCCTTGCGCATCCTGTCGGCGGCGCGCGCAGAAGGCCTGCGGCTGCGCATGCACGCCGACGAACTGCAGCCGATGGGCGGCGCGGAGCTCGCGGTCGAACTGCGCGCCGATTCCGCGGACCACCTCGGCAAGATCTCGGAGCAGGGCATCGCCGCGATGGCGGGCAGTGACACCACAGCCGTGCTGTTGCCCGGCACCGGGTTCTTCCTCGGCAAGGACATCTACGCGCCGGCGCGGCGCATGATCGAGGCCGGCTGCGCCGTCGCGATCGCGACCGACTTCAATCCCGGCTCGTGCCACACGCAGTCGATGACGCTGATCCACACGCTCGCGTGCGTGAAGCTCAAGATGCACCCGCAAGAAGCGATCGTCGCGTCGACGATCAACGCCGCGTTCTCGCTGCAACTCGACGGCGAAGTCGGCACCCTGCACGCCGGCAAGCGCGCCGACTTCGTGGCGCTCGACATCCCGAGCTGGGAAGCCATCGGCTACG
>CAZEQF010000353.1:0-4370 GCA_964514315.1 uncultured Singulisphaera sp. | reverse complement strand
GCCCGGCAAAGTCGCGTGCCATCCGATGCTCGCTTCATGAGAAGCCACCGCGGGTCGCCCAGCGGTAATCGTTCCTATGTTCAACGGCAGGGGAGCGTCATACACCCCGACCTGGAACGTCGACCGACGAAGGGTCCATCCGACCACGCCGTTGTAACCCATTACAATCGAGTCTCGAAAGTGTCGCTCAGCATCTCGCAATGTCTTGACTTCATAATCATAGACAAATCTGCCGGCGGGGTCGGTATCGCGCACTACCGTGACGATGGTCTCATACGGCAGCATGACGTTCCCGACCCGCGTCTCGCCCGCTCCGAACGCGTGTACCCGCAAAAAAGGGACTGCGTCCTCCTGCAGACTCACGATGTGCTGCAAGTCTCGCAAGTCGCGAAGCTGGGGGCTTTGCGCAAAGCAACTGCCAGCAGCGAGCAGCCCACAATAGACCCGGACCCCAGCCGAGACGGACGTCGCATCCCTTCGACAATGTCGGTTCATGCCAGGACTCCACTCAAGCCATGAATTTAACATCCCGTGGATCCCCCTGAGCACATCTGTCGCGACCCTTCTGGCGTTTCATCGGGGTATGACGTGCCCGTGCACCCGCAAGTAGTACAGAACCCACCCCAGCTCCACGGACCACCATCGTTGTCGCACGTGCCGCCGATATACCGGGTCCAGCACCAGGTCGTCACTAGCGTGCAGTTGGCGAAAGCCGGAACTGGAGGGGACATCTTCTTGCAGATGTCGTTGCTGGTCGGCATGACGGCGGGGATCCAGCAATCGGCACCGGGATTCACACAGGAGCAATTGTAGATCGGATTGTAGCCACACCCCCCAACAGGCTCCACCGACTCACACAGCTCGCCACCTCCCACAACGCAACAGCGACCGTTGCCGGGCTCCCCCTGGATGACGACGACTGAAGTCGGGCCGAGCAACTCCTCGGGAAGGGCGACAGGAACGAAACCCATCGAACTCACCGCGAACAACAAGGTGTATTTCATCATGATTAGATCTCCCTGTGTGTAGCAGTGGTCTCCCAACAGACCACCTAATGCGACCGGCCCCGAAGTTCGGCGCTCCCTGGAGACCCGCTCTTGCTCTTCGCCTTGGTCTTCCGTTCAGAGCCTCATTTTCTGGTGACCTAGTAACGCACCACTAAAGCCGTCGGGTTGGGGGGTGTGTCGCCTGGATTTTTCGGCGCAGGCTCCGGCAGATTCCAAGGAGATCGCGCATCGACAGGTTTCCGAGCTGCTTACGAATCGCGCCAAGCGTCCCAGCCCCACCACCATGAACCAGGAGATTTGCCAACTGCAGTTGACGATTCGTGAGACGACTCTCAAGACTTGGCAGCAGCGCGAGCAGTTCTTCCCGCAGACAGGGCTCGTCCCTTTGATCGGCCGGGTCGAGAAGGCCATCCATTCGCGGACACCCAAGGGCAAGCGTCGTCGCTCGCCGAGCCCGCCAGGCATCGACCGCAAGATCGCGGGCGATACGCAGGCAAAGGGCCAACACACTCCGCGGCGCTTGGGCCGCACTGGCTCGCCACGCCCTTGCTATCGCTTCGGAGACGAGATCATCCAGATCGCCAGGCGCGAATGGAACTCGCAGGCATCGAGAGATCACTCGCCGAAGTTCGGCCAGTCCAGCCTCGGTCGTTGGCCAGGCGCTTCCTGCAACGAGACTCACGGGATCCTTGTCGGGGAGCCCATCGGCACTTCCGCAAGTTCCCCGGCCCGATCCGCCGGTCACGCCGGTCTCGTTCTCTCTCATCGTTTCTCCTCGTCTCGGAGGGAACCAAAGCGCGCTCCGAACTTGGCGTCAACCCCTTGCGTGGTCCGATGGGACGCATAGCCGGTGAGCGGCGGCATAGCTGTAGCTCGAAGCGAAAGTGTGTCGTCCGGACGCATAAGCTACTTGCCTGCCCATTCGCGACCGTGCGCGTGGCGCCGACAGAGACCTGAGCACAACCCAGCCCAGCCGTGATCAAGACAAGCAGCTAGCAGCTTCAAGGATCCACATGATCGAAACCTAATGGCCGACGTGGACCGGGAACGCCGCACTGGCTCGGCCCTGCTGCGGTGATTATCCTCGCCACCCCGATGCCACGCACGCCGCAACAGCTCGACGAGATCCGTCGCAAGGTCGCCCAGATCCAGTCCTGGTACCACCGCATCGACCTCGGTGACGGGATCGAGACTCCGGGGCACTTCCGGATGACGGACTACCTCAAGCACTACCACTTCCCGGAGCGCATGGACGGCATGCGCGTCCTCGATGTCGGCGCGAGCACGGGCTTCTTCGCCTATGAGTTCGAGCGCCGCGGCGCGGCCGAAGTGGTCGGCATCGAGTTGCCGAGCTGGGGCGACCACGACTGGACGCCGCGCTATCGCCGCGAGTTCGAGGCGAAGGCGCAGTCGGAGAAGCAGAACATCGACCGCGAAGTGATGCTCGACGGCTTCACGGTCGTCGGCCAGGCGCTCGGCAGCACGCGCGTGAAGCGCGTGTTCCAGACGATCTACGACCTCGACCCTGCGAAGCTCGGCCAGTTCGACCTCGTGTTCTCGGGCGCGATGCTCATGCACGTGCGCGACCCGATCCTCGGCATCCAGAAGATGCGCGCGTGCTGCAAGCCGACGGGCCGCCTCATCGTGTCGCTGTCGACGACGATGCCCGACGCCAAGGAGCCGATCGCGCGCTTCGTCGGCGAATGGAACCAGTGCAACTGGTGGCAGATGAGCCCGCGCGCGCTCGACGAAGTGTTGAAGTGCTGCGACTTCGACCGCATCGAGAACCGCGAGATGTACACGCTGCAGGACGTGACGGGCCAGTTCCACGACCCGACCTACGTCTGCCACGCGTTCCCGCGTCAGGACTGACGCGCGCGCGGGCGCAGCGCTGCGCCCGCGACGACCAGCGCGACGCCGATTCCCGGGAACGCCGCGTCGCGCCATTGCAGCTCGTTCTCGAGCCGCCACAGCGAGAGCCACATCGTCGCAGCAACGACGACGCCCGCGCCGAGCCACATGAGGAGCCACGCGCCGAGATCGCGCGCCACGCTCACTCGTCGGCGAACCAGACCGTCTCGGTCAGCAGCTCGCGCAGCACCGACGTCGCGAAGCAACCGCGCGGCAGCGTGAACGACACGGTGATCGCGTCTTCGCCCGCCTGCTCCGCCGACGCATCCGAAACCGGCATGCGCAAGGGCCGACGTTCGCCGGCCCCGAAACCGAACGGCAGGTCGACGAACTGTTCGCGCGCGATCCCGATCGCCGCCATCGCCTCGTCCTCGATGCGCTTGGGCTCGCCGACGGGATCCGGCATCTTCGGCCCGTGCATCGGGCCCGACGGCGAGATCTCGAACGCGTCGGCACGCGGCTGCTCGCGCACAGGATCCTCGATCGGGAAGCACGCGTGGTTGCGGTGCAGGATCGCGAGATCGCCCTTCTGCAGTTGCCCGAGGTGCTGCAACCGCGCCATCACGACGCGGTTGAAGATCTCGCTCTGCACCGCGGCGATGCACAGGCCGAACACGCGCCGCGGCATCGTGCGCGCGAGCGACTCGGCGCCGCCCGACAGGATCTCGACGCCGCGCTGCAAATTCGCGCCGCGCTTGCCGAATCGCTGCTCGCCGAAGTAGTTCGGCACGCCGATGCGCTGCAGTTCGAGCAACGCGTTGCGCGCGATGTCCGCGTCGCCTTCCTTCGTGCCACGCAGCGTGATCGTGAAGCGATTGCCGCGCAGATGGCCCATCTGCAGCTTGTTGGTGTGCCGCGTCACGTGCAGCACCTTCCAGTTCGGGCCTTCGAGTCCGCGCGCGTTGTTGTCGTGCACGCCGTGCACGGAGAGCCATTGGCGGCTCACGGCCTGCTTGTCCTTGAGGCCGGCGACGCCGACGGACCGCGGGTGCACCTTGAGCGCCGCGCCGATCTCGTCGACGAGGTCGATGGTCGAAAGGCCGCGCTTCTCGATCCACAGGAACAGGTGCTCGCCGTGCTTCTGCGGCTCGTAGGCCGGCAGCTCGTCGACGACGAAGTCTTCGGGCTCGACCTTGTATCGGCCCGACAAGAAGCCGTGGCTCGTGCCGCGAGGAACCGGACGGGTGGGTTTCAGGTCCATCGCAGAATCGGCGGCGGCGCCATGCGCCAGCCCGCCTTCCTCAGTCCTTCTTGGCCTTGCGCGCGCGCTTCGGCTTCTCGGGCGGAGCCTCGGGGATCGGCTCCGAAACCGTCGGCGTCTCGACTGCGGCGACGGGCGCGGGCTTGAAGGCCGCGACCGGGTCGCGCCCCGTGGCATACGCCAGCAGGCGCGCGAGTTCGTCGCGCAGCTTGGCGCGCAGGACGATGCGGTCGATCTGCCCCTTCTCGAGC
>CAZEQF010000352.1:0-4374 GCA_964514315.1 uncultured Singulisphaera sp. | reverse complement strand
GCGCTCTGGACTCGCGCGCGCACGGAGCACCCGGCGAGGGTCGCCGCGAGGGCGAGGGCACAGCGTGGCCCGGAAATGCGCTCGTTGAGGGTCATCCGCGAGTCGTGGTCTGGGGGTCTGTTGCGCCTGGGAGCGGGCGCGAGGGGGCGGGGATCCTAGAAGTCCGCGCCGCGCGAGTCACGCGGGGCATGGGGCAGTGGCAGAAGGCGATGGTCGCGTCGGGGAGCCTTCGCGGGCATCCGCGGCGCCCTTCGACAGGGCGCGCAGTCAGGCTGCCGAACGGCGGCAATGCGGCAGCAGCAGCAACCAGCCGGCGATCAGCGCCGTGCCGCCGATCGGGGTGATCGCGCCGAGCCACCGAGCCCCGGTCAGCGCCATCGCGCACAGGGTGCCGGTGAACAGCGCGATGCCGAGCAGGAAGGCCGCGAACGCGAGCCGCGGCGAGCGGTCCGGGCGCGCGAGCAGGCCGCAGAGGGCGACTGCAGGCAGGTGGTAGAAGAGGTAGCGGATCCCGGTTTCCCACCATTCGAGGGACTGCGCGTCGAGGCGGGCCTTGAGTGCGTGCGCACCGAATGCGCCGAGGGCGACCGCAACGGCGCCGAGGACGGCGGCGGTCGCGAGCATGCGGGATCCGTTCATGCATGGCGTTGTCCTGCGGGGTCGGCCATGGGTCAACGTCGGCGGTCGCTCGCGTTCAGCGGCAGTGGCGGACGGGCGCGCACCAGCGGATCGAAGGGCCGCAGCCGTAGTGGCCGTGGAAGTGGCAGGCGGCGGTGGTGGCGACGAGGGCGAGGCAGAGGAGGCGGGGGAAGAGACGACGGAAGGAACGGGCGCGGTTCGTCATGGCGGTCGGCGCGCGCGGCGGCCCGGGCGACATGCCCGCGCTGCGCCGTCGGTCGCGCGAAGGCGCGCCACAGCGCGCAGGCAAGAGGTGCGTTGGCGCGCGCGTCGAACGCGGCGCGGACCACGGCGGAAAGAAAACGTGGGGCGTCGTTGCGGTCGAGCGTTGCCGCGCGGCCGATACTGGGACTGCGTTCCGTCGCCGTCGTGCTCATGCGCTCCTCCGTCTTCGCTTCGATCCTGCTCCGTCTTCTCGCGGTCGCGTGTTGGTTGTGCGTCGCTTCGCCGGCGCAAGATCCGGCAGCATCGCCAGCCCATGCGGTCCGCGCCGCCGCGGCAGCGCCGACGTTGTCGAAGGCGCTCGCCGAACTCGCGCGCGGCGCGTCGCTCGACGGCGCGGCGCTCGCGGTGGGCCGTGAAGGCCGCCTGCTGCATCTGTCCACCGAAGGCGACTTCGAACTCGACCGCGTCGTGCCGATCGCGTCGGCGAGCAAGTGGCTCGCGGTCGCGACGATCCTCTCGCTCGTCGACGACGGCGTCCTCGATCTCGATGCGCCGCTCTCGCGCTACGCGAAGGAGTTCGCGCAAGGCGACAAGAAGGACATCACGCTGCGGCAGTGCCTTTCGTGCACCGCCGGCTTCCCGGCGCAATCGCGCAAGGCGCGCGATCCGGACCTCGGCGCGCACGCATGCGCGCTTGCGCTGGCCGACGAAGGCCTTGCCTACGCGCCGTCGACGGAGTGGCTCTACGGCGGCGTGACGTTCCAGGCCGCTGCATGTGCAGCCGTGATCGCGAGCGGCGTCGAATGGCACGAACTGTTCGCGTCGCGCATCGCGCGGCCGCTCGGCATGTCGTCGACGAAGTTCGGCGCCTTGCTTCCGCCCGGCAGCGGCGCGGGCACGGCGAAGAATCCCTGGGTCGCGGGCGGCGCGGTGTCGAGCCTGCGCGACTACGAGCGCTTCTGCGCGATGCTGAGCCTCGGCGGCGAACTCGACGGCGTGCGCGTGCTGAAGAAGGAGACCGTCGCGGCGATGCTGTCGCGCCACACCGATCCCGGGAAGACGACGGTGCGCTTCGACGGCTTCGAAGGGCAACTCGAATACGGCCTCGGCACGTGGATCCAGCGTCTCGAGTCAGGCGTCGTGCGTTGCTCGGATCCGGGTGCGTTCGGCTTCGTGCCGTGGATCGACCAGGACCTCGGCGTCTACGGCGTGCTGGCGACGAAGGCGACGGTGAAGCCCGTGCTGCAGCGCATCGGCGCGTTGCAAGAAGCCTCGCGATCGCTGCTCATGTCGCCGGAACTCGCGGGCCGCGACGAAGTGGTGCAACTGGAGCACGGCGGCCGCATGCGCAGCTACCGGCTCCATGTGCCGCCGGGCATCGAGCGCATGAAGTCGTCGGCGCTGCTGTTCGTGTTCCACGGCGGCGGCGGCGACAGCTCGCAAGCGGCTTCGTCGACCGGGTTCTCCGGCATCGCGGACCGCGAACGGTTCTGCGTCGTCTATCCCGACGGCACCGGCTTCTTCCGCAACCGGCTGCTGACGTGGAACAGCGGCGGCATCCCGGTCTACGCGCAAGAGCACGACGTCGACGACAGCGGCTTCGTGCGCGCGGTGCTGGAGTCCGTCAAGAAGCTCGCGCCGATCGATCCCGACCGCGTGTTCGCAACCGGCATGAGCAACGGCGGCATGATGTGCCATCGCCTTGCGCGCGAATGCGAAGACGTGTTCGCGGGCATCGCGCCCGTCTCCGGCGCGATGAACTTCACGCAGCGCGACGCGTCGTTGCCGATCGCCGTGATGATCGTGCACGGCACGAAGGACGAGCACGTTCTCTTCGGCGGCGGCAGGCCGAAGCGCAGCATGGGCAAGGCCGGCGATCGAGTCGATGCGTCCGTCGCGGCGGCGCGCGACCACTACCTCGCGCGCAATGCACACACGGGCGAGCCCGAAGCGAAGGCTGAAGGCAACGTGCGCATCGAAACGTGGATGCAAGGCGGCGGCATGCCGGTGCGCGTCGTGACGATCGACGGCGGTGGGCACGCATGGCCAGGCGGGCCGCGCGGCGACTACCGTGGCGCCGACGAACCAGTCGACTGGCCTGCGAGCGAGCGCATCTGGGAGTTCTTCGCCCCGTTGACGAAAAAACGCGGCCCGGTGACCGGGCCGCGTTGACGCGCGACGCGCTGCACGACTGCGCCAGCATGCTGCATGCGGCGCGCTGCGCGTCGTTCAGTGGTTGATGCCGTTCTTGTAGCCCGGGCTCAGCGGCGCCGCGTCCCACACGTCGGGCCATCCGTCTTCGTCGCTGTCGCGGCGAAGCGCGAGGTCGTGGCCGTAGGCATCGGCGATGTTCGTGCCAGCGGAGCTGCGCACGACTACGCCCACGCTGTTCACGTGCGGGCCTTGGATCCGCAGCGGCGTGCGGAACAGCCACTCGGCGTTGAAGCGTTCGCGGCCGGTGTCCATTCCCTGCACGACGAACGCGTCGGCGATCACGCCGTCGCCGTCGATGTCGCTCGGCAACGACTCGATGTCGTAGAGCCGCAGCTTGTCGAGGAACGCGACGAGCCGTTGCTGGTCGGACTCGCTGGCGCGTGCATACGCTGCGCGGCTCTGCTGGGCCTCGCCGCCGTGGCGCATGATCGCGTCGTGCAGCGTGAGGCTCTGGCCGTCGTGCATCCACGGGAAGCCCGAGCCGACACCCCAGAGCATGGGCGTGCGCCAGAGGCGGTTCGTGTGGCCGGCGAAGTCGAGCTCCTCGCACTCCTCGCCCATGTCGTGGTGACGCAGGTCGGAGAAGAACGCGGGCACTTCGAAGCGGCCGAGTTCGCGCACGTACTGCGCGCCCTGGCGGCGGTAGAGCGGCACGACGCGGCCTTGCAGCTGCTTCGATGCGGCGTCGAACTGGACGTCGAGGTCGAAGAAGCGACGGTCGCCGGCGTAGAGCGGGCCCTGCTGCGGGTTGCTGTTCTGCGCGTGGATCGTCCAGTCCGCGACGTGGCACGACGTGCAGCCCATGCGCTCCATCGTGCGGAGGCCGCGCTCGTATTCGCGTTGCGAGCCTGCGAACGCGGGGCGCGGCGCGTTGAGCATGTACCACTCGCCGACGTCGAGGTCGCCTTCGGTGATCTCCGCAAGGTGGCCGTCGCGATCGGGGTCGTCGCGAGAGAAGCCGAGCGGGTCCATCGTGAGGCCGCGGTCCGCAGGCTTGTGCGTCGCCGGGAACTGGATCGCGCCGGCGACGCTGGGCAGCGACACGCCGTCGCCGTCCGGGTCGTTGGTCGAAGTCGGATCGTGTGCTTCGAGTCCGCTGTGCGTCTTGAACGGGTCCCACAAGAACGCGCGGTTCGTCGGATTCAGCGCCGAACGCCCGCGGCCCTGGCCCCAGCCCCAGAACACGAGCTCGAAGTTGTAGCCGTGCGTCGTCGTGCCGTTCACCGACGTGGCGCCGGGCACCGTGCGGCCCTGCGCGTCGACGAACCAGACGCGGACGATGTTGTTGAACTGCGGCTTGCCCGTGGCGCCGCCGTC
>CAZEQF010000351.1:682-4389 GCA_964514315.1 uncultured Singulisphaera sp. | reverse complement strand
ACGGCACGTGGATCTGCTTGCGCGTGATCGTCATCGTCTCCGCCTCCTGCCAACCCGGCCGGAAGATCTTCAGCGCAACGGGCGTGTCCGGGCGGCCCTTCAGCCGCTGGATGATCTCCTCGCTCGTGTGGCCGGCGGTCTCCCAGCCGTCGACCTCGAGGATCTTGTCGCCGGAGCGCAGGCCCGCGCGGTAGGCGGGGCCCGAGTAGATCGGGCGCACGATCGAGAAGTCGTTGTCCTGGTCGAAGTTGACGAACGCGCCGATGCCCCCGTACTCGGGGTGCAGGTCGAAGAAGAACTTCCGGAACTCGTCGCTCGTGAAGTAGACGCTGTGCGGGTCGAGGCCCTGCAGCATGCCCTTCGCGGCGAACTCGACGAGCTCGGCGTCCTTCACTTCGGAGCCGTTGACGTGGTTCGCCTTGATGCGCTCGCGGATCTCGGTGAGGACGCGGTACTCGTCGTTCTTGTCGATCTGGTCCGGGCGGTTCCGTTGTTCGACGAGCTTCGACAGGCTCGCGCTGAACTCGCGGCGTTCTTCTTCGCGCTTCAGGTAGAGGCGCGCGCGGCGGCCGAGGTCGTTCGGCTCGCCCTGGATGTCGCGGAGGATCGTCAGTGCCTCGCCCGCTGCGACGTTGAGTTCGGCGAGCGCGAGCGCGCCGCGGATGCGGAGTTCGCGGTCGGTCGAGCGCAGGAACTGCTCCAGCGCCGTCTTCGCCGTGGCGCGCTGCGCGCTGGCGCCGACGTTCCACAGCCCGACTGCGGCCTCGATGCGAACGGCTGCGGGCACCAGCTCGTCCTTGCAGTTGTCCTCGAGCAGCTTGCGGACGTCGGGCAGGATGCGCGTGTTGAAGAACCGCTCCTCGCCGAGCAACGCCATCGCCGCGGCGCGCGCGAGCGGCTTCTGCGTCGCCGCAACCGGCTGCAGGATGTCGAGGATGTCCTTCCCGTAGGTCGAGTCGGACTTGAGGCCCTGCAGGCCGACCGCCGCTGCGATGCGTCCGTTGTCGCCGACGTTCTTGGCGCCTGCCACGATCGCGTCGCGGATGGGGTCGGTGCGCTCGTCGTCCGAGGTGTCCAGCAACTGGAGGCCGAACTCGAACGCGCGCTCGAGCGGCGCGGCGTCGGCCTGGGTCAGGATCGTCGCGACCTTGCCTGCAAGGTCCTGCGCCATGGCGGGTGCGCCGAGGGCGAACAAGGACAGTCCGAGCAGGAGGCGGGCCGACGGAAGGCGAAGCATGCGTTCTCCGGTGTGGGTGGGGTGGTGCCGCTGGGCTACATCGACCCGGGCGGCGACCGGGATCGAACGAATCCGAGGCAGCCAGGCTCCCGGTCGGAGCGAACAGCCGTTCTCGGACACGCGGATCCTATACGTCGCGCCGTCCCGTCCTTGCCAGTGCAGTTTCGTTGCGCGGGCGGTCGCGGCGATCGCCGATCCGTATGCTCGCCTTCGTGCCGAACGAGCCTGTGGATTCCCCTTCGCCTCGACTGACCCACGTGGACGACCACGGGACCGCCCGGATGGTCGACGTGTCCCACAAGCCGACGACCGCGCGCGTCGCGCGAGCCGCCGCGGTCGTGCGCGCGACCAAGGAGGTCCGCGAACTCGCGTGGGCGGGCAAGCTGCCCAAGGGCGACGTGCTCACCGTGGCGCGCATCGCGGGCATCCAGGCCGCCAAGGAGACGTCGCGGCTCGTGCCGCTGTGCCATCCGCTGGCGCTGAGCCACGTCCAAGTGGACTTCGAGCCTGTGGGCGACGACGCGATCCGCATCTTCGTCGAGGCGCGGACGGTCGCGGGGACCGGCGTCGAGATGGAGGCGATGACCGGGGCCGCGGTGGCGGCCCTGACCGTCTACGACATGGTGAAGGGCGCGTGCCGCTCTGCTTCCATCGAGCGCGTCGAGCTGCTGCACAAGTCGGGCGGCAAGTCCGGCGAATGGAACCGAGCCGCTGGCCCTGATGCCTGACCCGTGCGCGCCGCGGCTGACTACTCGTCGTCGCCTTCCGGTTCCGCGTCTTCGGCGTTTGCGTCGGCTTCGGCGTTGAGCTTGTTGTAGAGCGTCTTGAGCGCGACGCCGAGCGCTTCGGCCGCCTTGCGCTTGTTGCCGTCGAAGCGTCGCATCGCCTCGGCGATCGCGGTCTTCTCGAGTTCGCGCAGCGACAACGTCGGCAGCGGGCCGGCGGCAGCCTGCGGGCGCGAGCCGAACGCGTAGAGCTCGACGTCTTCGGCCGTGAGCTCGGGCCCCGTGGCGAGCACCGACAGGCGCACCATCGCGTTCTCGAGTTCGCGCACGTTGCCGGGCCACGGATGGCGCTCGAGCCGCGCGATCGCTTCGCGCGACAGCGTGAGCTGGCGGTCGTTGCGCGCGTTCTGCTGGCCGAGGAACAGGTGCGCCAGCTCGCCGATGTCCTCCGCGCGTTCGCGCAGCGGCGGCACACGCACTTCGAGCACCGCGAGGCGGTAGTAGAGGTCTTCGCGGAAGCGATCGCTTTGGATCATCGCGTGCAGGTCGCGGTGCGTCGCGGCGACGACGCGCACGTCGACCTTGCGCACCTGGTCCGCGCCGACGGGCCGGATCTCGCCGAACTGCACGGCGCGCAGCAGCGCCGGCTGCAGGTCGAGCGGCAACTCCGCGACTTCGTCGAGGAACAACGTGCCGCCGGAGGCGGCTTCGAACAGGCCGAGGCGCTTCTGTTCCGCGCCGGTGAACGCGCCCTTCACGTGGCCGAACAGTTCGCTCTCCATGAGGTGCCGCGGCATCGCGCCGCAGTTGATCGCGACGAACGGCGCGTTCTCGCGCGGCGACAGCGCATGGATGCGGCGGGCGGCGAGTTCCTTGCCGGTGCCGCTCTCGCCGAGCAGCAGCACGGCTTGTTGCGTGCGGGCGACGCGTTGCAGCGTCTGGTCGAAGCGCTGCGCCGCGGGGCTCGCGGCGATCGTGCCGACCGCAGGCGCATGTTGGGCGAGGCGCTTCAGGCGCGCGTTCTCGCGCAGCAGCGCCGTCGTCGCGATCGCGCGGCGCACCGTCTGCTCCAGCACGTCGAGGCTCACCGGCTTGGTGAGGAAGTCGATCGCGCCCTTGCGCATCGCCTCGACCGCCAGCGGCACGGTGCCGTGGCCGGTGCACACGACCACCTGGAAGTGCGGATCGATCGCGAGCAGCTTCTCCAATGCCTGCATGCCTTGCATGCCCGGCAGGTTGAGGTCGAGCAGGATCGCGTCAGGCGACTCGTCGCGAGCGATCTCGATTGCGGGCTCGGCGCGCGGCTTCGCCTGCACGGCGAAGCCCATGCGGCTCAGTTCGTCCGTCCAGACGCGGCGGAGGCTGTCGTCGTCCTCGACGAGCAGCACGAGCGGAATGATCGCTTTCTGGCTCACAGCGGCTTGATCCTGATGCTTCGGAAGGCGACCGCGTCGCCGTGGTCCTGCAGCGCGATGCGGCCCTTCTTCGCGCGGCCGAACGGCCACGAGCGGAACTTGCTGCCCGCGACCATCGCGTCCCACTCGGCGCCTTCGCACGGCACGTCGACGAGCTTCTGGCCGTTGAGCCAGTGCTGCACGCGACCGCCTTGGATGACGATGCGGCCTTCGTTCCAACTGCCGGCGCTGCGCAAGGGCGCGCCCGTGTTCGGCACGAGGTCGTAGAGCGCTCCGGCGCCGTGGCGCGGGTCGGGCTTGCGCCCGAGGTCGTCGAGCACCTGGTACTCG
>CAZEQF010000351.1:0-672 GCA_964514315.1 uncultured Singulisphaera sp. | reverse complement strand
TGACAAGGACGGTAAACTTAAAAATGGATTCGGCAAGGGCAAGCACAGTAGCACAGCCCTTGATAAGAAAACCGCTAATGCATTTGCTCAGCTTTTAGCAAAGGTTGAAAGGCTTGAGAAACCGAGGTCGTCGAGCACCTGATACTCGGGGCCGGTCATGTAGCTCTGCTCCTCGGTCTCCAGCACACGCCAGATCACGCCCGAGTTGGCCTTGTCGGCGACGCGCCATTCGAAGCGGAAGTCGAAGTCGCCGAACTCCTCTTCGGTCACGAGGTCGCCGCCGCCGCCGTTCGCCGCATGCACGATGGCGGCGTTGGCGACGGACCAGCCCTGCGCGGGAAGCGATGGCAGGCGGTAGCCGCGGAACCCCGCGAGCGTGCGGCCGTCGAACAACAGGCGGAAGCCCTCGCCGCGCTCTTGTTCCGTCAGCGTGTTGGGCGGAGTCGGCGGCAGCGTCACCGCGCCGGTCGCGGCCCATTCCGTGCCGCGCGCGAGCAGGTGCCGCAGCTGCGCATCGCGCCACGTCGCGCGCGTCGGGACCTGGCCCGTCCAGGTGTGGCCGAGCGGCGTGTGGAACACGCGGCCCTTGCCGAACTGCGCCACGGTCGCCATCGGTTCGAAGCGACCCGTGCCGCCGGTCTTCGGGTCGCTGAACGCGGACATCAGAACGCG
>CAZEQF010000350.1:0-4390 GCA_964514315.1 uncultured Singulisphaera sp. | reverse complement strand
CGGCTGGGCGCTCGCGATCATCAGCATGGCCGCGATCCGCTGGCGCATGCGCACGGCGCACATCCCTGCGCCTTTGAAGGGCCTCGGCATCACCTTCATCACCACGGGCCTCGTGGCGATGGCGTTCATGACCTTCAGCGGCATCTGAACCATGTTCACCACCATCCTTACCGGCGTCGCGGCGCTCACCGGAGTCATCGTGCTCCTGGTGGTCGTCTTGATGTTCTGCGAGAAGAAGCTGGTCCGTAAGGGCAAGGTCAGGCTGCTCATCAACGACGACGCGAGCCGTTCGCCCGAAGTCGATGTCGGCACCAACCTGCTGATGGCGCTGTCGCAGCAGAAGCTGTTCTTGCCGTCCGCTTGCGGCGGCAAGGGCTCCTGCGCGATGTGCAAGTGCCAGGTCTTCGAAGGCGGCGGCGACATCCTTCCGAGCGAGCGCACGCACATCAACCGCGGCGCCGCCAAGGAACACTGGCGCCTCGCGTGCCAGGTCAAGGTCCGCGGCCCGATGAAGATCAAGGTGCCGGACGAGGTGTTCGGCATCCGCAAGTGGGAGTGCACGGTCACGAGCAACGACAACGTCGCCACGTTCATCAAGGAACTGAAGGTCGCGTTGCCCGCGGGCGAAGTGATCGACTTCCAGTCCGGCGGCTACATCCAGATCGACGTCCCGGCCTACCAGAACCTCAAGTTCAAGGACTTCGACGTCGCCGAGAAGTACCGCGGCGACTGGGACAAGTTCAAGCTGTGGGACCTCGTGGCCAACAACCCCGAGCCCATCTTCCGCGCCTACTCGATGGCGAACCACCCGGCGGAAGGAAACATGGTGATGCTCAACATCCGCATCGCCACTCCGCCGCCGAAGCGCATGGACCTGCCGCCAGGCGTGTGCTCGAGCTACGTCTTCTCGCTCAAGAAGGGCGACAAGATCACGATCTCGGGCCCATACGGCGAGTTCCACATCAAGGACACCAAGCGGGAGATGATCTACATCGGCGGTGGCGCAGGCATGGCCCCGCTGCGCAGCCACATCTTCCACCTGTTCCACACGGAGAAGACGACGCGCAAGGTCTCCTACTGGTACGGCGCGCGCAGCAAGCGCGAGATGTTCTACACCGAGGAATTCGAGGCGATCGAGAAGAAGTTCCCCAACTTCAAGTACCACGTCGCGTTGAGCGAGCCGCAGCCGGAGGACAACTGGTCCGGCTTCAAGGGCTTCATCCACCAGATCGTGTTCGACAACTACCTGAAGAACCACGAGAACGTCGACGAGATCGAGTTCTACCTGTGTGGACCGCCCATGATGAACAGCGCGGTGTTCAAGATGCTCGATGACCTCGGCGTCGAGAAGAACATGATCGCGTTCGACGACTTCGGCGGCTGATCGCCGGAGCAGATCGCGAACGAACGAGACGGACCGGCATCGCGCCGGTCCGTTTTGCTTTGTGGGCCGGTAGTCTGCGGCGCATGCGCTGCATCGGCCTGTTTCCGATCTCCCTGCTCGGCGCGCTCGCGCTGGTGGCGTGCGGCGGCGAGCGCAAGGCTCCGCCGCAATTGCACGAGTTGCACGGCCCGACGATGGGCTCCGAGTACCGCCTCAAGTGGCATGGCGGAGCCGGTCCTGCCGAGGTCGGCAAGTTGCTGCAGCAGCAACTCGCCGCTGCCGACGCGACGTTCAGCAACTGGCGCAAGGACAGCGAGATCGCGGCCTTCAACGCGCACGCGAGCACGGAGCCGTTCCGCGCGAGCGTGATCTTCTGCGATGCCGTGCAGATGGCGCTCTATGTCGCGGACAGGACGGACGGCGCGTTCGATCCGACGGTGAAGCCGCTCGTCGACCTCTATCGCGAGCAGAAGCGAACTGGCGTCGCTCCGGCTGCGGAGGCGATCGCGGCGGCGCGAGCCCGCGTCGGTTGGCGCGACGTGCGCCGCGTCGCGCCGGACAAGGTCGCGAAGTCGCGGCCCGACGTGGAACTGGACCTCGACGGCCTCGTCGCGGGGCTCGTCGCGGACACGCTCGTGCACGAGCTGGCTGGCCTCGGCGTCACCAACTTCATGCTCGACATCACCGGCGAGGTCACGTGCCGCGGCGTGCGCCCTGACGGCCAGCCGTGGCGCATCGGCATCGTCGATCCTCAGAACGCGACCGTCGGCGCGGAGCAGTCGTTGGAGATCGTGCCGCTCGCGGACCGTGCGCTGTGCACGAGTGGCGACTACCGCAACTTCGTCGTGGTGGACGGCAAGGTCACGACGCACGTCTTCGACCCGCGAACCGCCCAGAACCCGACGCACGGCGTCGTCAGCGTGTCGGTCTACGGCCGTTCGTGCGCGCTCGCGGACGCGGTCGGCACGGCGTTGATGGTGACTGGCCCCGCGTCGGCTCCGTCGCTGCTGAGCAAACTGCGGGCTGCCATGTCGCTCCGCAACGCGCTCGTCTCCGACCCGGATCTCGCCGCGTGGTTCGTCGTCGCCAAGCCAGACGGCACGTTCGAATCGGTGCCCGTCGACTGGCCGGCTGCGTTCCGCGTCGACGGCACGCCGTTGCCGCAGCAGGCGCTCGACGATGCCGCGCGGCAGAAGCACGAAACCGAACTCGCGGATGCTCTGCGTGCCTACGAGCAGTCCCCCGACTCGGTCGAGGCCTCGGTGTGGGTGGGGCGCAGGCTCGGCTACCTCGGCCGATTCCGCGACGCGATCGCGCACTACACCGACGCCCTGCGGCGTTTTCCCGACGATCCACGTCTGCTGCGCCATCGCGGCCATCGCCATCTGACCATGCGCGACTTCGAGTCCGCGCGCGCCGACCTCGCGCGCGCTGCCGAAGTCGTGAAGGGCAAGCCCGACGAAATCGAGCCAGACGGCAAGCCCACGCCTGGCCGCGCGCCACACGGCACGCTGCACTACGCGATCCACTACCACCTCGGCCTCGCGCAGTTCTGCATGCTGGACTTCGCTGCCGCAGAACGCAGTTGGCGCGACTGCCTGCAGGTCTCGAAGAACGACGAGTCGCGCGTCGCAGTCACGCACTGGATCTGTTCGTCGTTGTTCGCGCAGGGGCTCTTCGATGACTGCGCGCCGTTGCTCGCAGCCTTGCCGAAGGACGCGGACGTGGTGGAGAACCGCCACTACTTCGATCTGTGCAGGCTCTACCGCGGCGACCTCACGTTCGCAGAACTCGCCGCGCAACCGACTCCGTGGTCGTCGTCGCTCGCGTTCGGCGCCGCGCACTTCGCCCTTCGCAAGAAGGGCATCGATGCGCCCTCGGCGCCGAAGTCCGAACAAGAAGCGTTCGCGCAATTGCAGGCGATCGCGCAGCGCAGCGATTGGCACTCGTTCGGCGTGATCGCCGCCGAGGCGATCACCGCGCGCCGTTGACCGCGAACACGCGGGACCGTTCGCCCGCGACGCGTCCGGCTTCAGGAGGCGCACCCACGCGCCTCGTCGTCCTCATTGAAAGCACGCGGGCGGACGGCGGAGCCTGTCCAGATGGCGTTCGAGCGAGCCGAAGAGGCGCTTGCGCGCGCGCATGATGCGGATCGCGACCGTTCCGGTCGGCAGTCCGAGGCGCGTCGCCGCTTCCTGGTAGGGCCGGCCTTGCCGCACGCAGAGGTCGAACACCGCGCGGTAGTGCTCCGGCAGTTCGTCGACGGCTTGCGTGAAGGCGCCCATGAACTCGGACTCCTCCAGCGAGCGGTCCTCGGGGCCGGACGGCACGAGGTCGAGCAGGTTGCCGTCCGAATCCTCGTCCGGGCCGAGGTTGCTGACCGGGCGCGGCAGGCGGCGCTGTGCGCGCAGGGCCGACAGCGCCTGGTTGCGCGCGACCTCGAAGAGCCACGCGCGGAAGTTGGTGCCGGGCTGGTAGAGCGAGTGCTTGAGCAGCACCTTCTCCATCACCTCCTGCACGACGTCCTGCGCGAGGTGCGGCTCGCGCACCATGCCCTGGACGAAGTGGAACAGGCGCCGGCCGTAGCGGTTCTGGATGCCGCACATGGCTTGCTCGGCGAGGCCGCGCTGCAGCATCTCGACGAGTTCTTCATCAGGCACTCCGTCGATGCCGGGCATTGCGGAGGGGAGATCCGCGAGAAGCATGGGGTCGAGGCAGGTCATGAGAGGAGGAATGAAAGGTCCGTGCCAAGCGCCTGCTCGCGCCATCGTGCGTAGGCCGCGAGCTTGCAGAACAAGGACTTGCGTGCGAGAGATCGCCGGAGCGCATCGACGCTGCCGCAGGAATGCGGCACCGACTGCCTCCGTGTGGCGGCGGAATTTCAGGCATCCGGCCTCCAGATGCGCGGTGCGGCCCGGCCCAGTCGGTCAGGGAACAATTCGTATCCCGTCGGTGGCGATTCGGCGGGCCGCTGCAGCGCGGCCCGTCGACGGGCCCGCGCGGCGA
>CAZEQF010000349.1:0-4405 GCA_964514315.1 uncultured Singulisphaera sp. | reverse complement strand
GGCGATCGGCGCATTGTTCGGACTCGGCAACGGCTTGCTCGTGACGCGGCTCGCGGTCGCGCCGTTCCTCGTGACGCTCGGCACGATGGGCGTCGCGCGCGGCCTCGCGAAGCGGCTCGCCGAAGACCAGAAGATCGACGCCGACCCGGGCATCCTCATGGACCTCGTGCGCGCACGGCCGCCGGTTCCGTGGATGTTCGTCGGCCCCGCGGTGTGGGGGACGGCCATGGCGCTCGTGCTCGCTGCATTCCTGCTGCGGCGCACGTCGTTCGGGTTGTTCGTGATCTCGGTCGGATCGAACGCGCAGCACGCGCGGCTGTGCGGCGTGCCGGTCGCGCGCACGCAGGTCCTCGTCTACGCGTTGTGCGGCCTGCTCGCGGGACTCACGGGCGCGCTGCAGTTCGCCGAACTCGGCTGCGGCATCCCGACGGCTGCGACGGGCCTCGAGCTGCAGGTGGTCGCCGCAGTCGTCGTCGGCGGCGCGAGCCTGTCGGGCGGCGAAGGTTCGCTGCTCGGCGCGGTGTTCGGCGCGATGCTCATCGTCGCGTTGAAGGCAGGCTGCACGCAGCTCGGCGTCGCCGACCACTGGCAGGACGTGCTCGTCGGCGCGGTGATCGTCGGCGCGGTCGCGCTCGATCGCTGGAGGACGAAGTGATGCGCATGCTTCGGTGCGTCTCGTCGATGTGCCTGCTCCTCGTCCTGTGCGGGATCTTCGCAGCGGCGCAGGATCCGAAACCGTCGCCGTCGCCTGTGGCCGCAAGCCCTGCCGTCGAAGCGATCGACGACGAGACGTTGCTCGTCCGCATCGAGCAGGCCTGCGAGGCGTTGCGCAAGGAGGGCTCGCTGCGCAGTTCGCGCGACCTGCTCGGCAATGCTGCGGCGGAGCCCTTCGTCATGGCGGAGACGCCACTCGCGTCCACGCCTCGCACGACGGTCGCGTTGCGTCGCGCGTTGGCGCAGAGCGTGGTGTCGGTCGGCGAGTACTACCGTTGTGACGAGTGCGCAGCGTGGCACGCCAACCTCGCGACGGGCTTTGCGGTCGCGGCCGAAGGCCTCGTCGCAACCTGCCTGCACGTGCTCGAAGGCGCGCCGCTCGAAGACGGCGAGGAGCCGCCGTTGCTGTTCGTCGCCGACTTGCAGGGTCGCGTCTTCCCGATCACCGAGGTCGTCGCGCGCGATGCGCGGTTCGACCTCGCGGTGGTGCGTTGTGGCATGAAGGGGCTCGCGCCGTTGCCGCTCCGCGGCGACGTCGACGAAGGCGAGCGCATCTTCTGCCTCTCGCATCCGGACCACATGTTCGCGTCGTTCAGCGAAGGGCTCGTCGCGCGTCGCTACATCGTGCGCGGCCCGGCGCCCGGCACCGGCGCGCCGGTCGACGCGGACGCGCCGGTCGACCACGACCTCGGCAAGGCCCTTGCCGCGAAGGGTGGCGATCCACGCGCGTTCCTGCAGGTCACCTGCGAGTTCGCGGGCGGATCGTCGGGCGCGCCGATCGTCGACGCGTTCGGCAACGTGGTCGGCATCGCGCAGTCGACCGCGACGGTCGCGGTCGATCCCGAGGCAGAGGTTCTCGAAGTGCAGATGGTCGCGCGCACCGCATCGCCCGCGTCGGCGTTGCGCGCGCTGCTGCATCGCTGACGCAGCAGCGCCCCCGTTCGGGCTCGATCAGTCCTTGGGCCGGTCGAAGTCCGCGGCCTGCAACTTCGCGCCGAGGTCGATCGTCGTGAGGTCGATGCCCATCTGCACGTGGCGCTTGCCGTCTTGTCCCAGCGCGAAGTGCACGATGCGCTTCGGCACGAGCCGGCCTTCGATGGTCGCGTGTTCGCTCAGCAACACGAACTCTCCGTCCGCTGCGGGGGCGGGCTCGGCTTCGGGCGCCGGGTCCGGCTTCTTCGCCGTGGGCCGCACTTCGAGTCCGAGCAGCCTGCCGTTCTCGCGCGCGACGAACACCTTCGCCTCGACTTCCTTCGACTCGCCGTCGCGTTGGCGCAACGGGAAGGACGGCAGCTTGCCCTTCACGGTCCAGCACGGCGTCTTCGTCGCGCGACCTTGCACGAGGTCCTCGGCGACGACCGACGATGGCTCCTTCAATGCGCGCAGCACTGCGTCCGCGTCGAGGAACTGCAGCATCTGGCGCGCGAGCTGGATGTTGCGGCGCGCGTGCTCGAGGTCGGTCGCCATCTCGCGCGATCGCATGTCGAGTTGCTTGCCGTCCGCCACAGCCCAGTAGTCCTCGCGGTCGCGGCCCTGCTCGACCGAGCGCGCGCTGTCCGTCTGCTTGTAGCGGATCAACGGATAGGCGCGGCCCGTGTCCGGGTGCTTCCAGTCGAGGAACGACACCGACAGCTCGATCTGGCCGCGGTGCTCCTCGGCGCTCTTGGCGAGTTCTTCGATGCGAAGGTCCGCGCGGAACGCCGTGACGGGAGTCGCTGCGTCGACGCGGTGCGCGGCTGCGACCGTGGCCGCGAGCTGCTCCAGCGTCGGAGTCTCCTGCGCGCGCGCTTCGGCGCACACGCAGGCCGCGAACGAAACGAATGCGGCGAGCGCGCCGCGTGCGTGCATCACGGGAACACGCCGTCGAGTTGCACGACGGGAGTGATCTGGCCGACCGTGCCGTGGAACCACGCGTTCACGGTCTGGGTGACGGTGTGGAACCCGTACATCGCCGTGATCGTCGGCGGCAGCTGGTTCTGGCCGAGGCGCAGCGCGTGCGCGTTGGAGACCGCGCTGTCGGCGAAGTTGCCCGAAGCAGCGAGGCCCAGCGACTGCGTGACGAGCGGCAGGCCGCGCAGGAACGGGTCGTTCGGGATCGGCCAGGTCGTTGCGGCATAGATGCCGCCGGTGGCGACTGCGAACTGCGAGAGATCGAGGCTGCCCGCGCGCATGAAGCAACCCGGCAGGCCGAGGACCGCGAGGTCGATGTCCGAACGCGTGAGGCCGAGCGTCACGAGCGCCGCGGGGAAAGCGGTCGCCGGAGCCGAGTTCAGGTTGACGTTGATCGAGCCACCGTCCGCGATCGTCGCTGCGCTGATGGAGCTCGTCAGCGTGGCGCCGTTCACCGTGCAGCCGGCGAGGTCGATCGGCTGCGCGATGCCCGTGACCAGGGTCTCGCGGAACTGCACGGCGTCGATGCGGTAGGTGCCCGGCGTCGTCTGCAGGTCCGTCGACTCCAGCATCAGCAGCAGGTTGCCTTGGCTGCCGTCGTAGATGTAGGGCGTCGAGAACGGGAAGTGGATCGAGAACGGCGCCGGCGTGAGGAGCAGCGGGCCGGACGCAGGGAACGTCACCGGGCCGTTGAACACGAGCGTCGGCGTCGCGCCGGCAATGATCGCGTTGGGATCGTAGGGCGTCGCCGAGCTCTCGAAAGCCGCAGCGGTGGTGGGCACCGTGTAGGCGAGGATCTGGTAGTTCTTCGTGAAGCCCGCGGAGCTCTGCGTCGACTGCGACGGGCGGAAGCGGATGCCGTTGAGCACGCCGACGCTCTGCGTGACCTGGCTCGCTTCGATGAGGAGTTGGATGCCGCTCGTCGTCGCGCTGAACGGGACCGTCGAGACCTCGGGGCCTTCGACGAAGTCCATGCCTGCGGGAACGACCTTGAGTTGCTGCGCCGGCAAGGCGGCGGCGCACGCGGCGACGAGGAGAAGACGGGAGAACATGACGCAGAAGCATACCAAGGCGCGAGCGGTGTTGGCTGTCGGCGCACTTCGTGGGCAAGATGCGGCGCCACCGGTGAACCTGTGAACACGACCGATTCGTTTGCCGGCTTCCGTCTCGCGCGCGTTGCGGACGTCCCCGTGCTGTCCCGTCGCGACAACTCTGGCAAGACGTTCCGCGCGACCGTGCTGTGGCAGCGGCCCATGGGCCTCCTGCACGCAGCGCGCGCGCTGCTGCCGTCCTTGTTGCAACACGGTTCCGCCGCGTATCCGGACCGTCCTGCGCTCGCGCGGCAGAAGGAGCGGCTCTACGGCGCCGGCGTCGGCTTCTCGTTCTCGCGCCACGGCGAACGTTCGGTCCTCCGGTTGTCCGCCGACGCCGTGTCGGGGGCCTACCTGCCGGGCTCGCCGGACCAGTTCGCTGCAGTGGCGCAGCTGATGGCCGAAGTGTCGACGCGCTCGCGCGTGCTGTCGGGCGACGTGCCGTCCGCGTTGTTCGAACGCGAACGCGCGCAAGCGCTCGCCGATGCGCGTTCGGTGACGGAAGACCGGGCGCGGCAGGCTCGCCTTGCGGCGGTGATGCTCGCGTGCGCGGGCGAACCCTACGGCGTGCCGGAGCACGGCGGCGAGGCGGCGATCGCCGCCATGCAGCCGGACGATCCGCGCGACGCGCTGCGCGACGTGTTGGAGCAAGGGCTTCCCGTCGCGTTGCTCGCAGGCGCGTTGCCCGACGACGCGGAGGCGAAGCTCGC
>CAZEQF010000348.1:0-4456 GCA_964514315.1 uncultured Singulisphaera sp. | reverse complement strand
GTCGATCGGCTTGCCGTCCTCGTAGACGCGGAAGAACGCGCAGTCGAGGCAGTAGCGCGGGTAGGTGAAGTTGTCGTAGTCGCCGCCGTAGAACGCGACCTGCTTCTCGGGCGCGAACACGAGGCGCACGTCGTCGTACTTGTGGTAGACGTGGATGCGGAACTCGTTGCCGTCGTAGAGGACGACCGGATCCGCCTCGATGTGCGTCTTGGGGTCCGTGATGCCCTCGCACATCTCCTTGAGCTTGCCTTCGCGATCGCCCTCAGGGAGCGCGACGATGTCCTTCGTCACGTTCTTGATCTCGATCAGCTGGCGCAGCGTGAGGCCCTTGCCCTTCACTTCGCTGCCGTAGAGCTTGCTGCTGAAGCCCGGCTCGACCCAGTCCTTCTCCTTCGTCGAGACCGCCTGGATCGTCGTCAGCGCGACGTGATGGTTCGTCATCACGAGGCCGTTCGGCGACACGAACGAACCCGAGCCGCCGGTGTCGAAGCGCACCGAGCCCAGGCGCACGTGCTCCAGCCACTGCTGCGTCGGCTCGAACTTGTGCTTCTCCTTGAGATACTGCAGCGGCAGGCCGTCGAACGGCCACATGCCCTCGTCGGGCAGCACGGACGGGAACGCGGCGAAGACGGCGACGGCGCAGAGCCAGCGCGAAACCGGGAACAGCTTCATCTAGGGGGTCCTTGCGGTGTGGACGGCCGGGCACGGATTGCCGCGGCCTGGATCAGGGCGAAGAGGATACGGAGCGGGCGCGCCGCGCGCCAAATCAGGTTGGCGGGAGTTCGTCGCCGTCGCGCGACGGCGAGGCCCCGGACGCCGGGCCGGCCAGACGGTCGAACACCAGATCCGCGGTCGACTCCGGCAGGCCCGGCACCGAACGCACCTGCTCGCGCGTCGCGGCGCGCAGGGCCGACAGCGAGCCGAAATGGCGCAGCAGGAGCCGCCGCCGTTCCTTGCCGATGCCCGGGATCTCGTCGAGCTCGCTGCCGATCCTGCCGCGGCGTTTCCGGTGGTAGGTGATCGCGAACCGATGCGCCTCGTCGCGCAACGCGGCGACGAGCAGCGTCTCCGGCGCGTTCGGCGCGAGCGGCACGGGCAGCTCCCTGCCGGGCAGCACGAGCCGCTCGCCCGTCTCCGTCTTCTTGTCCCCCACGCCGCGCAGCCGGCTCTTCGCGAGTCCGCAGACCGCGACCTCCTCGTCGAGCGCGAGCTCGGCGATCGCGCGCTGCGCCGCCTTGAGCTGCCCCTCGCCGCCGTCGACGACCAGCAGGTCCGGCAGTTCCTCGTCGTCGCGCTCGAGGCACAGGGACAGGCTGCGGCGCACCGCCTCCTGCATCGCCGAGAAGTCGTCGCCCGCGTTCTCCGCGCTGATGCGGAAGCGGCGGTAGTGCGCCTTGTGCGGCTCGCCGTCCACGAAGCACACGCGCGACGCGACCGTCTCCACGCCTTGCGTCGTCGAGACGTCGATGCAGTGGAGCCGCTGCGGCGCGGCGTCGAGTTCGGCGCGTTGCGCGAGCCGCTCCGCGCCCGCCGCACGGCGCGCGACTGCGTCCTGCTCGACGCGGTCCTGCAGCGCGGCGTTCTGCTCCGCGAGTTCGAGGTGCCTGCGTTTGTCGCCGCGCTGCGGGACGTGCAACTCGACCGAAGCGCCGCGCTTCTCGCGCAGCCAATCCACGATCAACTCCGACTCCGCAGGCACGACGCTGACGAGCACGCGCGCGGGCACGTGCCGGTCGCCTTCGTAGAGCCGCCCCATCAAATCGGAGAGCAGCAGGTCGTCGGGCAGCTCGCTGCGGAACGAGAACCGCCGGACGTGCTCCAAGGCGCCGCCGCGGAACGAGAGGAACGCGCACGCCACCTCGTCGCCGGCGCGATGCACGCCGATCGCGTCCTCGTCGTCGTCGCCGCCGACCACGGTCTGTCGCTCGCCCACGATCTGCAGCGCCGCGATCTGGTCCTTGAGCGCCGCGGCGCGTTCGAACTCCAACGCCTCCGCCGCCTGCAGCATCTGCGCCTTGAGGTCGCGCAACAGCGCGCCGGTGTCGCCTCGCAGCAGCCGCATCGAACTCTGCAGCAGGGCTTCGTAGTCCTTCCGCGTGACGAGCCCGACGCACGGCGCAGGGCATCGCCCGATCTGGTGCTTGATGCACGGCCGCGCGCGGTTGTCGAACACGTGGTCGGTGCAGTCGCGCAACGGGGCGACCTTGTGCAGCAGGCGCAGCGTGCGGCGCACAGCCTTCGCCGACGCATACGGGCCGAAGTAGAGCGCGTCGTCGTCGCGCCGCCGGCGCACGAGCCGATACCACGGCCACGCTTCCTTCGGGTCGAGCCGCAACATCAAGAACGACTTGTCGTCCTTGAGCTTGATGTTGTAGGGCGGCTTGTGCTTCTTGATGACCGTGTTCTCAAGCAGCAGCGCTTCCTGCTCGGTCGCGGTCGAGACGAACTCGACGTCGACCGCCTCGTGCTCGAGGAACCGCAGCAAGAACCGTCCGTCGCCGCCGGGCCGCAGGTAGTTGCGCACGCGCGCGCGCAGGTTCGACGCCTTGCCCGCGTAGAGCGTGCGGCCGTCCGATCCGAGGAACTGGTAGACGCCGGGCCCTTCGGGAAAGCGCGCGACCTTGCTGGCGATCCGCGGGTCCATCGCGCTACAGCAACTCCATCTCCAGCTTCTCCAGCCGGAACACCTCGTCGCGGATCTTTGCCGCGAGCTCGAAGTCGAGGTTCTTCGCCGCCGCGAGCATCTCTGCGCGCAGCATCTTGAGGTGTTGGCCGAGCTCCAGCTTGGACGCGAACTGGCGCCGCGCCGCAGGCTCTGGCGCGCCGCCTTGCGCCATGCGTTCCTTGGCCGCCGCGGACTTGCGGCCCTTGCGGCCGACCTTGCCCGTCGTGTCGTCCTCCTTGGGGATGTCGAGCAGTTCGCGCACTGCCTTCACCACGGTCGTCGGCGTGATGCCGTGCGCCTCGTTGTGCGCACGCTGCTTCTGGCGGCGACGCTCCATCTCCGCCATCGCGCCCTCCATCGAGTCGGTGCGCTTGTCGGCGTAGAGGATCACGCGGCCTTCGACGTTGCGGGCCGCGCGGCCGCAGGTCTGGATCAGCGAGGTCTTGCTGCGAAGGTAGCCTTCCTTGTCGGCGTCGAGCACCGCGACGAGCGTGACCTCGGGGATGTCGAGGCCTTCGCGCAGCAGGTTGATGCCGACGAGCACGTCGAACACGCCGAGGCGCAGGTCGCGGATCAACGCCGTGCGCTCGATGCTGTCGACGTCGCTGTGCATGTAGCGGACCTTGATGCCGAGGTCGCGCAGGTAGTCCGTGAGCTCCTCGGCCGAGCGCTTCGTCAACGTCGTGATCAACGTGCGCTGCTGCTTCTTCACCTGCGCGCGCACTTCGCCCACCACGTCGTCGACCTGGCCGCGCGCGGGCCGCACCTCGACCGGCGGATCGACGAGGCCCGTGGGCCGCACGACGAGCTCGGTCACGCGCCCTTCGCTGCGGTCGATCTCGTACTTCGACGGCGTCGCCGAGACGTAGAGGCACTGCATCTGCAGCGCTTCGAACTCCTCGAACTTGAGCGGCCGGTTGTCGAGCGCGGAAGGCAGGCGGAAGCCGTGCTCGACGAGCGTGCCCTTTCGCGCCTGGTCGCCGCGATACATGCCGCCGGCCTGCGGGATCGCGACGTGCGACTCGTCGACGAGCAGCACGAAGTCGTCGTCGAAGTAGTGCATCAACGTCGCCGGCGGCTGGCCCGGCGAACGTCCGTCGAGGTGGCGGCTGTAGTTCTCGATGCCCTGGCACAGGCCCGTGGCGCGCATCATCTCGAGGTCGTGCTTCGTGCGCTGCGACAGGCGCTGCGCCTCGAGGCCCTTGCCGCGCTTCTCCAACTGCTGCAGCCGTTCCTCCAGCTCCGCCTCGATCGACACGCACGCGGCCTCGAGCCCTTCCTTCGTCGTGATGTAGTGCGTCGTCGGGAAGATGCGCGCCTCGTCGAGCTGCTCCAGCACTTCGCCGCGCAGCGGGTCCACCATCACGAGGTCGTCGACCTCGTCGCCGAAGAACTCGACGCGGATCGCGCGCTTCTCCTCGTAGCTCGGGTAGATCTCGACCACGTCGCCGCGCACGCGGAAGCGCCCCGGCTGGAACTCGAAGTTGTCGCGCACGAACTGGATCGACGTGAGCTGGCGCAGCAGCACGTCGCGCTTCAGCGTGGAGCCCTTCTTCACCACCACCGACAGCTCGCGGTAGTTCTCCGGCGAGCCGAGGCCGTAGATGCAGCTGATCGAGGCCACGATCAACACGTCGCGACGTTCCATCAACGAGCGCGTCGCCGAGTTGCGCATGCGCTCGATGGCCTCGTTGATCATCGCGTCCTTCTCGATGTAGGTGTCCGTCGTCGGGACGTAGGCCTCGGGCTGGTAGTAGTCGTAGTAGCTGACGAAGTACTCGACGGCGTTGT
>CAZEQF010000347.1:0-4476 GCA_964514315.1 uncultured Singulisphaera sp. | reverse complement strand
CCTCAGCGCGGCGAGGCCGGAGTCGCGTCCGACGGCAGCCGCAGCGCCACGCCGAGCGCGATGCGCGAACTGAGCTGGTCGACGACCTGTTGCAGCGCGTGCGACAGCGCCTTCACCGACGCCTCTGCGCCTTCGCCTTCGATCGGCGCCATGCCGCGGAACTCGTCCGCGAACACGAGGCCGTCCTTGCCTTCGAGCCAGAACGTGAACTGCGCGCTCGCTTTGCGTTCGCCCGTTTCGCTGCGGTGTTCGCAGAAGTCGAGGATGCGGCCGTTGAGCGTGAGGTCCTCCGTGCCGCCGTCGCCCGCGCCCTTCACGAGCGAGAACGAACCGCTGCGCGACAGCGACAGCACGAGCGCATCGGTCGCGAGGCGATCGAGCGGCGCGACCCAGCGGTCGAGTTCGCACGGCGACAGTCGCGACGGACCGTGCGACACGACGAGGAAGTCGCCGGACATCGCATTGCCGAGTTGCAGGTCCTGCACGCGCAGCACGTGGCTCGCAGCAGTCGGCGTTGCCTTCTGCACGTCGTGGCCCGCAAGGTCGAGGCGCCAGTAGTTCTCGCGCGGGATCGACACGCTGCCACACGACGGAAGCGAGCCAAGGAGCACGCAAGCCAGAGCGAACACAGAATGCCTCATCGTTCTCCCCCCGCCGGCGAGGCCGGCCGATTCACTCCGTAGATCAAGCTGTCGGGCGCAAGGCGCAGCTGGCGCATGAAGCCGCGCAGCTCGTCGAGCGAACCGCGCGCGGTCGCGAGCGCGGACTGCAGCGGCGCGCGCAGCGCCGACAGCATCGCGCGGCTCTCGTCGCCGACGCTGCGCACCTGCGTGCGCACGGTCGCGGACGTCTCTTCGAGCTCGGTCAACACCGCGTCGGCGCGCGCCATCAGCGAACGGCCTTGCGCGATCGCCGCGGGCAGTTCCTGCGCCGCCTTGTCGACGTTCGCGAGGATCGACGTGACGTGCGCGCGGTTCTCGCCGCCGAGCACGAGGCCTGCGTCCGAGACGAGACTCTCGATCTGCTGCAACACTTCGCCGATCTGCGGGATCAGTTCCGGAACCGACTTGGTCAGCTGGTTCATCGGATCCGTCTTGGTCTGGATGTACTCGCCGGGCTGCAGCGGCCGGCCCTGGCCGTAGCCTTCGAGCTCGACCGTGACCTGCCCCGTGACGAGCAGACGGTCCATGCGCGCGCGCGTGACGTCCTGGATCTCGGACCGCGTCGGATCGACGCTGAGTTCGACGAGCGTCTTGCCGCCTTGGAAGCGGATGTCCTGCACCATGCCGATCGGCACGCCTTGGAAGTTGACCTTGCTGCCGATCACCATGCCCTTCACGTTCTCTTCGAACACGATGAAGTAGGACACGCGGACGTCGCCGAGCGCGCCCTGCAGCACGAAGGCCAGCAGCCCGAAGAACGCGCCGCCTGCGAGCAACGCGAGAAGGCCGAGCCGGAATCGCCGTGGGCCATGCATCGTCAGATCTCCATCAACGTGGCCACGTCCATGCCGCGGCCGGAGGACTCGTTCATGCGACGTTCGATGAAGTCGCGGATGCGCGGGTCGGGACTGTTCCACACGTCGTCGCGCGGGCCGAGCGCCGCGACGCGGCCACCCTGCAGGACGACGATGCGATCCGCGATCTCGTAGGCGGACGGGAGGTCGTGCGTCACCACGACCATCGTGATGCCGAAGACCTTGTTGAGCTTGCAGATCAGGTTGTCGACCTCGGCGGCCGTGATCGGGTCGAGGCCCGCGGACGGCTCGTCGAAGAACACGATCTCGGGATCGAGCGCGATGGCGCGTGCGATCGCCGCGCGCTTCTTCATGCCGCCCGACAGCGAACTCGGCAGCAGGTTGGCCGCGTGCAGCAGGCCGACCATCTCGAGCTTCATGCGCGCAGTCGCTTCGATCACGCGACGCGGCAGGTCGGTGTTCTCGGTGAGCGGCAGCATCACGTTCTCGAGCACCGTGAGGCTTCCGAGCAACGCGCCGCCTTGAAACGACAGTCCCGTGCGGCGACGCAGCGCCTGCAGTTGGTCCTGCGATGCGCGGTAGATGTCTTGGCCATCGACGGTCACCGCGCCGAGCGTCGGCGGCAGAAGGCCGCACAGATGGCGCAGCAACGTCGTCTTGCCACAGCCCGACGGGCCCATCACGACGAACACTTCGCCGCGGCGGATCGCGAGGTCGACGCCTTGCAGGATCGTGCGGTCGCCGAACACGCTCGTGAGCGCGACGGCGCGCATGAGGTCGTCGGTCTTGCGCCGCGGCTGCGGCGTGAGGACCGGGCCGTTCTTGCCCGTGGAGATCGGCTGCATCGCGGTCATGACAGCATCAACCTCTGCACGGTCACGAAGACCGCGTCGACGACGATGATGAGGAAGATGCCGAGCACGACGGCGTTCGTGGTCGCGCGGCCGACGCCTTCGCTGCCGCCTTGCACGCGCAGGCCGAGCGAGCAGCCGACGACGCCGACGATCGCGCCGAACGTGAGGCTCTTGCCGGTCGCGAACGCGAAGTCCGTGAAGTGCAGCGCTTGCTTGAGCTGCGCGGTGAACGCGAGCCACTCGATGTCGGCGACGCCCCAAGCGAACAGCGCGCCGCCGCAGATGCCGACGACGTCGAAGATCACCGTCAGCATCACCGCGGACGCAGCGCACGCGATCACCTTGGGCACGACGAGGAAGCCGGTCGGGCGGATGCCCATCTGCTTCAGCGCATCGATCTCCTCGCCGACGACCATCGAACCGAGTTGCGCCGCGTTGCTGGATCCCGAGCGCGCAGCGAGCGCGATCGCGGTCATCAACGGGCCGATCTCGGACACGACCGAGACGCCGACCATGTCGGCGACGTAGATCTCGCAGCCGAAGATGCGCAGCTGCACCCACGCTTGCATCGCGAGGATGAGGCCCATCAAGAACGCGATCAGCAGGATGATCGGCAGCGCGCCCATGGCGCAGTGGTCGACCTCGAGCGCGGTGCGGTCGAGTCGGAGTCGCTGGCCGCGGAACGGCCCGACGAACAGCGCGTGCAGCACGTCGCCACAGGTGCGCAACACGCCGAGCAGGCCGTCGACCTTGGGCTCGACGAACTCGCCGAGGCGCATCACGAAGCCTGGCCGCTCCGGCGGCTCCGGCGGCTTGCCCGCGAGGCGGTCGATCGAGACCAGCGAGAAGAAGTCCAGCATCGGCTGGCTCAGCCCGCGCAGGCGCACGTCGACGCCGTGTTCGCGCGCCTTGCGCATGCCTTCCACGACCGTGGAGAGGCCGGCCGAGTCGAACGTCGCCACTTCGCCGAGGTCGAGCACGAGCCGCTGCGGCCGCTTCTTGAACTGGCGGTCCAGGTCGCCGAGCAACTGCGCCGCGGAAGAGCGGTCGAGGCTCTTGCCGACGGTGATCGTCGCGGGTTCGGCGAGGGTTGCGGTCACGGTCCTTGGGGGTGGTCGGAGGGCCCCCCTGCGGGGGCGTGTCGCTCTATCGGACACTTCGGGGGCCGACTTGACCGTGCCATGGGCAGTCTGGCGTTGTTCCCGCACTTGCCCACCCGCCTAGGTGCGGCTGGAATGACCCGTCACCCCTCTTCTGCGCGGCCCCGGACCGGGCCCGCGCCGCGACCGTCCGCACCGGATGCAATGATGAAAGCCACCCTCCTGCTGGGCTCCCTCCAACTCCTGTTCGCGACCTGCTCTGGAGCGCCGGCGCCGAGCCCCGAGGCCGAGTCGCGCCTCAAGCAGGCGGCGCAGTATCTGCAGGACGACGATCCGGACGCCGCGCTCGCAGTGACCGACCGCCTGCGCAAGGAGTATCCGAACTGGGCCCAGGCCTTCGTGCTCGCCGGCGACGGCAACATGAAGCTCAGCACGGTCGAGCGCCGCGGCCTCAACGCGCAGGCGGTGCTCGCCGACGCCGAGTCCAACTACATGCGCGCGGCAGAGCTCGAGCCGATGATGGCGACCGCGTGGAAGGGCATCGCCGAGGCGCGCTTCCAGCTCGCGGACTTCGACGGCGCGCGCGAGGCGTCCGCGAAGGCGCTCGAACTCGCGAGCAAGAACCCGGCGTTCGCCGCCGTGACCGGCCCGAGCGCGCTCGCCGGCGCACGCGCGTGCGAGCAGCAGTTCGTCGCGATGCGGCAGAAGGAACTCGAAGGCGGCACGCCCGACGAGCGCGGTGTCGTTCCGATCGAGGAGAAGACGGCGGCGAAGGCGCAGGAGGCGTTGAGCCTGTTCGCGATCTGCCAGCGCACGCTGCCGGGCGACGGCTTCCGCGGCGCGTCGCGCGTCTACCAGTGGCTCGGCGCGAACGACGAGGCGATCCGCGAACTCGAACGCGGCGTGTTGTCGATGCCCGAGAACGCCGACATCCACGTCGCCTACCAGGACCTGCACATGCAGCTCGGCCAGCAGCGCGCGCTGTCCGGGGCCTACACGCGCTTCGTGCGCGAGAACCCGTCGCAGCCGCTGATGCTGTGGTTCC
>CAZEQF010000346.1:0-4481 GCA_964514315.1 uncultured Singulisphaera sp. | reverse complement strand
TCGGCCCGCCGATCAGCGAATACTGCAGCGTCACGACGGTTCGATTGGATCCCGTCTGCAGCAGGCTGCGGTTGACGTCGAACTCGATGCGAGTCACGTCGATGTTGGGTGGCGGCGTCGGCGAGACGTCTGCGAGCGTGAGCCAGCTCGCATTCGGCGTCTCGACGAAGTTGAGGAACTGCAGCGTGCCGCCGCCGCGGTTCTCGACGTCGACGAAGTTTGTGGTCGAGGTGGTGCCGAAGTCGAGCGCAGTCGGCGACGCCACGAGCAGCGGCTGCGATCCCGCGCCACCGTTCGCGAGCAGCACCGCAGCCTGCGCATCGACGACGCGGCCGCTGTTCGGCAGCGAGACGCCGGCCTGTGTCGTGCTCACCAACGCGTTGCGGATCTGTTCGTTCGTGAACGTCGGGTTCGCGGCCTTCACGAGCGCCGCGATGCCGGCGACGTGCGGGCACGCCATCGAGGTGCCTTGCAGGAACGAGTAGACGAAGCCGCCTTGGTCGGTCGCCATCGTCGACAGCACGCCGTCGGGATACGTGTCGCCGTTGCGGTCCACTGCCGTGTTGCCGCCCGGCGCCCAGATGTCGATCGTCGAGCTGAAGTTCGAATACGGCGCGCGGCCGCGCAGCAGATCGGTTGCGCCGACCGAGATCACGACGGGGATCGACGCAGGCGTGCCAGCAGTCGCGGTGTTGTCGTTGCCCGCGGCGGCGACGAGGAGGCAGCCAGCTGCGTGCGCCGCGTTGCACGCGTTGGTCAGCACCGTGCTCGAGCCAGGGCCGCCGAGGCTCATGTTGACGACGTCCGCGCGCTGTGCGGGCAGTTGGCCGGAGCCGTTCGCGAGGCGCGCCGCGAACAGGATCGAGTTGGCGATGTCGTCGAGCGAGCCGCTGCCGCCGAGGCCGAGCGCGCGCAGGATCATGAGCTTGCAGTTCCAGTCGATGCCCGCGACGCCTGCTGCGTTGTTGGTGCGCGCGCCGATCGTCCCGGCCACGTGCGTGCCGTGGAACGAACTCGGCTGCACTGCCGTGCCGTCGCCGACGTCGTTGGGGTTGGAGTCGCGGCCGTCGCCGTCGCCTGCAGTCGCTGCACTGCTGATCATGTCGAAGCCGGGCACGAAGCGCGCGCTGTCGAAGTCCGGATGCGACGCGCGGATGCCCGTGTCGATGACCGCGACGATCGTGCTGCTGCTGCCAGGCGTGAGGTCCCACGCCTGCTGCACGTTGGCCTGGCCGAGGTGCCACATCAGGCCGAGGTAGGTGTCGTTCGAAGACAGCGGCGCGGGCGCGTTCGTCATCGCTGTCGCAGGCATCCCCGTGTGCGCGAACAGGAAGTTGGGGTCTGCATCCGCGATCCCCGGAGCATCCGCCACGTCGAGCGCCGCCTGCGCGGTCGCGAACTCGGCGCTGTCCGCGAGCGAAGCCGCATCGCGCGCGAGGCGCCGCGTGCTCGCAGCGCGCACGCCGTAGACCGCGACGTTGCCGCCGCCGTGGCGGAGCAGGTCGAGTCCGCGCGCGGACAGATCCGGCGGCGCCTTCGCGTCATCGAGCCAGACCACCACTTCGCCAGCGACCATCGGCAGCGTCGCCATCTGCATGGCGGCTGGGTTCGCGACGCGCGCAGTGACGGGCAGCGTCAGTTCGCCGGACAGGGTCGAGGGACCAGAACTGCCTCCGCCACCGCCGCCGCACGCGGCGAGCAGAAGCAACGAAACGGGCACGAAGAAGCGCGGACACGCAACCATGGGGATCTCCTTACGGGGGACGGCATCATTGCCGTCGGCAAGGCGGCTACAAGCGCGGCGATGCCGGAGACGCTGCGGCGCGCGATTCTGGCGCGAGCTTGCGCAGCAACGGCGTCGTCATCAGCGTCGTCCCGATCGCCATCAGCACGAGCATCGTGTAGACGGCGCCGTCGATCACGCCGATCGAGCGGCCGACTTCGATCGCGACGAGGCCCATCAAGGCGCGCGTGTTCATCAGCACGCCGACGCAGAGGCTCTCGCGCAGCGGAACGCCGAAGAGCCGGGCTGCGCCGGCGCAGCCGACGATCTTGCCGACGCACGCAGCGAAGAACACGACGCCGCACAGCAGCCACTCGGTCCCGGTGTCGAGCTGGCCGACGTTGGTGCGCAGGCCCGTCAGCGCGAAGAACACCGGCAGGAACAACGCGTCGACGACGGGCGCGAGCTTCTCCTTGAGCGCGTCGCGCAGCGCGGTCTCGTTCCACAGCGACGCGCCGAGCACGAACGAGCCGAACAGCGCGAACACGCCGATGCGCTCCGTCGCATACGCGCACGCGAGCGTTGCGCCGAGCACGAGCGAGAAGCCGCCGAGCGACAGCGGTTCGCCGGCGGCGACGGGGCGCGCGACGAAGCGCACGAGCAGCGGGCGCACGACGAACAGCGTCACGACGACGAAGGCCGCGGTCGCGGCGAGCATCATGGCGCAACGGTCCATCGCGCCGCCGCCAGCGACGATCGCCGACACCGTTGCGAGCAGGATCCAGCCGAGCGCGTCGTCGAGCCCCGCCGCGGTGATCGCGACGACGCCGAAGCGCGTTCGTGTGAGGCCGTGCTCGAGCAGGATGCTGCCGAGCACCGGGATCGAAGTGATCGACAGCGCCGTCGACAAGAACAGCGCCATGCCGGGCAGCGGCACGTCGAGCTGCAGTTCTTCGTGCAGCATCCACGCGAGCGGCGTGCCGATCGTGAACGGCAGCGCGATGCCGCCGAGCGCCACCGCGACCGCGGTCTTCGCCGTCGTTCGCAGGTGCGCGAACTCGAACTCCATGCCCATCAGCAACGTGAGGAACACGAGCCCGAGCTGGCCGATCAGCGCGAGCGGGCTCGACGGGCCCACGTCGCCGAACAACGCGGCGAAGCCCTCGGGCCACAGCGCGCCGAAGGCCGACGGACCGAGCAGCAGGCCAGCTGCAATCTCGCCGACCACTCGCGGCTGGCCTAGCCGGCGCATCGCCGCGCCGCCTAGGCGCGCGACCAGCAGCAGCAGGACGAGCTGCGGCAGCACGCGCAGCAAGAGGTCGCTGCTGCCGGCGGCGAGCATCAGGATCAGATCGCCGCGTAGACGCGGTGCACGTCGTCGTTGTCGTCGAGGCGTTCCAAGAACCCTTCGACCGACTCGCGCGCCTTCGCGTCGAGCTCGACCTTGTCCTTCGCGACGTAGCCGAGTTCTGCGGTCGCGACGGTCCATCCTAGCTTCTTCAGCGCGTCCGCGACCTGGTAGAGGTCGGTGCGGTCGGTGAAGAAGCGCGCGCCGGTCTGTTCTTCGGGCGTGTTCTCCAGCGCTTCGACGTCCTGTGCGCCGGCCTCGATCGCCGCCTCTTCGCGGTCGACGCCTTCCTTCTCGATCGTGGCCTCGATGATGCCGCGGTTCTCGAACAGGAACGTGACCTTGCTGCCGAACTGCCCGTCGCGCCACAGCGAACGGATCTCGGGCGCGGTGCGGTTCCGGTTGTCGGTCATGCACTCGACGATGACCGGCACGTTGTGCGGCGCCATGCCTTCGTAGGTGACGAGCTCGTAGTTGACGGCGTCTTCGCCCTGGCCCGAGCCCTTCTTGATCGCGCGCGCGATCGTGTCGTTGGACACCGACTGCTTGCGCGCCGCATCGACTGCGAGCGCGAGGCGCGGGTTCATCTCGGGATCGGGAACGCCCATCTTCGCCGCGACGGTGATTTCACGGACCAGCTTGGTCGTGATCTTCGCGCGGCGGTTGGCGGTGACTTCCTTCTTGCTGTGCAGCCACTGGCGGCCCATGGGACTTCTCCTCGTTGTTGTGGATCAGGCTTGGCGCAGCGGGCGCACGATGAGGTCCTTCAGCGCGAAGTTGCTGCCTTCGCCGACACGCGTCACGAACAGGTCGTTGTGGTGGCGGATGAGGCCGAACTCGTCGAAGCACGAGACGCCGCCGCAGATCTCCATCGCCAGCGTGAGCAGGTCGCTCGCGACGCGGCTGCTGTCGACCTTGACCTTCGCGGCCTGCTCGCGGCTCAGCGTGCCCGCCTCGAACTGCTTGCAGCAGTGCATGAGCCACGTGAGGTTGCGCTCGAGCGCGATGTCCATGTCGACGATCACGTCCTGCACGCGCTGGAACCGGCCGATCGGCAGGTTGTCGAACTGCGTGCGCTCCTCGGCGTAGACGCGGCACTTGTCGAGCGCGAACGCGAGCGAGCCGAGCGCGAGGCCGGCGATGAACAGGCGGCCGCCGTTCAGCGTCGTGACCATCACCTTGAAGCCGTCGTTCTCGGCGCCAAGGATCGCGTCGTGCGGCACCTCGACGTTCTCGAACATGATCGAGCCGGTCGAGGACTGCTCCCAGACCTTCTTGCCCTTCATCTCCTGGTAGTGAACGCCCTTGGCATCCATCGGGACGATGAAGCAGGTCGAGCGGCGGCCGTTCTTGCCGTTTGCGTCGGTCAGCGCGTGCACGACGACGTGGCTCGCCCAACGTGCGTTGGTG
>CAZEQF010000345.1:0-4491 GCA_964514315.1 uncultured Singulisphaera sp. | reverse complement strand
GACGCGCGACGTCCCGGGCCGTCTGCGGCGGCTCGGCTCCGCCGAATCGCAGCGAAGGGAACGCGGTGCGCCCTTTACGTCGCGCGGGCAAGGGCTGAGGATCCGCCGCGCGATGGCATTCCTCGGACTCGACTGCGGCGGCACGAAGACGGAGTGGGCGTGGAGTCCTGCGGGGCGCGCCGTGGGGCGTTCTGGCGGCGTGCAGCCTGCGGCGCACGGCGTCGCGCAAGCAGCGGAAGCGCTCGTCGCGCGCTTGCGGCAGGCGGCGCCGGACGATGACGTCGAGGCTGCGGTCGCGGCGATCGCGGGCGCAGGCGACGCGACGATCCGTTCGCAGCTCGCGGCAGCGGTCCGCGCCGCGGGCGTGCCGTATCCGGTCGCGATCGTCGGGGACTCGCTCGCTGCTGCCGTCGCCGCGCTCGCGAGCGGCCCTGGCGTGTTGTTGTGGGCCGGCACCGGATCGTTCGCCGTCGCGCGCGACGAAGCGGGCGCGCTGCATCGCACCGGCGGCCGCGGCCATCTGCTCGGCGACCAGGGCTCGGGCTACGACCTCGTGCGTCGCGCGGCGGCCGCGGTCGTGCTCGCCGTCGACGACCTGTCGCCGCCGACTTCGTTGACCGCAGCGCTGTGCGAAGCGTTCGCTGCGCCGTCGCCGCAGCGCCTCGGCGCCGTGTTGCAACAGAAGACGCAAGGCGAGATCGCCAAGGCGTTGCCGGTCGTGCTCGCGTGCGCAGAACGCGGCGACGCCGTCGCAGCGCAGTGCCTCGACGACGGCATGGCGGCCTTGTTCCTCGTCGGCAACGCAGCCGTGCGTTCTGCGGGCCTCGAATGGAACGGCCTGCGCGTGTTCGCCGGCGGCGGCGTGCTGCAGGGCAGCGAGCCCGTGCGCGAACTGCTGCAACAGCGCGTGCTCGGCTACGGCGCGCGCTCGTTCGAACTCGTCGCGGAAGACGCGGCCTCGCACGGCGCAGCGTTGCTCGCACAAGCGTGGGCTTCGCGCACGATGCCGCTGTGCAAGTGGGTGGACGATGGCACGCTCTGACATCAAGTTGCGCGACGGGCGCGTGCTGCCGAAGGAACTGTTCGAACTGACGTTCTCGCGCAGCGGCGGCCCCGGCGGCCAGCACGCGAACAAGACCGAGACCAAGGTCGACCTGCGCTTCGACGTCGCCGCGGCCGAGCCGATCCTCGGGCCCGAGGACTGCGCGCGCATTCGCGAAGCGCTCGCTACGCGCCTCGACGCCGACGGACGCGTGATCGTCGTCAGCAGCGAGCACCGCAGCCAACTTGACAACATCGAGGCCGCGACCGTCCGCATGCAGGCGTTGCTGTCGACGGCGCTCGTTCGGCCGAAGCATCGCAAGAAGCGGAAGCCGTCGCGCGCGAGCAAGATGCGCCGCCTCGACGAAAAGCGTCGTCACGGCGAAGCGAAGCGGCGGCGCTCGGGACGCGGCGACGACTGACCGCGCGCGCGCCGTCGCATCTTGCGGCGGTGTCTTGCCCGGGCGATGCGCGACGACTTCGCGTCTGCGCACTCGGGCGCATGGGTTCGGCTCAGAGTTCGATCCCGCGCGCGCCGATGAACGTCCGTCGCCATGCCCGTCGCCACACCGCAGGACCTCGACGCACTCGTCGCTCGCCGCCTCGAAGACGGCGCGCTGGACCTGCCGATGCTGCCGTCGGCGATGACCGAGACGCTCGCGCTCTGCCAGAGCGAGACGGCCGATGCGCCGAAGCTCTCGCAGGTCATCCACCGCGATCCAACGCTCGCCGCCAACGTGCTCAAGGTCGCGAACTCGGCCGCCTACGCGTTGCCTTCGCCGTGCGCGTCGCTGCAGCAAGCGGTTGCGCGTCTCGGGCTCTCGCGCATCGCCGAGATCGCGCTCGCACTCTGCGTGCGCGGCACCGTGTTCGCGGAGCCTTCGTGCCGCGACGCGCTCGCGCGGTTGTGGCAGCACGCGGCGCTGACTGCGTGCTTCGCGCGCGAGACCGCGCGCATCCTGCGCCGCAACGTGGAGACCTCGTTCCTGTGCGGGCTGTTGCACGACGCAGGCAAGGCGGTGTTGCTGACGAACCTGCACAACGACCTCGGCCAAGGCGGAGTCGAACTGCACGACCTCGCGGGCGTGCTGCACGCGCGCCACGAAGAGGCCGGCTCGCGCCTCGCCTCTGCGTGGAAGCTGCCTGCGCCTGTCGCCGCCGCGATCGCGCATCACCACGAACCGGAGCGCGCGGGCGCGCATTCGGCGTTCGCGGCGATCGCGTCGCTCGCAGACCTGCTCGCGCACTTCGTCGACGCGGACAGCGACGGCGCGATGCCGCAAGCCGAGGCGATCCGCAGGCATCCGACGATCGCGATGCTCAATCTGTATCCCGACCAGTTGCAGGGCTTGTTCGCGCTCGCGCACAAGGCGCGCGCGGCGGCCGAGGGTCTTTCGTGACCACGCAGCCCGAGCCGTTCGACGTCCTCGTCATCGGCAGCGGGCCCGCCGGCCAGAAGGCTGCGGTGCAGGCGGCGAAGGCGGGCAAGCGAGTCTGTCTCGTCGAGCGCGACGCGATCGGCGGCGCGTGCGTGCACCACGGCACGATCCCGAGCAAGACGCTGCGCGAGACTGCCGTGCACCTCGCCGGCTTCCGTGTTCGCGCAGGCAAGCACATCCCGGTCCAGATCCCGGCGGACCTGCAGCTGCAGAGCCTCATGGATCGCAAGGACGCGGTGGTGGACGCGCACGTCGCGTTCCTGCAGCGGCAGATGGAACGCAACGGCATCGAGCAACGGCACGGCCGCGCGCGCTTCCTCACGCCGCACGTGGTCGAAGTGGAGTCGGTGTTCGGCGATCGCGCGCTGTTGCGCGGCGGCGTGATCGTGATCGCGACGGGCTCGCGCCCGCGCGCGCCGCAGGGCATCCCGATCGACCACGAGCGCATCCTCGACAGCGACTCGATCCTGAGCCTCTCGCATCTGCCGCGCACGATGACGGTGCTCGGCTCGGGCGTCATCGCGTGCGAGTACGCGACGATCTTCGCCGCGCTCGGCGTCCGCGTGACGATGATCGACAAGGGGCCGAAGCCGCTCGCGTTCTTGCCCAAGGGAATCGTCGAACGCTTCGTCGCCGCGTTCGAACGCAACGACGGTTGCGTGTTCGTGGGTTCCGCCGAAGTGCAGAGCGTGCAGTGGAACGGCGTCGACGCGGTCGTCACGAAGCTGGCGAACGGCTGGGAAGCGAGCTCCGACGTGTTGTTCTGCGCGCTCGGCCGCGTGGCCAACGTCGAGGGACTGTGCCTCGAGGCCGCAGGCCTCGCCACGAACGCGCGCGGCCACATCCCGGTCGACGCAGACTGTCGCACGGCCGTTCCGCACATCTATGCGGTTGGCGACGTGATCGGGCCGCCGTCGCTCGCGTCCGCATCGATGGAGCAGGGCCGGCGCGCGATGCGCGCCGCGCTGTCCCTGCCGCGCGCAGGCGCAGCGGACACGATCCCCGCCGGCATCTACACGATCCCCGAGATCGCGACGATCGGCGTCGATGCCGACGCTGCGCGTTCGCGCGGGACGGAGTGCGTCACCGGGACCGCTCGCTTCGACGAGATCGCGCGCGGCCAGATCGCCGCGTGCACGGACGGCGTGTTGCAGCTCGTCGTCGAAGTGTCGACGCGTCGCGTGCTCGGGTGCCAGGTCCTCGGCGAAGGCGCCACGGAGCTGGTGCATCTCGCGCAGATGGCGATGGCGAGCGGCGCGATGGTGGACACGTTCGTCGACGGGATCTTCAACTTCCCGACGATGGCCGAGGCGTATCGCGTTGCCGCGCTCGATGCCGCGGCGCAGTTGGCGAGGCTCGCTCCGCAGCCAGCGTAGCCCGACTCAGGTTCGCAGCGACGGCCCGGCGCAGTGCGCGCGCTTCGTTCTCAGCGTCGGAGCTCTCGTGCTCCCGCTCGCGCCGCGCCGACGCCGGAAGCGAAGAACCAAACGTCGCGGTCGGTGCGAACGAGTTCGTGTTCGCTGCGGGCCGGCCATGCGCGCATGAGCTGCGGCGACGGCTCTGCCCCGACGACGACGCACGACAGCCCTGCGCGCTGCGCGACTCGATCTTCGCCGAGCAGATGGGACTGTCCGACGACCACCACGACGACTGCCTCGGGGCGCGCCGCCGCGACTGCGCGAACCTGCGCCGCGATGCGCGCGTCGCGTTGCGCGAGCGGCAGGCGTGGCGCCGGTTCGAGGCCGAACGCTTCGATGCGCGCGTGCCGCGCGATGCGCAGCAGCTCGCGGTAGTGCTCGACGTCGACGTCGCCGCCTGCGAGCCAAGAAGCATCCCACCGCGCGCGGCAGCGCTGCGACAGCGCCTCCATGCCGATGCGGCCCGCGAGGTAGTCGTCGACAGCAGGCTGGTCCTCGATGCCGATCGCTTCGAGCAGCAGCACGAACTTTCGGCCGCCCGCGGCCAGTTCGCGCAACAGTTCGCGATGGCAGACGTGCAACGCCTCGTCGCG
>CAZEQF010000344.1:0-4522 GCA_964514315.1 uncultured Singulisphaera sp. | reverse complement strand
CGATCGTGTCGCAGCTCGACCTGTCGGCGCTGGGCCAGTGGATCAACATGGACCAGGGCACGTCGGATGGCGAGGGCCACCTGTTCGTCGCGAGCAACACGGGCTACCTCGTGTTCGTCGACTTCACGATCAACGGCCTCGTCGGCATGCCGGACTTCGTCGACGCGCCGTTCTGCGACACGTTCATGGACGACCTCGCGCCCGATTGCGGGCTCGGCGGCCGTCCGACCTGCCCGCGTTCGCAGGGCTACTGGAAGACGCACGGCGTGCGTTGGCCGGTCGCGACGCTGCAGCTCGGCTGCCAGAGCTACACCAAGGCGGAGTCGCTGGCGCTGCTCTCGGCTCCGGTCGGCGGGGATGCGAGCAGGACGCTGAGCAAGCAGCTGATCGCCGCCAAGCTCAACGTCGCGGCCAACGCCTATGGTTGGCCCGGCATCGTCGCGGTCATCGAGCAGGCGGACACGCTGCTGTGCGGCTACGCAGGGCGTTTGCCGCTCGGCGTTCCGGCCTCGTCGGCTGCCGGTCGTCAGATGACGCGCCTCGCGCAGCGCCTCGAGAGCTTCAACCTCGGCGCGATGTCGCCGCAGTGCGGCTGTGCCACGGGCACGGTCGGCTCGGGGCGCTGAAGCAGGACTGCGCGCGTTCAGCGGTTGTTCTCGGGCCGGCCCTGGATCCAGGTCCGCCCGAGGATCGGCTGCAGCGCGCGGCGCGCGTCGGCGATCGCCGACGTGTCGCGCGTCCGCGTCGCTGCCTGCACGCACGACTCGACCTGCGCTGCATCGACTGCGCCGCACAACGTGGTCGCTGGCCCTTCGATGCCACAAGAGAACTGCAGCGCCACGTCGCCGAGTTCGAGCCCGCGTCGTGCGAAGTCCGCTGCGGTCGCCGCGCACACACGCTTCGTCTGTTCGTCTGCTGGGTGCCAGGGCTGCGGGCCGCGGCCTGTCAGCAGCCCCATCGACGTGGGGGAGCCGTTCACGACGCCGATGCCGTGCTGTTCGCACAGCGGCAGCAGGGACGCGAGCGAATCGTCGAACAGTGTCGCGTGGCAGTAGGAGAGGATCGCGTCGAGTTGCACGCCGCCTGCGATCGCGCGGCGGAAGATCGACAGCGGCAGGCCGGTGATGCCGACGGCGCGCGCCTTGCCCTTGGCCTTGAGCCGATGCAGCGTCGCCACGCTTTCGTCGAGGATGCGGTCGAGGTCGCCGAACTCGACGTCGTGCAAGAACAGCACGTCGAGCCGTTCGACCTGCAGTCGCTGCAGGCTCTCGTCGCAGCTGCGTTCGATGCGCTGCGGCGAGAAGTCGAACTCGTCGGGTCCGTAGCGCCCGCACTTCGTCATCACGACGAACTCGTCGCGCGGCAGCTGCACGAGCGCTTTGCCCAGCACGGTCTCGCTGCGCGTCGTGCCGTAGTAGGGCGACGTGTCGAACGTCGTCACGCCGAGTTCGAACGCACGCAGCGCGGCGCGCACGCCCGTCGCCTCGTCCGTGTCGCCGTAGACGCCGCCGAGCCCGGCGGCGCCGAGGCTCAGCGAACTGACTTCGATGCCGGTGCGGCCGAGCGGCCTCGTCGCGATGCGGCTCACTGGAGGCCGCGGCGGATCAGCAGCGCCTTCGTGTCGAGCGCGCGGCCCTGGAACTCGGCGAACATCAGCATCGGGTCCGTGGTGAAGCCGCGGCTCAGGATGGTGTCGCGGTAGCGCTTGCCGCTCTCGGCGGTGATGCCGCCGTCCTGCATGACCTTTGCGAACGAGTCGGCTGCGAGCGCCTCGCTCCACATGTAGGCGTAGTAGCCCGCCGAGTAGCCGCCCGACCAGATGTGCGCGAAGTAGGGCGTGCGGTAGCGCGGCGGCACGAGCGTGTGCGCGACCTTCGCGGCCTTCAGCGCGTCACGCTCGAACGCGAGCGGGTCGGCGACCGTCTCGCCAGCGGGCAACGTGTGCCACGCGAGGTCGAGCAGCGCGGCTGCGACGTACTCGAGCGACGCGAAGCCCTGGCCGAACGTGCGCGAACGGCGGATCTTGTCGACGAGCGCCTTCGGCATCGGCTCCTTCGTCTTCCAGTGGACCGCCGAACGCTCGAGCACCGCGGGGTCGAACGCGAAGTCCTCGTGGAACTGCGACGGGAACTCGACGAAGTCGCGCGGCACGCTCGTGCCCGACAGCAGCGGGTAACGGACCTTGCTGAACAGGCCGTGCACGCCGTGGCCGAACTCGTGGTAGAGCGTCGTGACCTCGTCGGAGCTCAGCAGCGTCGGCTGGCCTTCGCCGGGCTTCTGGATGTTCATCACGTTGACGACGACCGGCAGCTGCGACAGCAGCGAAGCCTGGTCGACGAACGAGTCCATCCACGCGCCGCCGCGCTTCCCTTGGCGCGCGTAGTAGTCGGCGTAGAACAGGCCGACCGTCGAGCCGTCCTTGTTCTTCATCTCGTAGACCTGCACGTCCGGGTGGTAGACGGGCAGGTCCGTGCGGCGGTGCATCGTCACGCCGTAGAGCTTCTCGGCGACGTGGAACATGCCGTCGCGCAGCACGCGGTCGAGCTCGAAGTAGTTGCGCACCTCGGCTTCGTCGAGGTCGTACTGCGCCTTGCGCACCTGCTCTTGCACATAGGCCCAGTCCCACGGCTCGAGCGTCATGCCCGGCGCAGCCGTCTGGAAGTGCTCGCGCAGCTGGCGCGCTTCGTCGTCGGCCTTCTTCACGATCGCCGCCGCCATGCTGTCGAGCATCGTGCGCACGGCCTCGGGCGTCTTCGCCATCTGGTCGTCGAGCACGTAGGCCGCGTGGTTCTCGAAGCCGAACAGTTTGGCGCGCTCCGCGCGCAGCGCCGCGATCTTCGCGCACAGCGAGCGCGTGTCGTTGTCGCCGCCGCGGCTGCAGCGGTCCATCGACGCGCGGAACACGCGCTCGCGCGTCGTGCGGACCTGGAGCTGCGAGAGGATGCCCTGCGAAGTCGGCAGCTGCAGCGTGAGCAGGAACTTGCCGTCCTTGCCCGCGGCCTTCGCCGCCGCGGCCGCGGCCGAGATCGACGCGTCGTCGAGGCCGAGCAGCTCGTCCTTGCTGTCGACGACGACGGCCGAGGCCGCGGTGTCGGCGAGCAGCATCTCCTGGAACTTCGTCGTCAGCGTCGACATCTCTTCGTTGATCGCGCGCAGGCGTTCCTGCGACTTCGCGTCGAGCTTCGCGCCGCCGCGCACGAAGTCCGTGCGGTAGCGTTCGACGGTGCGCTTCGCCTCCGCGTCGAGCGACGCGCGCGCCTCGTAGACGGCCTCGATGCGCGCGAACAGCTGCGGGTCGAGGCGGATCGCGTCGGCGTGGCGCGCGAGCAGCGGCGCGACCGCGGCCTGCGTCTCCTGGATCGACTTGTTCGTCGTCGACTCGGTGAGGTTGAAGAACACCTTGCTGACGCGCGTCAGCAGCGCGCCGCTCTTCTCCAGCGCCTCGATCGTGTTGGCGAACGTCGGCGCGTCCTTCTGCTGCGCGATGGCGCGGACCTCGGCGAGGTGCTCCTCCATGCCGCGCATCAGGGCGGGGCGGTAGTGCTCGTCGCGGATGCGGTCGAACTCGGGCGCCTGGTAGGGCAGCGAGCTCGGGCGGAAGAACGGGTTCTGGTCCTGGGCCTGCGCGGCAGGGTCCTGGGCGGTGAGCATGGCGGGGAGGAGCGAGAAGAAGAGGATTGCTGCGATCAGGCGGGCTGCCGTCGTGTGGCGGCGGGTCTTGTCCGTCTGTATCGTCCTCGCCCTTCCGTCCCGAACAGACGCTTCGCCGATGTCCAAGAACGACCTCGAAATCGCCCGCTCCGTCCCGCTCCGTCCGCTGACCGAAGTCGCCCGCATCATGGGGCTCGGCCCGGACGACCTGGAGCCGTACGGCAACACCAAGGCCAAGGTGAAGTTGGACCTCCTGAACCAGGAGCCTGTGCGCAAGCGTGGCAAATACATCGTGGTCACGGCGATCACACCGACCCCGCTGGGCGAGGGCAAGACCGTGCACACGGTCGGCATCAGCCAGGCGCTGAACCGCATCGGCAAGCGCGCGTGCTGCGTGATCCGTCAGCCGTCGATGGGCCCGGTGTTCGGCATCAAGGGCGGCGCCGCCGGCGGCGGCTGGTCGCAGGTCGTTCCGCCGGAGGAACTCAACCTGCACCTCACGGGCGACTTCCACGCCGTCACCGCCGCGCACAACCTGTGCGCCGCGTTCCTCGACGCGCACCTGTTCCACGGCAACGAACTGCAGCTCGACGAGGAGCAGATCACGTGGCGTCGCGTGCTCGACATGAACGACCGCGCGCTGCGCGAGGTCGAGGTCGCGCACGGCGGCGAGAAGAACGGCACGCCGCGCCGCACGGGCTTCGACATCACGTCGGCGAGCGAGATCATGGCGATCCTCGGCCTGTCGACGGACATCCACGACCTGCGCAAGCGCCTTGGCGCGATCGTCGTCGGCTACAGGAAGGACGGCACGCCCGTCACGGCCGAGGACCTCAAGGCCGCTGGCGCGATGACGGCCATCCACAAGGAC
>CAZEQF010000343.1:0-4530 GCA_964514315.1 uncultured Singulisphaera sp. | reverse complement strand
CGAGCTGGACATCTATGTCGGCAACTGGCAGGGCGCAGATGTCCTCTTGGTCAACGACGGGACCGGGCACTTTACCGATGAGTCTGCTGCGCGGCTCCCGTCCCTGAGCCTCGTCACGTCCACGAGCCATGTTGCTTTCGGTGACGTGACGGGGGACGGCTTGCCTGACATCGTGCGGGCGGGCTTCAACACGACCAATCTGGTGCTCGTGAACACCGGATTCGGTGTGTTCACTCCAGGTCAGGTGCTCGGGGCAGGACGATTCGAAGACGTGGATCTCGTCGATGTCGACTCGGACGGCGACCTGGATGTCTACTTCTCCAGTGATCACACGGGCGATCGTCTTTGGAGCAATCAAGGCGGTGGGGCCTTTGTGGAACAGAGCGCTGCTCGGGGCATTCGCTACTTCTCTGAATCTGCCACGTTCGCAGACTATGACGAAGACGGCGATGTGGATGCGGTGCTGGCCGACACGGACTCCCAGTTCGTGGAGGGTGCGATGCGCACGATCGGGCCGGTTGTCCTCCAGAACGACGGCAGTGGCTTGTTCACCAACATCGCTGGATCGGCCGTGACGGGCAATTGGAGCTTGGCATGGGGCACGTTGGTCTTTGCGACTGCTGCGCCAGCGGATTTCGACAATGATGGCGATATCGATTTCGTGCTCAGCTTTGGGACGATCTTATTCGGCAACCAGAAGGAGACCGTGACGATGTTCAACCTGAAGCGCCACATCCGTTGCGAACCCCAGGTAGCGCGCGGTGGTGTCGCCCAGGTCGAACTGTATGCCGATGCCGGGCACATAGTTGCCCCCGTTTTGAGCTTCGCGCCTGCGTCGACGAGTCTCGGTGACCTCGGCCGATTGATGATCGACCCGACGTCGACGATCCCGCTCCCGATCGCATTCTTCGCGAGTCAGGGGCGCATCGACCGGCCAGTGCCGATTCCGAACGCCCCCGCGTTCGCAGGCTGGATTGTCTACTCCCAGGGCATCGATCTGTGGGACGAAGCCGGCGTGCCGAAGGCGCACTTGACGAACGTCACTCAGTTCCGGATCCAGTGAGGTGACCCAGGGCGAGGAGTCACTCCGTCCTGGTCCGTCCCGGTTACATGGGTGACACCCGTGTCCGGGCACATGGGAAACGCTCGCAGGTGACCACTCCGGCCGCCGCGGGTCCAGTCCACGGGTAACCGTCGCGTGAAGCACCCTTCCCCAGCCGCCGCACAGGGGTAACTGTCCTGCCAACCGCATCTGTTGCACGTTCTCGCGGTCCTGACGGTCGCGAGGATGTCGAAGCGTGAAGATCGTCGCCGCGAGATGCAGCACCTGCTGTCGCTGAGAGAAACCGAGGGCCTGTCGCTGCGAGCCCTGTCGGAACGCAGCGGGATTCCCATCGGGACCTTGAGCTGGTGGTCGCACCATCTGCGGCAGGCGGCTCCAATTCCGCGCTTCACCGAAGTTCGAGTCGTGGACGCCGAGGAATCGCAACCCGCTCTCGGTCCGGACGCGACCGTCGTGCTGCGCCACGAGAACGGCGGAGCCATCGAGCTTCGCGGAGCGGCCGCGCAACGCGTCGTCGACCAGGTGCTCGCCCAGCTCGATCGATGGTCCTGAGCCTCTCGTCGCAGGTCCGCATCTACGTGGCGAGCGGCGTGACAGACATGCGGAAGCACTTCGACGGACTCTGCGCCATGGTCGAGCACTGTTTCCACCTCGATCCATTCGCGGGCGTCGTGTTCGCCTTTGTCAGCCGCCGACGCAATCGCGTGAAGCTCCTCGTGTGGGAGCCTGGGACCGATGCGGCTGGCGACCCTGCACGGTCGATCTCGGGTGCTCGTGCCGACAGTGCCGGAAGAGTTGTCACCCATGAGCACCGTCAAAAGCGCTACCCAAGTGCTGGTTTGCACACGTCGCTCGGGAGACGCACTGCGCACACCTGCGCCGTGTCGCGCAGTTCGCGCAGACGCGATGCGCGCCCCGCCCGTGGCTCAATCGCCCGCAGCCTTCGCCGCGTTCGCTGCAAACACGTGCGCGCGAAGCGGGCAACGGCGTTCGAGCGCGCGTTCGAGCCAGCGGCCGACGAGTGGCACGACGGTCGTGGGCACCGGTGCGTCGAGTTCTGGCCAGGCGCGGCCCGGTGCGTCGCGCAGCGTGCGCACGAACTGCAGCGGCGCGCGGCCCACCGAGCGGCGCGGCGCAGCGGCGTGATCGCGGCATGCGAGCGAGCCGGTGGTCTCGCCGAGGAACGCCTCGCCCTGCAGCGCGCGGCCGCAGTCCGCGCACGCGTCGAGGTCCGGCAGCACGCCGAGGTGCTGCAGAAGGCGCACTTCGAGGCCGAGCACGACGACAGGGATGCGCGCCTTGGGGCACCGCTCGAGCAGGACGAGCCCGTGGTCCGCGAGGTCGAAGACCTCGGGCTCCGGCTGGCCCTGCGGCGCCGCCGCGTCGCAGATCGCCGCGAGGTGGCTCGCGGCGAGGAAGCGCGCAGGATCGCGCAGGCTGCGCCGTTCGCGAACGAGGTCGGCGCGAAGCAGCGTTCGCAGCCCTTCGCTCGCGGCGGACAGGCTCACGTCGAGGTCGGACAAGAAGTCGACACGCCCGAGCAGCGGCGAGTTGGGGCGGTGGGCGCCCTTCGCGAGCGCGTGCACGACGCCGTGTTCGCGGAAGAACAACGCGAGGATCCGGCTCGACTCGCGGAAGTCGAATCGCTTCCAGACCAGGGCACGGCCGCGGATGCCGCGGCGCGCTCCGTCAGGCTTCGCTGCTTGCGGGTTGGCCATCGCGCAACGCGACGCGCAGCCGTTCGATCCGGCGGTCGTCGCCGGCGAGCACCTGGAACTCGATCCCGTCGATCGTGAGCGACTCGCCCGTGGCCGGGATGCGGTTGGCGTGGTGGATCACATAGCCCGCGACCGTCTCCCAATCGCCGTCCTCGGGCAACGCGAGCGCGAGCCGTTCGTTGACCTCGGTCACCGGCAACCGGCCGGGGATCTCCGCTGCGCGGCCCTGGTCGACGATCTGGACCGGGTTCACGTCGGCGCCGCCTTCCGCGTCGTACTCGTCGTGGATGTCGCCGACGATCTCTTCGAGCACGTCCTCGACGCTGACGAGGCCCGCGGTCGTGCCGTATTCGTCGAGCACGATCGCGAGGTGGATCTTCTCGGCCTGCATGCGGCGCAGCAGCTGCGGCACCGGCATCGACTCCGGCACGAACAGCGGCGTGCGCATCAGCGCCTGCACCGGCTGCTTGCCGTCCACGCCCGTGTGCAGCAGGCGCAGCGCGTCCTTGGCGAAGAACAGCCCCGTGATCTCGTCGGCCTTCTCGCCGTAGACCGGGTAACGCGAGAAGCCGTGCTCGAGCGCGATGCGAACGGCCTCGGCGAGCGGCGTGTCCGCGTGCATCGCGATCATGTCCGGCCGCGGCGTCATGATCGTCGACACCTGCAGGTCCTTGAGGCCGAGGATGTTGCCGATCCAGGCCTTCTCTTCGTCCGCGAGCGCGTCCTCGTCGACCGAGTCGGCGACTGCGGCCATGACTTCTTCGGCGATCTCGTCCGGGTTCTGGCTGGGCTCCTCGCGGATGCGCAGCGCCTTCATGACGCCCGTCGTCACCGCGAGGATCGGCAGCACCAGCGGCCAGCGCAGGACCATGAGGCCGCCGCGCAGGATCGGCATCATCCGCAGCAGCGTCGCCTCGGCCTTGACCGACGCCACGCCCTGCGGGATCGAGCCGCACAGCAGCAGCGCCACGACGACCATGCCGCCGAGCGCCAACGCTTCGGAACCCGACTGCACGCCGGTCTGCACCGACAGCAGCGCGCCGACGAGGCCGCCGACGAGGAAGAAACGCGCCACCACGCGGAACTCGCGTTCGCGCCGTTCGAGTTCTTCGACGAGCGCTTCGCCTGCCGGGCCGGGCTGGCGGTTCTGCAGCTTGGTCGGCGAGTAGACCGTCAGGCAGGTCGAGGCGAGCGCTCCGAAGGTCGCCACGGCCAGGAAGCCGGTCGCGAGCGCCAGCAGAGCCGGGGAACTGGTCGTCTCCAGGGCCGCCCTCGCGGCATCCGGGTCCGTCAACGGAACACAACCGACGGCGCGCAGCAGCCCGGGCCCGGCGAACGCGCCGGACCCCGTGGGACCGTCAGGCTCGAGGGGCGCATCGGAAGTCGACGCGGCATCCGCGGCGGGGGGCAGGGCTCGGGTGAGGGCTGGCAAGGGGCGCGGAGTCTAGGACGGCAGGCAGCCCGGCAACAGGGGCGGGGGTGGGAGGGTTGCGGTCGGGCGTGTGATGGGGGTGGCCGCCCGCAGTTGCCGAATCCTTGGCTGGGCATGCGCCGTGGTTGCTCGGGTTCCTATCACGGCTCCTGGTGAAAGGCATTCCCGGCGACTGGTTAGTGCGGCCTTCATCCGTTCGTCATTGCGAAGGGATTGTCTGGGCCATTGTCCTTTGCAGTGACATGCGGGTCTGACCCGCCCTCCGCCTCACTCCTCGTCCGCGATCGAGAACCGGTTCCGCCCGCCTGCCTTCGACG
>CAZEQF010000342.1:453-4548 GCA_964514315.1 uncultured Singulisphaera sp. | reverse complement strand
CGTCGAGGTCGTCGAACGGGATGCGCTCCTCCAGATTGCCATCGGCAGCCGCGTTCGCGACGAGGATCGCCCGGCGCATCACTTCGCGGTAGAGCGCGACTTCTGCGTCCGGGCTTGCAGGATGCGCCGCGAGGGGCGCCGTCTCGATCGTGCTGTTCATCGAACTGCCTCCTCTGCGCCGACTCCGAACACGAACTCTCCGTAGCTGACCCCGTTCTTGGCGAGCAGCGCGAGCAACTCCTCGGTGGCGGCAGCGATGCCTTCGCGCTTCGTCGCGTGGCGGTCTTCGATCGCCTTGAGGTGCGCGTAGATCGGCTTGATCGCGTCGACAGCCTTGCGGTTCGGCACGCGTCGATTGCTGTGGTAGCCGATGACCTTGCCGTCCTTGTCGAACGTCGGCGTCACGTGCGCGAAGACCCAGTAGTGGTCGCCGTTCTTCGCCATGTTGACGACGTAGGCGAAGATCTCGTCGCCCTTCGCGATCGTGTCCCACAGCAGCTGGAACACGCAGCGAGGCATGTCCGGATGCCGGATCATGCTGTGAGGTTGGCCGAGCACTTCGCTCGCGCGATAGTCGGCGACGCGAAGGAAGACGTCGTTCGCGTAGGTGATGCGGCCCTTGAGGTCCGTCTTGCTGACGATGATCTCCTCGTCGTCGAAGAAGGTCTCGCGTCCAGATGGTGTCGTTCGGTTCATGCGTGCATGGGCGCCTCGTGGCGCAGTGGGCGTGCTTCGACGCAACGCGAGGGCGGGCTGGATGAGTCGAGATGCTTAGGAGCCGTGTGCTCCCGGGCGGCTGAGGTCGCGGTTGTGCGCCGAGTTCGGCGGCCTGGTTGCGAGTCTTCCGCCGCCGCCGCCGCCGCCGCCTCGCCTCGCTCGCAGGCCATCGGGGCGACGTCTTCCGAGTCGTCTCGCGGCCGTCGGAGGGGGTCGCCGGTTGGACTTTCGTCCTAGGGCCCAGCCGCGCATACGAAGCGCGGCTGATGCGTCAGGCCATGGATGCGGCAAGGTCTCCGCGATTCGCATCTTCGCCCGCAGATTTCGTTTGCGTGGCTTCATGCGCGGGATCGGCCGCGACGAAAGGGCTCCCGTTGCAGCGATTGCAAGTTGGTTGGAAGCGCTTGCAACCAGATCGCGCACGACCTCCCGAGTGACCGGAATCGCAGCATCGAGGCCGCAATGAACGAGATGGATGAAGTCCTGAAGGAGTTCCTCGTCGAGAGCTACGAGAACATGGACCGGCTCGACCGGGATCTCGTCGCGCTCGAGGAGCGTCCAGAGGACAAGCAGATCCTCGGTTCGATCTTCCGCACGATCCACACGATCAAGGGCACGTGCGGCTTCCTCGGGTTCGGCAAGCTCGAGAAGGTCACGCACGTCGGCGAGAACCTGCTCGCGCGCCTTCGCGACGGATCGCTGAAGGTCGACGGGGAGATCACGACGGCGCTGTTGTCGCTCGTCGACGCGGTGCGCTCGATGCTCACGCACCTCGAGTCGCACGGCGACGAAGGCGAACGTGACGACACGAGGCTCGTGCAGGAGCTCGTGCGGCTCAACGACGGCTCCGTTGCGCCGAAGCCTGCCGCGCCCGCGCCGGTTGCCGAGGCGAAGCCCGCCGCGCCGAAGGTCGAGGCACATGCCGCGACGCCTGCGGCTCCCGTTCCCGCACCTGTCGCTGCGCCGGCAGCGCCTGCCGCGTCGCACGACCACGCGGACGACCATGTGGCGCCAGCAGTTCCTTCGCAGCCCGCTGCGGGAAAGCAGCCCGAGAAGCATGCCGAGGATTCGAAGATGTCGGACGCCAACGTGCGCGTCGACGTCGGCTTGCTCGACAAGCTGATGAACCTCGTCGGCGAACTCGTGCTCGCCCGCAACCAGATCCTGCAGCACGGCTCCACGGACCGCGACGCCGCATTCCTCGCGACGAGCCAGCGCCTCAACCTCATCACGACTGAGCTGCAGGAAGGCGTCATGAAGACGCGCATGCAGCCGATCGGCACGGTGTGGAACAAGTTCCCCCGCGTCGTCCGCGACCTCGCCGTCATGTGCGGCAAGCAGGTTCGCGTCGAGATGGAGGGCAAGGACACCGAGCTCGACCGCACGATCATCGAGGCGATCAAGGACCCGTTGACGCACATCGTGCGCAACTCGGTCGACCACGGCGTCGAGACCGCGCAGGAGCGCGTGAGCAAGGGCAAGCCTGCGGAAGGCCGCCTCCTGCTGCGCGCCTACCACGAGGGCGGCCAGGTCAACATCGAGATCGCCGACGACGGCGGCGGCATCCGCATCGACAAGGTCAAGGCGAAGGCGGTCGAGAAGGGCCTCATCACGGCGGAGCACGCGGGCCGCATGACGGAGCGCGAAGCCCTGAACTTGATCTTCCTGCCGGGGTTCTCGACGGCGGCCAAGGTCACGAACGTCTCGGGCCGCGGCGTCGGCATGGACGTCGTGAAGACGAACATCGAGAAGATCGGCGGCGCCGTCGACATCTCGACGCGCCCAGGCGAAGGCACCACGCTTCGCATCAAGATCCCGCTCACTCTCGCGATCATCCCGGCGCTCGTCGTCACGTGTGACGGCGACCGCTTCGCGATTCCGCAGGTGAGCCTGCTGGAACTCGTGCGCCTCGAGAGCGAGGACGCGAAGACCGGAATCGAGTCGATCCGCGGCACGCCGGTCTACCGCCTGCGCGGCAGCCTGTTGCCGCTCGTCTACCTCAACCGCGTGCTCGGCGTCTCGCCGCGCGAACAGGACCACGTCAACATCGTCGTCCTGCAGGCGGACGGTCGTCCCTTCGGGCTCGTCGTCGATTCGATCAACGACACCGAGGAGATCGTCGTCAAGCCGCTCGGCAAGCTGCTCAAGGGCCTGCCGTGCTATGCCGGCGCGACGATCATGGGCGACGGCAAGGTCGCGCTGATCCTCGACGTGATGGGCATCGCGCAGGCTGGCCGCGTCGGCGGCGAAGGCCGCGACCAGAAGATGGCCGGGAGCGAGAAGGACCAGAAGCAGTCGACGGGCAACCTCCAGACGCTGCTGCTCGTGCAGGTCGGCGAGAACCGCCGCATCGCGGTGCCGCTCGACCTCGTCGCGCGTCTCGAGGAGTTCGCCGGCGACACGGTCGAACTCGCGTCCGGCCAGCCTGTCGTGCAATACCGCGACCAGATCCTGCCGCTCGTCGACTTGCCGCAGATGTTCGGCGGCATGCCGGCGCTCGACGGCCAGCCGCGGCCGCTGCAGGTCATCGTGCACAACGGCTCGCAAGGCGGAGTCGGCTTCGTGGTCGACCGCATCCTCGACATCGTCGAGGAAGACGTCTCCGTGCGGCGCAAGTCGCAGACGCACGGTCTGCTCGGCTCGGCGGTCATCCAGCAGAAGGTCACGGACCTTCTCGACGTCGAGACGCTCGTCAGCGGACTCCTCACCGAATCGGGATACTGATCATGAGCGTTGCCACGACCGCGCAGTACTGCACGTTCACGCTCGACGGCCTCTACTTCGGCGTCGACGTCCTCAAGGTCCAGGAAGTCATCCGCTACCAGGAGATGACCCGCATTCCCGGCGCTCCTGCCGTGGTGTCCGGCCTCATCAACCTGCGCGGCCAGCTCGTCACGGCGCTCGACCTCCGTCGTCGCCTCGAGTTGCAGCCGCGGCCCGCGGACCAGTTGCCCATGAACGTCGTCGTGCGCACGGAAGAAGGCGCAACGAGCCTTCTCGTCGACGAGATCGGCGACGTGATCGAACTCGACGACAGCACGCACGAACGGCCGCCCGAGACGATCGACGCGGTGACGCGCGAAGTCGTTCGCGGCGTGCACAAGCTGGAGGGACGGCTGCTGCTCGTCCTCGATATCGAGCGACTCATTGCCTCCTCGGGCGCCACGGGGCCCAAGAAGGACCAATAACCGAATTCACCACCTCTCAAACCAACAGCGCGAAGCCGGGCGCACGACCCGGAAGGAATAGAGTCAGATGTACACGAGCGAAGCAGGAACTGCCGCCACGGCCGCCGTTGGCCAGGGCACCATGGAAACGTTGGATGGCCTGAAGAGCGCGTTCGACGCGCTCCAGACGAACGTCATCGTCGCCGACCCG
>CAZEQF010000342.1:0-443 GCA_964514315.1 uncultured Singulisphaera sp. | reverse complement strand
GCTGCGGACGATCGCGGGCGAGATCCAGAAGAACTTCGGCGTGCGCGTCGAGGAGATCCTCGGCGGCTCGATCCACCGGTTCCACAAGGACCCTCGCCGCATCGAGCGCATCCTGCACGATCCTCGCAGCATGCCGCACGAGGCGGCGTTCACGTTCGGCACGGTCACGCTGTCGACGCGAATCAACCGCATCCCTGGCCCCAATGGCGTCGGCGGCTACATCGTCGCGTGGGATGACATCTCCGAGAAGATCCGCATGGAGCAGGCGGCCAAGGAAGCGCAGGAGCGCGAGCACCAGGCGCAGCAAGACCTGAAGAAGAAGGTCGACCAGCTGCTGTCGGTCGTCGACTCCGCCGCCAACGGCGACCTGACGCGCGAAGTGCCGCAACTCGGCAATGACGCGATCGGCCAGCTCGCGCAGTCGCTGTCGCGCCTCGTCACGA
>CAZEQF010000341.1:0-4583 GCA_964514315.1 uncultured Singulisphaera sp. | reverse complement strand
TCCGGCCGCAGGGTTCGCCGCTGCCGAGGCCGTCGCGAGCGCTCGGTCGCGGCGTGTCGCCGGCGACTGGCCGCGCGGCGGCCATCGGCGAGTGATCGTTCAGCGTCGCCGCTGCGTCGACGGCGGCGGCACTTCGCGCAGCAGGATGTCGACGCGGCCGCCCTGGCTGGTGACGCGCTCGATCTCGAACAGCTCGGTCGCCTCGACGAGGCTGCTGAGCTTGCCGTAGCCGTAGCTGCGGGCGTCGAAGTCCGGCTGCTGCGACATGATCTTCGCGCCGACGGCGCCGAGGTTGGCCCAGCCGTCGTCGTCCTCGCTCGCCTCGACGGCCCAGCGCAGCAGGTCGACCAGCTTGCGGTCGTGGACCAGTTCGCTCGCCGACTTGCGCTTGGTGCGCGCTTCCTCGGCGTCCGCGCTCGGCCCGGCGCCGCGCAGGATGTCCGTGTGCACGAAGCGGTCGCACGCGGTCACGAACGCGCGCGGCGTCTTGCGCTCGCCGAAGCCGATGACCATCAGGCCCTCTTCGCGGATGCGCGAGGCGAGGCGCGTGAAGTCGCTGTCGCTGCTGACGAGGCAGAAGCCGTCGAGCTTGGCGCGGAACAGCAGGTCCATCGCGTCGATGATCAGCGCGCTGTCCGTCGCGTTCTTGCCCGTCGTGTAGCGGAACTGCTGGATCGGCTGGATCGCGTGCTCGAGCAACTGCTGCTTCCACGACTTGAGGTTGGGCAGCGTCCAGTCGCCGTAGATGCGCTTCACCAACGCGACGCCGTAGTTGGCGACTTCGGCAAGCAGGCCTTCGAGGGCGGACGCCGAGACATTGTCGGCGTCGATGAGCACCGCGAAGCGGCGTTGCGGAGTGGTGGGTTCCATGGAGGGGCGCAGACGGTAGCCGACGAGGCGCGCGGGCGCGCTGCGCATTGCGGCTGCGCGTCGTCCCGGCGAGCTCCCCGCAGTGAGGGCTGGCCCGCCATCGTCTGCGAACTCACCAGCAGACCTTGGCCGCGCCGACGCAGAGCGCGGCCACGACGAGCAGGCCCTGGATCGTCCGCCGTCGGACCCTGTCGCAACCCGAGGCCGGGCGGTTGCCCCAAAGCAGCGCGGCGGTGACCACGGCCAAGCCCGCCGCTGCGACGAGCACGAACGGCAGTGCCGGCAGCTCGAAGCCAATGGGGGTCGCGGCAGTCATCGAGGACAGGCTACCAGCGGTCCACGGAGCAGCCTGGCTGTGCACCGGCATCGAGATCGACGTTCGCGTCGTGCGCACCGCCTCCCGGGGCGACACCGCGCAGATCCCTGGGGTCAGCCCGGTTGCCGAGAACTCGGCGACGGAGCCGCTACTCCGCGTGCTGGTCGCGTGGATTGCCTGGTCCCGCGGGGCGTGGCGGTGGATCCGACAATGCCCATTTTCTCCACGATTTCGGCCCTGCTCCCCAGGGGGCAGTGTCTCGAACTGAAGTTGTCGGCGCGGATCTGCCGATGACGCCGGGGCCTCCGGCACATCCGCCGGTGATGCGGCAAAGGACAGTGGCAGATCCAACCCGACAACCGACCGGCTTCCGTGGCGCGGTCCCTGGCTTCCCGGCGCTCGCGCCGGAGTCGGGGCGCGTGCTGCGCCTGCCCGCCCAACTCGCGCAGCTCGCTGCGTGCGAGCCGGGCGCGTTCGCGGGTGTCGAGGCGACTGCGTTCACCGAGTCGATGGGGACGATCGAGTCGTTCGCGGTTCGCGTGCGCAACGCGCTCGCAGACGGCGGGCAGTTCGTTCTCGACGTCGACAACGAACAATCGGTGCGCCAGCTGCGCACGGTCGTCGAAGGCCGTCCTGGCACGTTCGATCCTGCCGGCAGTCCAACCGATCCGACGCGGCCGCTGACCTTGCAGCGCACGCTCGCAGCGCTCGACGCAGCAGGCTTGTGCATCGACGAAGTGGTGCGCGTGCCGTCTGCGCGCGGCGAAGTGCGCGATGACTTCGCGTCGGCGATGTTCGGCCAAGGCCTCGTGCCGCTCGCGTGGCTCGAAGGCTCTCCGGCGGCGCGCTTCTGGATCCAGTGCAGCAAGCGTCCGTCGCTCGCGGGCAGCGTGCTCGTCGGCAAAGGCGACGCACGGCTGCAGCAGCGCACCATCGATTGCGTGCGCGCGTTCTTGCCCGCCGATTGGGAGATCGTCCGTTGCGAAGGCGCGACCGAGGCGGCCGCGTGGTCGCAGTCGATCGCGGACCGTCGCGGCGACGTCGTGTGGTTCTTGCGCGCCGGCTCGCTGCCGTCGAAGCAACTGTTCGAAGAGCTCGCGCTGCACGCCGCGCTCGGCATCGCCGCGCCTGCGAACGGCGGCGTCCGCGCGTTGCCAGGCGACCTGTCGCTGCTGATGGCGCCGCGCCTGTTGCTGCTTGCCGCGGGTCCGCTGCCGATGCGCGCGAACTCGCGCATCGCGCTCGAAGAACACTGCATGCGCCTCGAGTCGGTCGCGAACGAATGCGCCGTCGTCGAAGGCTCGTTCACTTCGCCGGAGTCGCCGATCGAGGCGCCCGCCGAGTTCGCTCGCGACGCGCACGAGATGATCGAACGCTGGCGCGCCGTCGAGCGCGCCGACATGCGTCCCGCTCCCGCCGCGAAGACGGCCGTGCCCGTTCCGCCGTGGCAGGGCCGCAAGCCTCGCGTCTCGCTGTGCATGATCGCGCGCGACGAAGAGCGCTTCTTGCCCGAGTGCCTGCGCCGCGCCGCGCCGTGCGTCGACGAGATCGTCATCGTCGACACGGGCAGCAAGGATCGCACGGTCGCGATCGCCGAGTCGTTCGGCGCCAAGGTCGTGCATCGCGCGTGGGACGAAGACTTCTCCGCGCCGCGCAATGCGGGCATCGCGGCTTCGACGGGCGATTGGATCCTCGTGCTCGACGCCGACGAGTTCCTGCTCGACGGCAGCGTGGAACAGATCGCGAAGCTCACGCAGGACCCGGCGATCGCCGGCTACCACATGCGCTTCGTCAACGTCTACTCCGGCGGCAAGACCGCTGGCGTGATGATGGTGCGGCTGTTCCGCAACCTGCCGGGCATCGCCTACGAGAACGTGATCCACGAGCAGGTGACGCCGTCGCTCGTGCGCATCGGCGCCGGACACGGACTGTCGCTGTCGCAGTGCGAGCTCGAAGTCGAGCACTACGGCTATTCCGACGAAGTCGTCGACAGCCGCAAGAAGAACGAGCGCAACGAGCGCCTGTTCCAGAAGCAGCTCGCGAAGACTCCTGGCGACATCTACTGCCTCTACAAGTACGGCGACTTCTTGCGGCGCTTGCCGGGCCGCGAAGCGGACTCGCGCGCGTTGCTCGAAGAGTGCCTGCGGCAGATCCGTCTCGGCTCGCCGTCGCTGCCGCGGGAACTGCCGTATGCAGCCGAGGTCGCTGCCCTGTGCGCGCTCGAGAGCGCGCGCGCCGGCGAGACCGATCTCGCGCTCGCGACGATCGACGAAGCGCTGCGGCGCTTCTTGCCGACGCCCAACCTTCACTACATCGCCGCCAACCTGATGCTCCAGCAGGGGCAGCCCGACGCCGCGATCGCGCACTTCCGTCGTTGCCTTGCCTATCGCGGCCAGACCTTGGTCGTGCCAGTCGAAGAAGGCGTGACGAGCCACGTGTCGATCATCGGCATCGCGCAAGCGCTCTGGCAGAAGGGCGACCACGTGCGCGCGCGCAGGCTTGCGCAACGCGCGTGCGAGCTCGCGCCCGACTACGAGGTCGGCCAGATGGCGTTGTCCAAGATGCAACTGGCTGCCGGCGATGCCGCAGCCGCGTTGCAGACGCTCACGAACTACTTGCAGCGCCGCCCCGACTCCGCGGGCGCGTGCCAGCAAGCGACGTTGATCCTGCAGCGAATCGGCTGCGGCGATCAGGCCAAACGCATGGGCCGCCGCGCGGCGGACCTGCTCCACAAGAGAGGCGCAGCCGACGAGGCCGCGCGCATGGAACGCATTCTGGCCGCCATCTGACGGCCCCAACCGACGAGGAGAGAACGATGACGATCACGACCCAGAACACGAAGACCCCGACCGGCGCGACTGCTCGTTCGGGTTTCCTGCCGATCCCGACCCGCATCCGCGACCTGCGCGAGGCGCAGGCCGTTCCGCCGCTGGTCGTGCAGCCGGCCGACGAGGCCAAGAAGCAGGAACTCGTCGCGTCGCTCGGCGAGCTCGACAGCAAGCTCGCGGAGATCCACCGCACGTCGGCCGAGGCCTACATGACGCAGGGCATCTACGAGAAGGCGCTGCCGCACCTCGAATCCGCCGTCGCGATGGCGCCGACGGAGATCGAGCACTGGCACCAGCTCGGCGTCGTCCGTTACCTCACGGGCAACGACGGCGGCGCGACGCAGGCCTTCCAGGCCGTGCTCAGCGCAGAGCCGGGCAACGACGAAGCGTGGTTCAACATGGGCATGGTCCTGTTCGGCCAGAGCCAGTTCGCCGACGCCGAGACGTGCTTCGGCCGCTCGCTCGCGATCCGCGCGACCGACGCGCAGACGTGGAACAACCGCGGCGTGTGCCTGTGGAAGATGGGCCGCAACGCGGACGCCAAGGTCTGCTTCCAGAAGGCGCTGCAG
>CAZEQF010000340.1:0-4598 GCA_964514315.1 uncultured Singulisphaera sp. | reverse complement strand
GTCCCAGACCAGCGATCGTCGCGAGCACGAACTCACGCCACCGCAGGATGCGCACGCCGACCAGCACGGCGAGCGGCACCACGGCGATCTGGTAGGCGCCGCCTTCGTCGATGCGATGATGGCCGAGCAGCAGCACGGTCGCCGGCATGTGCAGCAGGAGCGCGAGCAGCGTGGCAAGCGACCACACGCGAGCACGGCTCACGAACAGGCCCACGATCGCGCACACGGACCACGGAGCGCATGGCAGCAGCCATTCGCGGACGAACACGTCCGGCGCCGTGGTGAGATCGAGCTTCTCCCACTGAGCGGAACAGAACTCGAGGATGTCGACCGCCTGCCCGGACGGCCCTGCGCCGAGGGCTGCGGCGACGCAGATGGTGACGGCAACGTGCACGGCGCCGACGAGCGGCCACCAGAGGAATGGAACGCCGCGCCTTGGGCCACCCCATGCAAACGCGGCGAGCGCAATCGTGGGCAGCAACACGTGCCCGAACGCGTGGACCGACGCAGCCGCGCCGGTGCAGAGGCCAATTGCCAATGCGCGCGGAAGGCTCGGCTCGAGCAGCAGACGCGCGAACGCCCACCAAGCGGCGGCAGCGGGACCGGCGAACACGCCGTGGATCTCCGCGCACGTCGCGTAGTAGAGACAAGGACCCGTCGCCATCGCAGCGAACGCGGGCAGCGCGCCGGAACGGAACGGCTTGGGCGCCAGCAGGCGGAACGTGCGATGCAGGCAAACGGCCGCGAGACCAGAGCCCAACGCCGATGCGAGCAGCAGCGCCTCGAGCGCCGTCATGCCGATCGGCCGGAACACGCTGTGCAGCGCGCCGACGACGTGCAGGTAGGCGACGTGGCGCGGGTATTCGTAGCGCCCTTCTTCGATCCAGCTGAGGAACACCTCGCCGTCGACGCCGTGCAGCGTCCGCTGCGGCAGCAGCAGGAAGACCGAGGCGACGACGAGGAACAGCCCGAGAGACTCAGTCCAGCGCTGGGACCAGAGCGGCTCCTTCCTTCTCCCGATTTCGACTCGTGAATCGTCCATGGCGCTCCGAGCGGAGCGCCACGAAGGTCACTCCCACTCGATCGTGGCGGGCGGCTTGCTGCTGATGTCGAGGCAGACGCGTGAGAAACCCTTCACCTCGTTGAGGATCCGGGTGCTGATGCGACGCAGGACATCGACCGGCAGCAGTTCCCAGTCAGCCGTCATGGCGTCCACGGAACTTACCATGCGGATCACGCACACCTCCTCGTAGACGCGCGCGTCGCCCTTCACGCCCACGGACTTCACCGGCAGATGCACGGCGAAGTACTGCCAGAGGTCCTTGTGCAGCCCCTTCGACTCGACCTCGAAGCGAACGATGGCATCGGCTTCACGGAGCGCGCGCAGTCGATCGCGCGTGATCTCGCCGAGACAGCGCACCGCGAGTCCCGGACCGGGAAAAGGTTGGCGGTCGACGAGTGAGGACGGGAGCCCCATCTGGCGGCCGATCGCGCGCACCTCGTCCTTGAACAGGTCGCGCAGCGGCTCGACGAGCTGCATGTCGAGGTCCTTGGGCAGGCCGCCGACGTTGTGGTGGCTCTTGATCGTCGACGTCGCGCCGCCGTGCGCAGCGACCGACTCGATCACGTCGGGATAGAGCGTGCCCTGGCCGAGGAACTTCGCGTTGCGGTAGCCCTTCGCCTCGTGCTTGAACACGTCGACGAAGACCTTGCCGATGATCTTGCGCTTCTGCTCAGGGTCCGTGACGCCGGCGAGTTCGCCGAGGAAGCGGTCGCTGGCATCGACGACCTTGAGGTCCATGTGCCAGTCGCGGCCGAACAGTTGTTCGACGCCGTCGCGCTCGCCTTGGCGCAGCAGCCCGTTGTCGACGAACACGCAGTGGAGCCGGGGACCGATGGCCTTGTGCACGATCGCCGCGGCAACCGAGCTGTCGACGCCGCCCGAGAGGCCGAGCACGACCTCGCCGGTCTCGCCGACGAGCTCGCGCACCGCTTGGACCTTGCGATCGACGATGTGGCCCGGATCCCAGTCCGTGCTGCACTTCGCGACGCCGAGCACGAAGTTCGACAGCATGCGTTGGCCATCGACGGTGTGCGCCACCTCAGGATGGAACTGCAACCCGACGAACTTGCGCTTCATGTCGGCCACGACCGCGAACGGGCACGGCTCGCTCTTGCCGAGGACTTCGAAGCCGGGCGGCAGCTTGCTGACCTTGTCGCCGTGCGACATCCAGACGATGCCGCCGTCGCGAACGCCATGCAGGAAGCCCGAGCCGTCGACGACCTGCAGCTCCGTGCGGCCGTACTCGGCGCCGGACTGCGCGGGCGTCACTTCGCCGCCGAGGTTCTGCGACATCCACTGCAGGCCGTAGCAGATGCCGAGCACCGGCACGCCCTGCTCGAGGATCGCGCGATCCAGCTTCGGCGCGTCGTGCTCGTAGACCGAGCGCGGCCCACCCGACAGGATGACCGCCGCGGGCCGCATCGCTGCGAACGTGAACATCGCGCGCTCCGGCACCGTGATGCGCGAGTAGACGCCGAGTTCGCGCACGCGCCGTGCGATGAGCTGGCAGTACTGGGCGCCGAAGTCGACGATCAACACGCCGCCCGAAGGGCCCTGGTCCGCGCCGCCGTGACGGCCCGTTTGCGATCCGCTCATTCGTTCACGCTTCGCCGGTGTAGTTCGGCGCTTCCTTGGTGATCTGGATGTCGTGCGGGTGCGACTCGCGCAGGCCTGCCGCAGTGACGCGCAGGAACTTGGCCTTCTGCGCCAGCTCGGTCAGCGAGCGCGAGCCGCAGTAGCCCATGCCCGAACGCAGCCCGCCGACGAGCTGGTAGACGTACTCCGCGACCGCGCCCTTGTAGGGCACCATGCCCTCGACGCCTTCGGGCACGAACTTCATCTTGTCCTTCACGTCGCCCTGCGCGTAGCGATCCGCAGAGCCTTGCTCCATCGCGCCGAGCGAACCCATGCCGCGCACCGCCTTGAACGAGCGGCCGCGGAACAGGATCGTCTCGCCAGGGCTCTCGTCGAGGCCGGCGAGCAACGAGCCGAGCATCACGCACGATGCGCCCGCAGCGAGCGCCTTGACGATGTCGCCGGACTGGCGGATGCCGCCGTCGGCGATCACCGGCACGTCGGCCTTGGCGCACGCTTCGACCGCCGACATCACCGCGGTGAACTGCGGCACGCCGCAGCCCGTGACGATGCGCGTCGTGCAGATCGAACCCGGGCCGATGCCGACCTTGACGCCGTCGGCGCCCGCGTCGACCAGCGCCTGCGCGCCGTCCCTCGTGCCGACGTTGCCGGCGACGACGGGCACCTTGGTGGCCTTCTTGATCGCCTGCACGGTCTCGATCACGTTCTTGCTGTGCCCGTGCGCCGTGTCGACGACGACAACGTCGCAGCCGGCCTCGACGAGCCGCAGGACACGCGGGATGTCGTGCACGCCGACCGCCGCGCCGACGATGAGCCGGCCGCGCGAGTCGCGCGCCGCGGACGGATACTCCTCCGTGCCGCGGATGTCCTTCATCGTGATGAGGCCGGCGAGCGTGCCGTCCGGCTGCACGAGGATCAGCTTCTCGACCTTGTTGCGTTGCAGGATCGAACGCGCCTGCTCGAGCGTCGTGCCCGGCGTCGCGGTGACGAGGTTCTGCTTCGTCATCACGTCCTGCACCTTCGTGTCGCGCGCATCGACGAAGCGAAGGTCGCGGTGCGTCAGGATGCCGATCACGCGCCTCTGCTCGTCGACGACGGGCAGGCCGCTGATCTTGTGGTTCTGCATCAGGTCCTTGGCCTGCCCCACCGTGTCGTGCGGCCGCAGCGCGACGGGATCGAGGATCACGCCGTTGGCGCTGCGCTTGACCTTGTCGACCTCGATGACCTGCTTCTCGACCGACAGGTTCTTGTGGACGATGCCGATGCCGCCTTGCTGCGCGAGCGCCACCGCCATGCGCGCTTCGGTCACCGTGTCCATCGCCGCTCCAGCGATCGGAACCTGCAATTCGACGCCGCGGCAGAAGCGGGTCTTCGTGGAGACGTCGCGCGGCAGGGCCGAAGCCATCTGCGGCACGAGCAGGACGTCGTCGTAGGTGAGGCCTTCGCCGAGAATCTCGACCAAGCGCTTTCTCCGTAGGGTGGGAAAGCGGCGGGAGCATACGGATCGGCGCGGCCCGCGCCACAGCCGCGCGGGCCGGGAAGTGGATCCGCAGCGGAGCGAGCGCCCCGCCGCGTGCAGCCGATGGGCGGCGCCGCACGGCCCAAAAGAAGTCCACGCGTGCGGCCGCCTGCGCGCTCAGCCGATCAGAGGATCTGGCCGAGGAACACCATCGCGAACAGTGCGACGGTCTCGATGATGCCCAGCGCCATCAGGTAGTTGCCGAAGCCCTTGCCGGTCTCGGCCATCGCGTCCGCCGCGGCGGCGCCGATGCGGCCCTGGATCCAGGCCGAGGCGCCCATGGCGATGCCGCCGAGCGCGCCGATGCCGAGCATGGCCGGCCAGTTGGCGACTGCGGCAGCGTCGGTGACGACGCACTTCGCGTTGATCTGGTTCATGAGAATCATGCCGTAGATCGTCTGCGACAGCGGCGCGCCGACG
>CAZEQF010000339.1:0-4613 GCA_964514315.1 uncultured Singulisphaera sp. | reverse complement strand
CTCGGCGATGCACCCGCAGACTCCGATGGGCCATAAGCTTAGGGATCTTCAGGAGGCGGCCGAGCAGATGGGTGCAACCACGTTGGCGTGCAACCTTGAAAAATGGCAGATAATCCAAGCAAGCGTCCCTGCAATCATACCAGTTAAGAGGCATGATCGGCAACTGGAGGCAGACCACTACGTATTAGTGGCTGGTGCATCGAGCGATCGCCTTCTCATTGTAGACGCGGGGTTTGATGCTCTGGAGGCTGACGACAAGTGGCTGGCGGAACATTGGGATGGAGCTGCGCTCTTGATTTCTTGCAAGAAGATTGAGCTTCCGCGCAACTATACGTGGACATGGACCCTTGGGGCGCTCGCAGTGTGCGTGTTGGTGATCAGGGCAATTGTGGTGGCAAAGAAGAGCTAGGAGGCTGCCTGGGCAGATTCGATCGATGAAGCGAATTCTTTTGGTGTTCTTGACGATCGCTATAGCGTGCGTCGCTGCCATGTTCTGTGATGGTCCAGGCGTTCCCCCGGCAAGCCAGCGTGATCAGCCCTCGGAGCCGGTCAGTAGCGAGCCGGCCGTAGGTATCGCGTCAACTGGGGATCCTCAGCGCGTGGCTGCGGGACCGGAGGGAGGGACTGCCCGAGAGCCGATCTTGTCAACAAGGCTACTCCCGCTGAAGGTCTTGGTGGTGGATGAGGAAGGCCGTGGGGTTGGCCATGCCAGTGTTATCGTGAGCAGGCGTACGAGCTTCGGCACTGGATCCCTCCTGGAGCGGTTACGTGAACCCAAGGAGGAGCGATTAGCGGAACTCGTAACTGGTGACTCCGGTTATGCGGAGTGGGTTGGACCCCTGGGGCCCAGCTTGCGATTGGACGCGACCCACGAGATTGCAGGGCGGATACGGGTCGGATGCTATGAGGATGCCAGCGTAGGGCAGGAGGTCCTAATCGTTCTGATGGCTGGCATTGCCGTGAAGTGCAGAGTAGAATCGAAGCGTGGCGATCCGATCGTCGGGGCGAAGGGCTTGGTGATTCCGAAGGATCAGGGCCAGGATGCCTACGATTTCGTCACCGACGAAGACGGATCGGCAACGACTGTTCTTCCGCTTGGTTTGTACGAATGGAGGGTCGTGCACCCGGAGTTCGAGGCCAGCACCACCGAGCAGGGAATTCAATCGGACACGCAAGCGGTGTCCATTGTTCTAGATGCCGGAGTCAGCATCAGTGGCATCGTAACGGACTCAGAAGGAAAGCGCCGGATCGGCGGCGCCCGCGTTGAGGATGCAATCCACGGCAAGCAGACTACCGCGGATGGAGATGGCACGTTCCTCCTTAGGGGTTACCCAGCCGAGTGTGTGACGATCCTTGAGATCGAATGCGATGGATTCTGTCCCAAGCTGGCGAACGTCTTGCTTTCCCCCAGCAAGCCTGCAGAAGAAGTCCAAGTCAAGTTGATGGCCGAGGTTGCGGCGGACGTGCGGGTGGTGGATGACGCCGGTAGACCTGTGGTCGGGGCGACGGTCATTGCAGTCGCACAGATTGAGAGTCAACTTTGGATGCATCTTGTACATGTATCGACCGTCACGAATGCCGAGGGAACGGCGCCGTTGCGCGGGTTGCACGATCGGTTCCACTACTCGTTGGTCGTGGAGCATCCGTCGTGGCAAACGACGACCTTGCCGAATTGGGATCCGTCGGACACGACCGTGGCCTTGAAGGGTCAGCCGTGCTCTCTGGTTGTGATCATTCGGGAGTCCGGTGGAGCGAGTGAAGTTCCCGTCGGTAGTCTTGGCGTCATTGCATTGACGCGCAAGGACTACGTACCTGGCAAGACCTCGCTGCTGGGCAATTCTTGGAACTGCAAGCTGGGTGCGGACAAGCGAGCATATTTTGCCCACTTGGGTGCTGGCCAGTATGTTGCCACGATGGACCTGGGATCGCGCGGGGTCCATCGACAGAACGTCACAATCAATGGTGACGAGGAGCTGATGTTCATGGTGCCGGCATGTGTTGTTAGGGTGCAGACGGATGCGAAAGACCCGCCAGTAGTTGTTGCGCTCGAATCGGTGAACAGGTGGCCGCACTGGGCGAGCGGCAGAGTGACCGATGACACAGGGCGGGTGGAGTTTCGAGTGGAGCACGGAATCTACCGACTGAGTGTGCGGTCCAAGGCAAAGTCTGTTCTGCTCGCCCGAGTCGAGAACGTCATTCCACGAGAGGAGCCGTACGTGGTCGCGATCGGTGAGGCCGGCAAGTGATGAAGACGCTTGGTGATCTGCTAAAATGGGCTTCCTATTGGGCGGCGCTACTGTGTTGCGTGTCTGCGTGCTCGGGTGGTAATGTTGAGGTGGAGTGGCCCAGCGGCCAGTTCTTGGACCTCGGGACGCAACCGCCCAATACTGAGCATCTGGTGAGATTCCAGTTCGTAAGCAGGGCAAGTGTGCCAATACGCGTTGTAGGGGTGAAGGCAAGTTGTGGCTGCACCAAGCCACAGTTCTCGCCCGAATGGGTAAGCACCGGTGACAGTGGTTGGATTGAAGCTTCCGTCGAGGTGGGCCAAGTGGGGCTCAAGGAGGCGGAACTATTGGTCAGTTTTGAAGGGGGGAGTCCGAGTCAGGCACTGCTCAAGCTGCGGTTTAATCCTGACATGGCAATCAGAATTGAGCCGAGAATGATCAGTTTGAGTGGCGTTCAGAGTGGGCGAGAGGTGCCACAGGCCTTCAAGGTTATTGCGAATGGTGACAAGCGCGCATTATTGGACGCCGTCGCGACAATGCAGATAAGGTTAGACGAGTGCATTGTGCAGGCGAGGCCGGGCGATGTTCGGGAAGCGCCTGGACCGCTTGGCTTAATATCGACCGTGGACATTGGTGTGACGTTTTCAGGATTTGACGAGCACGCCCTGGCTTCTAAGGGAAGCGTGAGCATCGCGCGGCCGGACGGTGGGGTGGTCACGGCCGTCCTTCTGGTCAGTATGGGGAATGGCGGTCGGAGTGGAAAATAGGCAGGGGAAAGACATGTCGCATTGGAGACGGGGCGTCAGGGCATGCGCCACTGTCTTTGGCGTCATAATGATTGTTAGCGGCATTGGCAAGAGCATTGATGCGCATGAAGCCATCGAAAAGTTGAGCCGCGTGATGCCTTGGGATGTTGCAAGGTGGTGTGTCGGTGCGTTGGCTGTTGCGGAGGTGATCGTGGGCTCGGGAGTATTATGGCGCGTTAGCGCATGGGACAGTTTGGCTGCTGTCGCGTTAGCGGTCATTCTGACAATTGGGCAGATTGGCTTCCTCGTCTTGTCTATTCCTGGCGATTGCGGGTGCCTTGGCCGCTGGGGTAGCATGAGTCCATTAGTTAGCATTTCCATCACGCTGGCGGGTGGGGCCGCAGCATTGTGTCTGTGGTATATAGCGGGGGGTAAGGGTTGCGAGGGCGCTGTATCTGCCGCGAAGCGTAATTTGTGGCAGGGGCACTGCAAGCGCGTGGCGCAGTGCGTGGGATGTGCGGCTCTCATAGGAACCATGCTAGTCTCATGGTCTTGGCGCGATGCGGATGCAAAGTCCTGGTTACTGAGGCTGGGTGCCGCCACCGGTAAGGTATTAGTGATAGTAGGGGAAGAAAAGTGCGAGCACTGTAGGCGTGTAGTGCAACATGTGGAGGAATGTGTGCAGCCGTCGTGGTCGGAAGCGTTTTTTGTTGTTAGGGAAGGTGGCGAGAGGCTGGCAATGGGATCAGGAGCTTTGCGACGTGTTGTGGTGGCGGAAGAGCAATGGTGGGCGTTGGTGAGCGATGGCGTGCCTACTACCTACTTAGTCGATGGCGCATTGGCCACTGTAAGGAAAATAGGTCCGGATGGCTTACGTTAGGGGTAAGTGTCCCGCCATCTTCGCCCCGGCGGCCGATGTGATGCCATCGCCAGATCGGCAACTGTCGCGTGACGCACATGTCTCCATCCGACGCCTTCGGCCAGCGGTAACCGTCGCGTGCAGAACACCTGGAAGCTCCCGCGACCGCCGGCATCTTGCGTCAGCGTCCGACGTGATGTCACCGCCGCGCTCAACCGGCAGATGAGGCTCCAGGCTACGCGCGTGCCCGCTCGGCGACCGCAGTCGCGGCGCCAGCAGCGAAGCCCGCCGCCCAGTTCTCTGGCTGTCCATCCGGTCCGACCCGGGTACATGGGTGACACCCGTGTCCGGGCACATGGTTAACACCCGCAGGTGACCACTCCGGCCGCCGCGGGTCCAGTCCACGGATGCCTTGGACCCACACCGACCCTGGGAACGAGCGGATGAAGTTCGAAGTCGCGATGCAGCGAGGCGACCTGACGATGGTCGATGCGTGCCGCCAGTTCGGGATCAGCCGCAAGACCGGCTACAAGATCCTGCATCGGCAGCAAGCGCTCGGTCCGGAAGGCCTGCGCGACCTGCCGAGCGCGCCACACACGCATCCCAACCAGAAGTCGCCGGATGTCGAAGGCGCGGTGCTGCGTGTGCGCAAGACGTATCCAACTTGGGGCAGCAAGAAGATCCTCGCGACGCTGCTGTGCCGCGAGCCTGATAGCGAGTGGCCCGCACGCAGCACGGTCGATGCGATCCTGAAGCGAGCGGGTCTCGTGCCGCCGCGCAAAC
>CAZEQF010000338.1:0-4655 GCA_964514315.1 uncultured Singulisphaera sp. | reverse complement strand
TCCTCAAGGCAGCGCCGTGTCCGGTGCTGGTTGCGCGCGTCTGATGGCGAACAAGAAGAACGGCCGGTCGGGCAAAGGCCCGAAGGGTTCCGCACCGAAGTCGCAGAAGGGAACGAAGGGGATCGCCGGCGCACGCGGCGCAGGCAATGCTGCGAAGCGGCCCGCAGTCCCCGCGACTGCAAAGCCCACCGCGCCGATGGCGAACAAGCCTGTGCGCACCGCGGCTTCGTTGTCGCCGGTCGCGTCTGCGCCGCAGCGCGATTCTCTTCGTGCCACGACTGCGTTGCCGACTTCGTCGATGCGCTGGACGTGCCCGCCGCTGTCGCCGTCGGGCCAGCCGCCGACGGCCGCGTTCCTGCTCGGCCAGGACCGGCCGATGCAGGCGTTGCGCACCGGGCTCTCGATCCACGCGCGCGGCTACAACCTGTTCGTGTCGGGCCTCATCGGCTCGGGCCGTTCCACGGTGGTGGAGTTCCTGCTGCGCGACATCCAGCCGGTGTGCCGCCGCGGTCCCGACCACGTGCTCGTGCACAACTTCCGCGACCCGATCAGCCCGCTGCTCGTGCCGCTGCCTGCGGGCCGCGCCGCGGCGTTCCGCGACGAGTTGTCCGACCTCGGGCGCGAGTTGCGTTCGGCGCTTTCGGCTGCGCTGCACAGCCGTCCGCACCGCATGTCGCGTCGCGTCGTGCTGCGCGGCAGCGAAGCTCGCGAACGGCGCATCATGGAAGCGCTGCAGCGGCAGGCGCAGAAGCTCGGCTGCCAGCTCGTGCGCTTCTCGGCGCAGAACGGCGCGAGCTCGTCGGACATCTATCCCGTCGTCGACGGCGAGCCGATCACGCTCGATGCACTGTCGGCGCTCGCGATCGAAGGCAAGGTCGAGGACTCGGTGCGCGACGAGTTGTTGCGCAACCGCGAGCAGTTGCTGGAGCGGCTCGAGGAAGTCGCGGAGCGCGTTCGCCAGGAACGCCACCGCATGACCAACGAGTTGCGCGAGATGGACCAGCGCCTCGCGTGGCACGTGCTCGCGTCGCACTTGAAGGACTTCCGCCAACGCTGGCCGCAGATGCAGGTCGCGGACTGGCTCGATGCCGCCGGCGAGTGGATCGAGCGCCACCTGCGGCAGTGGCTCGACAGCATCGTCGACGACTCGGAGGAGCAACCGGAGGAGGAGCCCGCGCCGCGCGCGCCCGAGATCCGTGTGCACGAGTTCCAGGCGCAGATCGTCAAGAACTCGCTCAACGACGCGTGCCCGGTCGTGTTCGAGAGCAACCCGACCTACGCGCGGTTGTTCGGCACGATCACGCCGCTGCGCGAAGGCCAGCAGCCGTCGCCGTTGCAGTGCCATCCCGGCGCGTTGCTGCGCGCGGACGGCGGCTACCTGATCCTGCGTTGCATGGACGTGCTGCAGGAACAAGGGCTGTGGGTCGCGTTGAAGCGCGCGCTGCAGACGGGACGCGCCGAGATCCGCGAGCTCGATGCCGCGACCGGGCAGCCCGGCGGTTCGTTGCAGCCCGAGGCCGTGCCGTTCGACCTCAAGGTCGTGTTGATCGGCGAGCCCGGCGTCTACGAGCAGCTCGCGAGCGAGGACCCGCAGTTCCCGCAGATCTTCAAGATCCACGCCGAGTTCGACACGTCGATCCCGGTCAGCGACGAGAACCTCACGCGCTACGCCGACTACCTGCAGTGGCTCGTCGGCCGCGAGGGCTTGCAGCCGTTCCAGCCGGACGGGTTTGCCGCGATCGCAGAATACGGCGCGCGCGCCGCAGGCCGCCGCGACCGCTTGTCGACGCGCTATGGCGAACTCGGCGACGTCGCGCGCGAGTCTTCGCATCTCGCCGAACAGCAAGGCGACGGCAAGATCGGCCGCCATCACGTCGAAGAAGCGATGCGTCGTCAGCGCTATCGCCACGACCTGCCGCAAGAGCACGTCGAGCGCGACTACGCGACGGGCTACATGCAGCTGTCGACGTCAGGCAGCGCCACCGGGCAGGTCAACGCGCTCACGGTGCTCGACACCGGCACGCTGGAGTTCGGCCGTCCGTGCCGCATCACGTGCAGCTCGGGCGTCGCGGTGCCGACGCGTTCGGGCCTCATCAACATCGAGGGCGCGGTCAACCTCTCGGGGCCGATCCACGACAAAGGCGTGATGATCCTCGAGGGCTATCTGCTGCAGATCTTCGGCGACGAAGGCCCGCCGTGCGTCGCCGCGACGATCTGCTTCGAGCAGCTCTACAACGGCGTCGAAGGCGACTCCGCGTCGCTCGCGCAGTTGCTGGCGTTGCTGAGTTCGCTCGCGGACGCGCCGCTCGACCAGGGCTTCGGCGTGACGGGCTCGATCAACCAGAAGGGCGAAGTGCAGGCCGTCGGCGCGGTCAACGAGAAGACCGAGGGCTTCTACCGGCTGTGCCGCGCGCGCCGTCTGACTGGCAAGCAAGGCGTCGTGATCCCCGCCGCCAACCAATGCGATCTCATGCTGGAGCCTGAGGTCGTTGCCGCATGCGAACGCGGCGAGTTCGCAGTGCACGCGGTGCGGCACGTCGAGGAAGCGCTCGCGTTGCTGACCGGCATGCCGGCGAAGCAGGTGCTGGAACGCGTGCGGCAGCGGCTCGAACGGTTCCGCAAGATCGCGGGCCTGCGCGGCTGAACGGCGCGGTCTTGTCGCGGCTCGCGTCGTGTCCTCGCGGGCGCGATGCGATGGGGCATTGTCGCGTGTCCCGCGTTCGCCGCAGAGCGCCCAGCGTTGCGAGCGCGATCGGCCGCTACGGCTCGCCGCGGTGGTCGCGCAGGATCCAGTCGGCTGCTGCCGCGAGATCCATCGCTTCCGCGGTCGGCTTCACGTTGCGCGCCGCGAGTTTGTCGAGTTCTGCCTGCGGCGGCTTGCCGCTGTGCACGTAGACGGTGCGGAGCGGCGTGCCTTCGGCTGCGAGGATGTCGCGCGCCGTGTCGCCGACGAGGTAGGAGCCTTGTAGCTCCAACGACAGCAACTCGACCGCATCGCGCACGAGTCCGCCCTTGGGCTTGCGGCACGCGCACTCGCGGCCGTAGGGACCTTGCAGGTCGGGGTGGTGCGGACAGTGCAGCACCGCGGTGATCGCGTGCTCGGTCTCGCGCAGCAGCTTCTCGGTGATGCGCGAGAACATGGTCTCGTCGAAGAGTCCGCGCGCGATGCCGCTCTGGTTGGTGATGACGACGATCGCGAAGCCGGCGTCGCGCAGCCTCCGCACTGCGTCGCGCGCTCCCGGCAACAACTCGAGGCGGTCCGGGTTCTCGACGAAGTCGACCTCGCGGTTCAGCGTGCCGTCGCGGTCCAGGAAGACCGCGCGCTTCACTTGCCTTCGCCCGGCATCGGTGACGGAGTGGGCATCGGCGCGGGAGAGGTCTGCGCGGCCGCGGCCTTCTGCTCGTTCGCGCGCAGCACGTCGAAGCCGAGCAGCGGCTCGTCTTCGCGGTAGAGCTTGACGTAGACCTCGCCGGGGACGATCGCGCCCTTCACGCCGAACGGAAACGCAATGTCGCCCGGAGTCCATGCGAGCGGGAGCGGCGGCAGGCCCGGCGAGCCTGCGCCGTCGATCCACCGCGTCGTGTAGCCGCGTGTGTGCTGGTAGAGCACGCGCTGCTCGGGGCGGTAGCCCTTCTTGCGCAGTTCGAGCAGATGGTCCGATCCGAAGTTGCCCGCGATGTCGAAGGCCTTCGGCGTCGTCTCGCCGGTGTCGTGGCCGTTGAACCAGATCTCCGCGCCCGGCGGCTCGCTCGTGATCAGGATCTCCTGGTTGCGCTTGAACCAAGTGCACGCAGTGCACGACAGCAGCAGGGCGAGGATCGGAAGGCGCATCACGGGGGATTCTATCGGCCGGGGGCGGGCTCTGTAGAGAGCGGTCTTGCCGTGCGCGCCGTCGAGCGGCGTGCATCAGTGGCGGCGAGTGCGTAGTGTCGGCGGGGCATGGCCGAGCACGACCCGACTGATTCCCCTTCTGACGCGTCCAGCAAGCGCGACCTGCCGTTCGGCGGAGTGTGGAACTACGCGCCATCGAAGGAAGGCACGGACCACTTCGTTGTCGAGAAACGCTACGGCCACTTCATCGGCGGCGAGTTCCGCGCGCCGAAGGCGGGCAAGTTCTTCGCGACCGTGAACCCCGCCACCGAGCAGCCGATCTGCGAGGTCGCGCAGGGCACGGAGGCGGACGTCGACGCAGCGGTGGCGGCAGCCAAGAAGGCGTTGCCCGCGTGGCGCAAGCTGTCGGGCGAGGCGCGCGGCCGCTACCTGTTCCGCATCGCGCGCATCGTGCAGGAGCGCGCGCGCGAGTTGGCGTGCCTCGAGACGATGGACGGCGGCAAGCCGATCCGCGAGTCGCGCGACGTCGACGTGCCGCTCGCGGCGCAGCACTTCTTCTACCACGCAGGTTGGGCCGACAAGCTCGACCTCGCGTTCCCCGGAGCCAGGCCGGAGTCGCTCGGCGTGGTGGGGCAGGTGATCCCGTGGAACTTCCCGCTGCTGATGGCCGCGTGGAAGATCGCTCCCGCGCTCGCGTGCGGCAACACTGTGGTGTTGAAGCCCGCGGAGTCGTCGCCGCTGACGGCGTTGCGCCTCTGCGAGATCTTCGCGCAAGCGGGCTTGCCCCCGGGCGTCGTCAACGTCGTCACCGGCGACGGCAGCA
>CAZEQF010000337.1:507-4676 GCA_964514315.1 uncultured Singulisphaera sp. | reverse complement strand
CCCCGGGACGTAGAGAAAAAACTTTTTTTAATGATACGGCGGCCACCGAGAGCTACACTCTTTCCCTGCCCCCCGCTCTGCCGACCTGCCGGTGAACGCGCCGAACACGGGCGTCGTCGGGTCGAGGCTTGCGTCGATCAAGAACGAATACTGCAGCGGCAGGAGCCCGCCGCCCGGCAGCGCGATGCCCGGCGCGCGCGCATAGCTGCACAGCGTCAGGTACAGCTCACCGGGATCCTGCGGCGACGCGATCTGCAGTTGCAGGCGCTGGCCCAATGCGACCGTCGGCGCGCACGAGATCGGCAGCGGGTCGAGCAGCCACAGCAACGCGCGACGCATGACGTCCGCGCGCGCGCTGGCGGTCGTGATCGTCTCGAACGGGAAGCCGAGGCACAGCACGCGCGCGTTGCCGTTGCTGCGCTGCACGCCGGCTGTGAGGCCGTTGCCGTAACGCAGGCACACAGAACTCTGCGCCGTCGCCGGAGCGAGCACGTCGGCGAAGTCGACGTCGTAGGTTCCGAACGTGCCGTTGTCGAACTGCGCTGCCGCCATGCCCGCGAACGCGGAGCCTGCGACGCCGGGCTGCAACGTGTAGACACCCGCATCGTCGCCGACGTAGCTCGCGCCGAACTGGTTGTTGAAGAACGCGCGGTCGACTGCGCTGCCTTGCGCATCGAGGTCCCAGCCGACTTCCGCGCCGCTCACGAACATGCGGCCGCCGAAGTTGAGGTAGCCCGTGACGAGGAACTGCTCCGTCGCGTCGAACGTCTCGTCGGCGGTGCTTTCCTCGCCAGACGCCCAGATCACGGCGCGATAGTTCGCGAGCGCGACCTGGCCCGTCTTCACGGCTTCGTTGGAGCACGCATCGAAGCCGACCGAGAACGTTGCGCCTTCGCGGATCGCGCGGCCGAAACGCGCGAGGAAGTCCTTCGTGTTTGCGCGCACGGGCACCGTGCGGTTGAGGCGATCGAAGCCTTGCACGAGCAGGACCTGCGCTTGCCCCAGATGGTCCGTGCCCGCGCACAGGACCTCGGTCGGGAAGCTCTGGCCCGACGCGTTCTTGCTGCGCACGCGGAACGACATCACGGAGTCGAACGGCAGCGCGCCGGTGGACCAGGTGGTCGCGCCCGTCACCGTCGCGAGCGGCACGAAGCCCTTGCCGTCCGGCGAGCCTTCGACGACGTAGCTCGTCGCGTTCGATGCTGCGGTCCACGACACGCGCAGCCCGCGCGCGCCGTCCTGCAGGACGCGCAGCGACGTCGGCGGCTCGGGCGGGAACGCGGCGGCGGGCTGGAAGTAGCGCAGCACGCCGCGCGCGATCGCGCGGCCGGCGAGGTAGCGGAAGCGCGGATCGTGGATGGCGTTGAGGTCGACCGATCCCGGCGTGTCGTGGAACGCGAGCTCGATGAGGATGCCGGGCATCGTCGTGAGCAGGCGCACTTCGCCGAAGTTGGCCGACAGCTGGCCGCGGTCCTGCCACGTCGAGAGGTACTCGGTGCGCACGTCGTTGACGATCTGCGTGTGCACGAGCGAACGCAGCGTCGTCGAGCCCGCGCTCGGCGCGGTGTCGTGAATGTAGGTCGAGGTGCCGCCGCCGCCGCCTGCGTTCGTGTGCAGCGCGACGTAGGCATCGGCCGTGCGCCACTCGGCGAAACGAGGCCTGCAGCCGACGTCGTCGTCGTTGTCTTCGCCGCCGACGATGCTGTCCCACACCGTGCTCGGCGCGCCGTTGTGTTGCGCCCAGTAGCGCGACGCTTCGCGCCAACGCGCCTGGCCGCTCGTTCCGGCGCCGCGCACGATCGAGCCGTTGCCTGCGCCGATGCGCACGGCATCGGCGATGACGACCGAACCCGTGGGCCCGAGGTTGTCGAGCGTCACGCGCGCCGGTTGCGCAGTCGAGAACGCGTAGTCGCCGAGCCAGACCCAAGTGCGGTCGTCGATGCGTTGGTCGACTTCGTGCAACGTCGCGCCGCCGGTGTGCTGCACCGTGTAGCGCGCTGCTCCGCTGCGGTTGCTGCCGGCGCGGAAGTAGACATAGACGGGATAGACGCCGTCGCGCGGCACCGTCAGCGTCCAGGTTGCGGTCGCAGTCGGCGTGGCCGACGACGTTCCGGTGGAGGTCGCGAAGCGATACCCGAGGCCCTGGTAGCCAGACGACGTCGAGTTCGTCCAACCTCCCGTCTCGGAGTAGACCGAGGCTCCCTGGTCGTTGTCGCCTACCGTCTCCGCGGTGATCTCGCCGTGCTCGCGGCAGAGAACGATCTCCGCGCCCATGTTGAAGAGCCTCGGGATCCCGAAGTCGTTGCAGATCTCGGCGCAGTGGATGTCCTCGACGGTTCCGTCGATGACTCCGCGTTGCGTCGTCCAGCCGAGCGTGCTGTGCCAGTAGTAGCCGTGGCCAGGGGCGACGGCGATGCGCAGGCCGGACAGCCCGCCGGTCTGGCCGATGACGCGCGCCTGCGGCGCAGTCGCAGCCTGGGCCGCGGACGCCGCAGTGCGCGGAGCGATGCGTTCCGTGAGGTCGCGCTCGCTGCCGTCGGATCCTGCGACGCGAAGGTGCACGGTGTCGAAGGCCACGCCGTTCTGGTTTGCGGTCTCGAACGCGGTCTTCGTCAGCTGTTCGATCGCCTGCTCGATGCGGCCCATCGCGGCGGCGAGCAGCAGCGGTTCGTCGAGCACGAGCACGATCGTGGAGCCGTCGATGCGAAGGTCGACGAGCCGCGTGCCCGCAGGCACGGCGCTCTCGAGGCCCTGTGCGCGCTCCGTTCCGCTGGGGCCTGCGCACAGTCGTTCGATGGCGGCACGCAGGCCGCGGTCGACCGGCTGGGCTTGCACGAGATCGCCGCGTCGCAGCCACAGCGCGCCTTGCGCGGGCATGGCGACGGCGGACAACAGGCTTGCGGCCGAGAGCAGCAGGCCACGGACGATGCGCGCGCGCGAAGTCATCGCGGCACAGGGTAGCGCGGAACGTGGCCTCGTGGGCAGGGGCTCGTTGCGGTCGGCCGCGTGCAGGCTCAGTAGAGCAGGAACTTCCGCACCGAAGGCCACCACGCGTCGGGCGCCTTGGCGAGTTCGTCGAGCTTCGTCCACGGACCTTGGGCCTCGATCCACTCGCGCGTGGCGGAGCCGCCGCACAGGATGTCGATCGGCATGAGCTCGTTCTCGTATTCGTAGGGCGGCTGCCGCCAACGCGACTCGACCGGCCACAGCTCCTGGATGGCGCGCAGCAGCGCGAGCGTCGTGCGGTAGGGGCGGAACGCGCGTTCGTCGGTGGCGTGCAGCCAGAACCCGCGGCACGCCTGCCCTTGGAACTTGTGGAACGTCGGTTCGAACTCGACGGGTCGCAACGCTGCGCCGTCGAGGCCGCGCGGCGCGACGAGCGGCAGCACCTGCCACGGATCGAGCCATGGCGCGCCGAACTGTTCGAACGGCGACGTCGTGCCGCGGCCTTCGGAGAGGTTGGTGCCTTCGAGCAGCACTTGCCCCGGATAGACGAGCACGCCTTCGTAGCGCGGCAGGTTGGGCGAAGGCGGCAACCATGCGCGGCCCGTGTCGGGCCACAGCATCGAACGCGTCCAGCCGCGCATCGGCTGCACGCGCACGTCGGCGCCGATGCCGAGCAGGTCGTTGCAGCAACGCGCAAGCTCGCCGAGCGTGAGGCCGTGTCGCATCGGGATCGGCGCAAGCCCGACGAAGCTCTGGTAGCGCGTGTCGAGCAGCGGACCTTCGGCGAGCTCGCCGCCGATCGGGTTGGGCCGGTCGAGCACGAGCACGGGGATGCCCTTCTGCGCGCATGCTTCGAGGCAGTGCACGACGGTCCAGATCCACGTGTAGACGCGCGTGCCGACGTCTTGCAGGTCGACGACGAACAGGTCGAGGCCGTCGAGCATCTGCTGCGTCGGCCGACGCGTCTCGGAGTAGAGGCTGTGCACGCGGACGCCCAGGCGCGGGTGCCGCGAGTGCCCCGTCTCGATCATGTTGTCCTGTTGTGCGCTCCACAGTCCGTGCTGCGGCGAGAACAGCGCGGCGAGCTTGCCGGGGAAGCGCGCGTGCAGCAGGTCGGCCGCGTGCTTGAACTGCGCGTCGACGGACGCCTGGTTGCACAGCAGGCCGAAGGCTCGGCTGTCGCGGACGATCGCAGGCGGATCTTCGAGCAGGGATTCGAGTCC
>CAZEQF010000337.1:0-497 GCA_964514315.1 uncultured Singulisphaera sp. | reverse complement strand
CCGAACGTGACCGTCATGGGTAGATCAAGAACGGCTTGCGCCGCATGCGGAACAGATCGAGGTCCTTCTGCCAGCCCTTCTGGATGTCCGCGGCGGTGGCGCCCTTGTGGAACAGGTCCATCGAGGCCTGGTGCTTCCAGAGCCAGTTCAGCTTCTCGGTCTTCCAGCGTTCGCCGAACAGGTCGCGCAGCGCGCACGCGAGCGCGACGCCGACGGAGACCGGCTCGAACGCGTCCCAGTCGGTGATTGCGACCTGCACGCCGGAGCACGGTTCGTTCGCGAACTTGCTCGCGTTCGGCGTGAAGCGGATCGGCACGAACGCGACGCCGGGCAGCTCCAGCTTGCGCAATGCGTCGGCGAGCGCGACTCCGTCGCACCATGGCGCGCCGACGCGTTCGAACGGCGTGTCGGTGCCGCGGCCGACCGAGAGGTTGGTGCCTTCGAGCAGCCCGATGCCTGGATACAGCATCGCCTGCGTGAGGCTGCGTATGTTGGGC
>CAZEQF010000336.1:0-4701 GCA_964514315.1 uncultured Singulisphaera sp. | reverse complement strand
GGCATGATCCCCGAGTTCGTGGGTCGCTTGCCCGTCACGGTCGCGATGCGCTCGCTGACGATCGAGGAGATCCTGCAGGTGATGACCGAGCCGAAGAACGCGCTCATCCGCCAATACAAGGCGATGTTCGCGATGGACGGCGTGACGCTCGACTTCACCGACGACGCGCTTCGCGAGATCGCCGGCATGGCGATGGAACGCGAGACGGGCGTGCGCTCGCTGCGCGCGATGTTCGAGGAGCTGCTGCTCGACCTCCGATTCACGCTCGCGTCGCGCAAGGGCGAACGCATCGTGATCACGAAGGAGTTCGTGAAGGAGCGCCTCACACGTCGCGGCCGCGACGACGGCGACCAGAAGCAGCAGAAGTCCGCCTGAACGGGACCTCGCGCCGCCGCCGATGAACCGCACTGTTGCGCTCACCGACCTGGACGACGCTGCGCTCGCGCAGCGCGTCCAAGACGCAGGCGGCAAGCCGTTCCAGGCGCGCCAGATCGCGCACTGGATCTACCGCCACGGCGTCGCGGACTACGAGGGCATGAAGAACGTGCCCGCAGCCCTCAAGACGGCCCTCGGCGCCGTGATGCCGCCTCGCAGTTCGCGCGTCGAGACCGTCGACGAAGCTGCGGACGGCACCGAGAAGCTGCTCGTCCGCCTGCACGACGGCCAGTCCGTCGAGTGCGTGATCATCCCCGACGGCGAACGCACGACACTGTGCGTCTCCTCGCAGGTCGGATGCCCCGTCGGCTGCGTGTTCTGCGCGTCCGGGATGTTCGGCGTCGTGCGCAACCTCACGGCCGGCGAGATCGTCGAGCAGGTCCTGCATGCGCGCGAACGCCTGCAGGGCGAACGCTCGATCACGAACCTCGTCGTGATGGGAATGGGCGAACCGATGCTCAACCTGCCGGCGCTGGTGCCCGCGCTGAAGCGGCTGCACGACAAGGACGGCATCGACATGGGCGCGCGCCGCATCACGGTCAGCACGTCGGGCTACCCGAGGCAGATGGCCGAGTTCGCCGCAGCCGATCCGTCCTACAACCTCGCCGTCTCACTGCATGCGGCCGAAGACGGGTTGCGCAAGAAGCTGGTGCCGACCGCTGCGCACCCCGTGCGCGAGATCGTCGCGGCAGCGGGCTCCTATTTCGCGCAGAAGGGTCGCGAAGTGACGTTCGAAGTCGTGCTGCTCGCGCACGTGAACGACCGCCCGCAGGACGCCGAGGCGCTCGTCGACGTGCTCGGCGACATGCCGTGCACGGTCAACCTGATCCCGTGGAACCCGGTCGAAGAACTCGCATCGACCGGCCTGCGTCGCCCGCAGACGGCCGCCGTCGATGCGTTCGCGGAGAGCCTGCGCGCGGGCGGCCTCAAGGTCACGGTGCGCCGCCAACGCGGCGCGGACCAGTCTGCCGCTTGCGGGCAACTGCGTTTGCGCGACCTGCGCAGCAACGGCGACAAGCCCGCGCGCTGCTGACCGCGGCCTCCTCGCGAGCGCGAACGGCTCAGCGCTTGCCGCTGTCGTCCTTCTGCGCGCCGTCGTCCTTCGTGCGCTTCTGCAGCGGCGACGCCGCGTCCTCGCCCTTGGGCTCCGGCTTCTTCGCGCGCAACGCGGTCTCGGCGCCCTTGCGGTAGACGACGACCTCGACCTCTGCGCCTGCGGGCACCGATCCCAACGCATCCTGCACATCCGCGGTGTTCGCGATCGCCTTGCCGGCGATGCGCACCAGAAGGTCGCCGGCGCGCAGGCCGAGCGACTCGGCGAGCGTTCCGGGCTGCACCGCATCGATGCACAGGGCTCCTTCGAGGCCCAAGTGCTCGAGCAGATCCTGCGACACCTCGTTGCGAACGGTCACGCCGAGCCGCTTGTGCTCAGGCGGCGGCACATCCGTGGGCGCCAACTGCCCCGCGTCCGGTGCGAGGATGCGCGGCGCGAGACCGCGGAGTTGCGGCATCCCTTGCGCAAAGCCACGGAAGCCGCCGTTCGGCAGCGTGAACGTGAACCCGCCACCGCCGAACCCCGCGCCGTCGAGCACGCCGGGATGCTTCTCGCGGAACGTCTGCAGGTCCGGCGCCTCGTAGACCTTCGTCTCCTCCTCGCCCTTGTCGTTCTTGGTCTTCACCTCGACGCGCACGCCGTCAGGCCCCATCTGCATCGACATGCTGCGCCCCTCGCCGAACGGAGCGTTGCGCAGTTGCTGCTGCACGTCGTCCATCTGCTGCTGCAGGTCCTTGAAGAACGAGTCGTCGAAGAACCGGGCGCGCGGGATGTCCATGCCGAAGTCCTGCTCCAGGCTCCGGAACAGTTCATCGAACCGCCGCTGCATGTCCTCGGGCACGCCCGGGAACGAGGGTCGCGTCCCGCGCCGCAGCAGCGGCCCGTCGCGGTCCTCGGCCGGCTGCGGCACCGCCCCTGCGTCGCGCGGCGCGAGCCCAGCCTCCGCGCCCTCTTCGATCTGGCGGATCAGGCGACGCGCGCGCCACTGAACCTCCGCGTCCTTGCTCTCCTCGGCGGCCTTGCGCAACTCGGGCAGCGCCTCCTTGCCCAACTGACGCAGCGCCGACTCGGCCTGCTGGCGCTCGCGGAACGTGTCGCTGCCCAGCTGCTTCACCGCGTCCTCGGCGCGTTGCTGCGGCGCCTGCGCGGCCGGCGGCGCCTTCTCCGGCACGGGATCCTGAGCGCGTGCAGGCAGCCCAGCCAGGGCGGCGCCGAGCGCCAGAACCGGGACGAACGCAGCGGCCGAACGGGAACGGATGCGGATGTTCATGGTGTGCGTGGCTCCTCGAAAACAGAGGCGCCGCACGGACGAAGCAGCCGGTGCCAATACTCCCGCGCCTCCCGACACTCCCTGGAACGCGGCCGGAATCGACTCCAAGCCCGAGCACGGAGCTCCCCGGCCTACGTCGCCGCGATGGCGACACTCATGGGCAGAGGCGTGTCAGCGACCGTCGCCCGCAGCGCCGGGCTTGTTGCCGTTCCCTTCGACACGAACCGGAGTCGGCAGGAACTCGTCTTCGAGCGTGCGCAGCGCGAGTCGGCTGCGAAGCCCGTGGGTCGCCCACCGGCGGCGCCATTCGAGCCCGTTCGCCGTCGGAGCCGGAGCCCAGCGCTCTTGCCCCAGCGGACGCAGCAGCGAAGTCCCCTGGCCTTGGCCGGGCTGCGCCGTGATCGGATCCCGCGCGAGCAGGCCTCCGTCGACACGCGCGCCGAGCGTCAGGCCCGACAACAGCGCCGCCGCTGCGATCGCGCCGGAAACCCAGCGCGGCAGCGCGGGCATGCGGCGAGGCGATGGAACCGGTGCCGTCGCCACCGCGCGAAGGATGCCCTCGCGCCACGCGGACCACGACTCCTCGGGGACCGCCGCGGCGACGTCCGCCGCAGCCGCTGCAGCGCGCAGCGCCTTCCTCGCCTGCAGCCACTCCGAGCCGGCCTTGCGGCATCGGGAGCAGTCGCGCAAGTGCTCGCGCACCATCGAACGCGTCGCCTTGTCGAGGCCCTGGCCCAAGAACTCGGGCAGCAGATCCTGCGCGCGGCCACATCGCATCGAGCGGCTCACGTGTGCCTCCGCACGATGCGTTCCCAGCGCTCCTTGAACAGCATGCGCGCGCGATGCACGCGCCACCGCGCGGTCGCGTGCGTGATGCGCAGCATCGGCGCGATCTCGCGCGACGAGAGGCCGTGGATGTCGCGAAGGACGAGGATCGCCTTGAACTTCGGATCGAGTTGGTCGAGCACGCGCCAGACCAGTTCGTTCTGCTCCTGCAGCTCCACCGCCGCCTCGCCTTCCCCAGCCTCGCGTTCGTCCGGCAACAACTGCGGCAGTTCGTCGAGGCTCGCGTGCGATGCGCCCTTGTGCTTGCGCAGCTGGTCGATCGCGAGGTTCATCACGATGCGATAGAACCACGTGTAGAAGCTGCGCGCCGGGTCGTAGCTGTCGAGCGACTTGTGCAGGCGCACGAACGCTTCCTGCGTCACGTCGCGCGCGTCCTCGACGCGGCCGACGACATGGAACGCGACCCAGAAGGCCCTCTTCTGGTAGCGCGCGACGAGCGCGGCGAACGCATCCTGGTCGCCTGCGGCTGCCTGCTGCACGAGCGTCGCGTCGCCGACTTCGCCCGCCGCGGCCATCTGCTCGACGCTGGTGGCGAGCCCGCGCGGCAGGCGGCTGTCATCGGCGAACGCGCGGGGATTCGGCATGGCGGAGTGGCGGGGAGACTAGCGCGTGCGCTGAGCGCCCGCACAGGGGCCTTCTACGGACCCCGCCGCCGCGGCGTTGGCACGCAGCGGAGAAATCGTCAGCCCGGGCGAGGTCACGCCCCGACGGGCGTGCCCATGCGGCGGAACTTCTCGTAGCGCTGCTGCAGCAGCGTCTCGATCGGGACCTGCGACAGTTCCGCGAGCCACTCGACGATCTGCGCCTTCACGCGGTCGACCGTGCCGCGCGGGTCGCGGTGCGCGCCGCCGAGCGGCTCGTCGATCACCTTGTCGATGAGGCCGAGCTTGAGCAGGTCCTTGCCCGTGAGCTTGAGCGCTTCGGCGGCCTCGGCGGCCTTGTCGCCGCTCTTCCACAGGATCGCCGCGCAGCCTTCGGGCGAGATCACCGAGTAGTAGGCGTTCTCGAGCACGCCGACGCGGTCGCCGACGCCGATGCCGAGTGCGCCACCGGATCCGCCTTCACCGATCACGATGCAGACGACCGGCACCTTGAG
>CAZEQF010000335.1:0-4724 GCA_964514315.1 uncultured Singulisphaera sp. | reverse complement strand
CAACATCATGTTGATCTGAGTAGGGCTGAACCGCTCGTTGCCACGGTTGTTCACCATGTTGGCCACGCGCATCGGCAAGCCGCGCGACTCCAGGGTTGCGTTGAGGTCCGCAGCACGTCGCCCCCATGCGGCATCGATGTCCGCGTAGGATGCCTGCACTTCGGGCCAGTCGAGGTGCTGCAAGAACTCGTTCATCGCCGTCATCACGTAGGGATGCGAGTTGAACGTTCCGCGAGCGAAGCAGATGTCCGTCGGCTTGTCGTCGCGGTAGCGCTTCATCCACTTCGCACGACCACAGACGACGCCGATCGGCAGGCCGCCGCCGAGCGTCTTGCCATAGGTCACGAGGTCGGCATCGACGCCGAAGTACCCCTGCGCGCCCCCGAGCGCGAGGCGGAAGCCGAGGAACACCTCGTCGAATATCAATGCGATGCCACGCGCGGTGCAGACCGCGCGCAATCGCTTGAGCCACTCCGAGTATCCAGCCCTGTCGAAGCGCACCGAGCGCTTGCTGTTGACGAGCATCGAGTCCGTCGGCGCATTGCCGTTCGGGTGCATGGCCTGCAGCGGGTTGATCAGAACGCAAGCGATGTCGTTGCGGGTTCGCAGGACTTCGAGCGAAGTCTCCGACATGTCCGCGAGCGTGTAGACCTCGCGCGCTGGCCGCGGGTTGCCGACGCCCGCCTGCACGCCGTCCCACCAACCGTGGTAGGCGCCGCAGAACCGGACGATGTGCGACTTGCCGGTGTGGTAGCGCGCGAGCCGCACAGCCTGCATGACGGCTTCGGTGCCGGACATGTGGAAGGAGACCTGGTCCTTCTTGGAGATGCGCTGCAACCGCGCGACGTTGTCGGCGATGACGGGATGGTACGGACCGAGAACCGGACCGAGCGATCGCGCGCGCACGACGCCGCGTTCGATGCAACCCTTGTAGAAGTCGTAGCCGAAGACGTTGACGCCGTAGGCTCCCGTGACGTCGAGGCTCCAGTTGCCGTCGAGATCCTGGATGTGCCGGCCACGCGTCGCCTGCACGACGAGACCGAGCGGAAACGATTCGCGCACGCGCTCGCGGAACTGGAACGGCACGCGGTAGTGGTTGACGAAGTCGACGTACGACAGCCCGTCCTCAAGGCCAGCGCTGACTGCAAGAGTGCGCGGCGCCTTGCGACGGAAGTGCTCCGACAGTCTTTCGAATCCGCGCCGCCGCAGATCCTGCACCTCGGATGGAGCGTCGTCGGCTCCGAAGAACTCTGCGTCCGGGTACTCGTAGAACGGGACCCACTTCGCGACGCGACGCGCCATGCGCGCATGCCCACGCAGCGAAGGGTGCTTGGCGCGCGAGAGCAACAAGCGGTTCTTGGCCCAACGCGCGGCCCACAACGCGGCAATGCCGCCGCCCACGAACAACGCTGCCTGGCTCATGCTGGCTCCGATGCGACGTGCGCAACACGGTGGTCGACGAGGTAACGGTCCACGGCGTCCGGCGACGAGCCGTCGTCGTCCGACGCGGAGTCGTGCGGCTTCGCCTTCTTGAATCGCTGGCGATAGCTCTCCGAGTCGAGGATCGCCGAGAACGGCTCCGACAGCTTGTTGGCTTCGACGAACGCGCGCGCTGCGGCGCCCATCCGCGAACGGCGGCTGTCGTCGAGCAACTTGTGCATCGCGTCCACCAACGCGGCAACGTCGCGGCCCTTCACGCAGAAGCCCGTGACGCCCTCGACCATCAACTCCTGTGGCCCGCCCTGGTCCGACACGACCACCGGCAGCCCAGACGCCTGCGCTTCGAGCGGCGCATTGCCCCAGGTGTCGGTCGTGCTCGGAAAGAGCTTCACGTCGGCCGACGCATAGGCAATCGACAGTTCCTGCCCCTCGAGGAAACCGGTGAACGTGACCGGAGCTCCGCGGAGCCGGGCTTCGAGGTCCTTGCGATACGGACCGTCGCCGACCACGAGCAGGTGCACGTCGGCACGCTCGCTGTGCAGCGCGAGAAACGCGTCCGCAAGCGTGTCGAGGTTCTTCTCGAGGCCGATTCGACCGACATAGAGGAACGTCGTCGCGCCCTCCGCAACGCCATGGCGCGTCCAGTAGTCGGAGTCCCGATGCTTGGGATGGAACCGGTCGGAATCGACCCAGCGATCGAGGATCAGCAACTTCCGGTTGCGCATGCCGCGCGTGTGCAACAGTCGAGCGATGAACTTGCTCGGCACCACCACCTCGTCCACCGAATGGTAGAAGAGGCACATGTACTTCCACGCAAGAGCCTCGAGGCTGACGTCGCGCGTGTAGTTCTCGACGTATTCGGGGAAGCTCGTGTGGTAGGTCGAAGACGTCTCGATCTGCAGCAACTTCGCGGCCATCAGGCCTGCGACACCGATCGCACCCGGAGTGCTGATCTGCATCTTGGTGAAGCCTCCTTCCTGCAGGAACTTCAGCAAGTCGAGGAACGGCGGGATGCGGATCTGCAGACCCTGGTACTCAGGGAAGTCGAGATTGACGACCGAAGGGAGGATGCGCAGCTGGCCGGAGTCGACGTAGCGCTGCACGTCAGCCGCGGCGATCACCTCGGCGCGTTCCGAATCGTGCAGGCACGTGACCACCGTGAAGTCGATCCCGCGACGCTTCGCCTCGTCGATCATCTTGCGGATGGTCCTGGCGACACCGTTGATCTCGAAGAACGTGTCGGTCACCAACACGATCTTCTTGTGCTCCCCGAACTCGAAGCGCTTCCGGACGTCGGCGACGATCTGCCGATCCGAGCTCTGGTGCAGGTAGCTGATCAGATACGGCAGCGAGACGAAGACGTTCGACGCGAAGAGCGCGACGGCTTCCTTCACCAGACGGATGACATCCAGTGACTGGGCGGCGCGGAGGCGCGAGACGTAGCGCTGGAAGATGCGATTGATGAGCGAACTGACGACCAGGAAGATCCGATCGTCCGTGCGCGCAGACTCCGCGAGCTTGCGGCGGAATCCTTGGTCCGTGAGCAGGGCCGCCGCCTCGTCCGCCAGGATCGACTCGAACGCGCGATCTGCATCCCGCCCCTTCTTTCGAGCCGCCGCGAGCCGCTGTAGCGCGTAACGCGCCTGGAAGCCGAGCTTCTGCCACATCGTCGTCGACTCGGAGTCGAACACGAATCGCAGCAGTTCCTGAATCGGGCCACCCATGCGCACGCCGCGCTGCGCAGGCCTCGCAGCCGTTCCCTGGCCTTGCGCCACGGGGCCTCGCTTGTGGCCGTCGTAAAGCAGCTTCACCATCGCATGCGCGAGCGTGACCGGCCCGCCGTGCCCACCGCCGATCGCGGTGCGACGGCTGCGAATCGCGTCGACGAGATCGTTTGCCGACGGCTCGCGGCCTTCCGGCGACAAGAACTCGGTCCACGTGCGTCCCTGGTTGATCCCCGAGTGGTCGTCCGAGCCGGCGACGATCGCCTTGAGCCACGGCGTGCGTCCGCGGGGGACGATCCCGTGCTTGTTGGCCAGGCGCTCGACCGTCTCGCGGTCCAGCGACGTCACGAGACGATGCGTGAACTCGTTCAACGAACGGGTGCGCGTGCCGTTGCGGACCTCGAGACAAGGGAAGAGCAGCAGCGCCTTCTCGATGTGGTCGGCGGTGAGCGCGCCTTCGCGGCCGTAGGGCCGGTTCTGCGTGCTCATCAACGGGTGCGTCATGAAGTACGCGAGACGGTTGCCGGCGGCTGCGTTCTTCTCCTGCGCGATCTCCGTCTCCACGTAGTCGAGCATCTCGTAGAGGTTCGATCGCAGACGGTTGACCTCCGCGAACTGCGCCTCCGTCATGTTGGCGACCGTGACGTGGATGTTGCACCCGTCCTCGGGGAACGTTGCCGTCATCTCGGAGCTGATGAAGACGCCAGGAAGATGCGCATCCAGCATCTCCTTCACGCCGTCGATCGAGTTGTGGTCCGTCAGCGTGACGAGGCCCATGCCCTGCGCGCGCAGTTCGCGGTAGGTCGCGATCGGATCGCTGTAGGACTCCGGGATCGCGAACGTGTTCGCCGCGTAGTAGTCCGTGACGTTCGACGCGTAGGAGTGGAGATGGAAGTCGACCTTCGTCGTGCGCTTGCCGCTCATGCGAGTTGGAAGCGACGGCCACCAACGCATCGGATGGCAGCATCAGACGCCCCCTCGGCGTCCGCGTGCCATCGCGACACGTTCGCGTGCCGTTGCGGTTCTTGGCATAAGACCTCGACTGTGTGCAGATCCTGCGACGCGCAGAGCAAGATTCGCGCAGGACGACCTCGCTCCTTCCATCGCTCGCGCGTCCTTGTTCTTGTCCGCGCATGACCGCGAGCGCGATGCGATCGGGCGTTCTGTTCTTCCGTCGGTTCCTCCGCAATCCACGCGAGGTGGGAGCGCTTCTGCCGAGCACTCGCAGCCTCGGCGAAGAAATGGTCCGCGGCCTCTCGCTGCGAAGAGGCGACGTGGTTGTCGAGTACGGCTGCGGGACCGGATCGCTGACCCAACCGATCGCCGACCTGCTCCGTGGCATCGGCGGAGTCCGCTATCTGGGCATCGAGCAAGACGAACAGTTCTGCGAAGTGCTGCGCAGGCGCTTTCCGGACCTCGAATTCGCGTGCGACCGCGTCGAGCGCATCGGCGAGATCCTGCATGAACGCAACCTCGCAGCGCCGCGCGCAATCCTCTCCGGGCTGCCTTTGATCCTGCTGAAGGATATGGACGCGATCCTCAGGGCGACCGAGCGCGCGC
>CAZEQF010000334.1:0-4734 GCA_964514315.1 uncultured Singulisphaera sp. | reverse complement strand
GCAGCAGGCGCGCCGCTCGCAGGATGCACGGTCGCGCTGTCGGGATGGTCGAGCGGTCGCGAGGCAGAAGCACAATGGCTGCGCGACCACGAGGCATTGCCGAAGCCGATGGACTTGCCGCGCGTGGTGACGAAGGAAGACGGCCGCTTCTCGTTCTCGTTTGTGCCGCCGCCGCCGTTCCAGTTCTCGCTCGAATGCGCGCGCGACGACATGGGCACGGTGGGCGGGCGCTTCCGTTCGGTTGCACAAGGCGCCGTGATGGATGTCGGCGACGTGCGCATGGAGCGCGGCGCGTTGGTGCACGGACGAGTCGTCGACCAGCGATCGCAACCACTCGTCGATGCACAGGTGATGTTCGAGCGCGTGCGCGCGTTGTCCGACTTTGCGGCCAGTCGCGGGACGTTCTCGCCACGTAGCCACGAGGTGGCGGCTACGCGCGCGGATGGCTCGTTCCGCACCGAGAACGCCTTGCTGCACGGTCGCTATCGAATCTCTGCAGCGCAGACGTTCGATGTCTCGCCAAACGAGATCGAGCTCACTGCGACGTCGGTCGAACCGATCACGATCGTCGTGCAACTGCCCGAGCCCACGATCGGCATCCGCGGCGTCGTCACCGACGAGACGGGATTGCCCGTTGCCGGCGCGCGGATCGACGCGAACGGCGGCGACGGGCGGCCGGTCGCTGCTGCGAGCTCCGCGGGTGACGGTTCGTTCGAGCTACAGCAGCCCAAGCTCGCGCCGAACGAGGTTGCGCTCGTCGTCGACGCAAGGGGATTCGAAGTGGCAAAGAGCGACGCGAAGGTCGCGTGGGGCGCAGAGGGCGTTGCATTGCGTGTGCGTCGCTGCGCCGCGTTGACCGTGCGCGCGATCGACCGCGACGGACAACCCGTGCCGCGCTACCAGGTGCGTGCGATCCCGTTCGGAACGGCAGCTTGGTCGCCGCTCGCAGCAGACGTGCGGAAACGCGGTCCGTTCGAAGGCGGCGTGGCCGTAGTCGACGGCGTGCGCAACGGGCCGCATTTGCTCGTCGTCGAGTTCGCTACCGAGACTGCATTTGCGCGAGTGCTGCGCGAGTTCGTGATGGCTCCCAACACGGTCGTCGAAGTGGTCGCGGGCCCGCCGGTGGCGCGCGCGGTGCGCGTGGTCGATGCCTCTGGCGCTGCGGTTGCGAGCGCGGCGGTGCGGCTCTGTGACGCTGGAAGCCGCGACTTCGCGAACGCGCAGCAAGTGTTCGCGTGGGACATGTGGATCCGCAATGCGCAGTCGCTGCGTGCGTTGCTCGTCGACGAGGCGAAGACGGATGCCGAAGGCCGCGTCGTGCTGCGCGGCGAGCCGAGCGCTTCGTATTGGCTCGACTTGCCTGGGCCCGGGCACGTCGCGCATCGCGTTCCTTCGGTGCGCGTCGACGATGCCACTGAGTTGGTCGTCGAAGTGCGCCGAGGCGGCGCGTTGCGCGGACGGTTGGAGTCTGCGGACGCCGTGGCGCGCGCATTCGCGCTCGCGGGACCGGATGCGGGGCCGTTGCTGCAGCCATCGATCCGTCTCATTCGACGCGGCGCGCACGATGTGCCCAGCGTCCCCGTCTCTGCCGACGGTCTGTTCGAGGCGAACATGCTTGCGGCTGGCGAGCACGAGGTCGTCTTGCGCACGTTCGTGAAGGACGGCGCTGCGCCGCGTGCGCTTGACTGCCGCATCGGGGAAGTGCGCATCGCGGATGGCGCGACCGTTGCGACGCAGTTCGGGATCGACGACGCGTTGCCCGTGACGGTCGATGCGCTGGTGCTGCACAACGGGGAGCCCATGGCAGGGCACGAGTTCGTGCTCTCGTCGCGGCATGCGTCAGCAATGGTCGCGACCGACGCGCGCGGCGCGTTGCGTGTGACGCTCCCTCCGGGCGAATACGTCGCGCATCGAAGGGACGGCGCATGGCTCGCGTCGTCGTCGCGCGTCGCCATTGGCGGCGAGCGTGGCGCCGCATCGCCGACGTTCGTGTTCGCGACTGGCGCCGTGGAACTCATCGCGCTGCTGCCCAATGGCTCGCCTGCTTCGGGCGTCGTGCTGCGGCTCGAGCCGTCTGGTGCGATGCTGCCGCCGACCGACCTCGACGGCCGCGTGCGTTGTGTTGTGGCTGCAGGGCCCGTGCGTGTGCTCGTGTTGCCGCGTTCTTTGGCTCTGGATGCGTCGGCGGCGCAGTTCGCGCAGCACGGGATCGAACTCGCGGCGTTCGACGTGGTGCAACGCGAAGGGATCATGCGTTCGGTTTCCCTGCCGGCGTCGTGGTAGCGCGAGCCGGCTGCCGCCGGCGCAAAGCCGTGTGCGCGAGCTTTTGGGAATGCGGGCTTCGGGCGTGCAGGAAACGGCTAAGGCCGCTCGTTAGCATCGCGCGAATGAAGTTGCTACGCCGACTCTCCGCTGCGTTCGCTGCTGTCCTGTTCGCGACTGCGATGCCGTGCCAGGCCGCGCCTGTCGCCCAGCCCCAAGTCGCCGCCAAGCCTGCGACGGCAATCGAGCGCCCGCTGCTGTGGCGCATCGAGTTGCCGACGCCGAGCTACCTCTTCGGCACGATCCATTTGCCCGACGAGCGGGTGACGAATCTGCCGCCGGTGGTCACCGAGGCGATCGGTTCGTGCGGCGCGCTGTTCACCGAGATCCCGATGGACATGGACAAGCTCATGGCCGCTGCGCAGGGCGCGATGCTGCCCAAGGGTGTCAAGCTCGCCGATCAGGTCGGCGAAGAGCTCTACGCGCGCATGAAGGCCTACGTCGAGAGCCGCGGCGCCAAGATGGCGGCGCTCGAACGCATGAAGCCTTGGGTCGCGACGACGCAGCTCATGGTCATCGACATGATGTCGCAGATGGCGACGAAGCAGCCGCTCGACATGAAGCTGTACGCCGGGGCCAAGAAGGCCGGCAAGACGGTCGGCGGCCTCGAGACCGTCGATTCACAGATGGCGGTGTTCGAAGCGCTATCCATCGAGGAGCAACGCAACATGCTCACGGCGACGTTGGGCGAGCTCGAGAAGCAGGTCGCGGAGGGCAAGAACCCGGTCGAGGAACTGATCCAGCTCTACTTGCGCGGCGACGAGTCTGCGTTGGACAAGCGGATGAACGAGTATCCGCTCGGTGACGAAGAGCTCAGCGCCAAGATCAAGGACCGCCTGCTCGCCAACCGCAACGGCGGCATGGTCGATCGCATGGTGGAGGAACTGCAGCGCCACCCGGATCGCGGCGCGTTCTTCGCCGTCGGCGCAGCCCACTACGGCGGCGAACTCGGCATCGTGAAGTTGCTGCGCGACCGCGGCTACCGCATCACCCGCCTCGAGCTGAGCCCGACGGCCGAAGTCTCCGGCAACGAGGCCCAGGCGATCGACGGCGAGATCACGCGCCGCGAGAAGGAAATCGAGTCGCTGCGCGCCCGCCGCAGCAAGTTGCAGCCGGTGCGCTGATCGCGGAGTGGGCTTTCGCCGCGGCGCAGGCGGTTGCAGCCAATGGTCTGCGCACTGAGGGGCAGGCGCACCAACGCACCCTCTGCTACTTTCCGCCGCCCGCCCCAGGATCCTCCGCATGCGCACCCAGCCCTTCCTCGCCCTTCTCGCGCTCGCCGTCGTCGCGCCGGCCCAAGGCCCGGCCGTCGGCGACAAGGTCGCGGACGTCACGTTCCCGACGTTGCGCAACGGCGACGGGCGGCAGCGGCTCGCCGAGTTCTACGGCCAGCCTGTCGTGCTCGACCAATGGGGCATCCATTGAGGACCGTGCATCGGCGGCTCCGTGCCGAGCGCCATCCGTCACGACCACGAACACAAGAGCCAGGGACTCGTCACGATCCTCGTCGAGTCGCAAGGCAACGACGACCGCACGCTCGATGCGTTCTTGTGGAAGACGTTTCCTGACAACGACTGCTTCACCTGCACGGGAACGGGCCTGCCGATCCCGCCGTCGCGCGGCATCCCGCACGGCGCGGTGATCGGCGTCGACGGCACGATCCTGTGGGCCGGCAATCCGAACGCCGGCAAGAAGCAGATCGAGACGCTCGTCGCGCAGGAGCTCGAGAAGGTCAAGAAGGGCTGGGGCGCCACGCCGGATGCGCGCAAGGTGCGTGCGTTGCTGTTCGGCAAGAACGATCTCGCGGGCGCGATGGCCGCTGCCGAGGCGGTCAACGACGAGGCCGAACGCGCGACGCTCGTGAAGGAAGTGGAGGATCGTCGCGCGAGCGCAGCCGCAGCGATCGCGGAGTTGAAGCGGCAAGGCCGCTACGTCGACGCGCAGGAGCGTGCCGAGCAGTTCGTGCGCGCGGTCGGCGACCGCAAGGATTGGATCGATGCGGCGAAGAGCGAGGTTGCTGCGTTCGCGACGGACGAAGCGAAGGAGCTGCTCGCGCTCGACAAGAAGATCGAGAAGGTCGAGAAGCAGTTGCGCGAGCGCAAGGACGAGACCGCGGAGAAGCAGTTGACGTCGATGCTCAAGAGCGCGCCGGAGTCGCCGGTCGCGGCGCGCGCGAAGGCGCTGCTCGAAGCGCTGCGCACGAAGGTCGAGTAGCTGCGGTTGCCACGCGATCCTGCGGCTGCATGCGGGATCGCGTCGGAGTTCGCGCATCCTGCTGCGAACTCTCCGAGCGCGCAGAGCCGTCGCGCCGCGCGCCTCTGCACGGCATCGCCGTGCGCGCGCAGCGATGCGAGCATCGAGGCTTCGCTCGCGTCGAACCGATCGATCCGACGTCTGCGTCGGATCCGAAAC
>CAZEQF010000333.1:0-4740 GCA_964514315.1 uncultured Singulisphaera sp. | reverse complement strand
GTGCTCGACGAGGTAGCGCAGGATCTCGAACGACGCCGAGCCCGAGCCGATGATCATCGCCGCGCGGAACACGGTGACCGGCACGCCGGTCGCCGCCAGCGCGTGCTCGACCTCGCGGCGCGACGTCAGGTGTTCGCTGAGGTCCTTGCCCATCTCGCCGAGCCCGCCGAGGTAGACGAGCCGGCCGACGCCGGCGGCCTTGGCGGCGTGCGCGAAGGCGTGCGCCAGCGTCAGGTCCTGCTGCCGGTAGTCGCGGCCCTGCGCGATCATCGAGTGCACCAGGTAGTACGCCGCCTCGGCGCCGCGCATCGCCGCCGCGACGGCGTGGGGGTCGGTGAGGTCGACCTTCAGCACCGCGACGTCGGGGTGGTGGCGCCACGGCCGCGCGTCGAGCTTGCGCGGTTCGCGCACGAGGCAGACGACGCGGCAGCCGGCGGCGAGCAGGCGCGGCACGAGGCGGCCGCCGATGTAGCCGGTCGCGCCGGTGACGACGACGGTGCGGCGCGGGGGAGTGGCGGGCGACGTGGGGGCGGGTGCTCCGTCGGGCATGCCGGCAGTTCGCCGCGCGCGGCCGCCGGATGCGGGATAGACCGCGCCCTCTGCCCACCTTGCGCCGTCGCACGCCGGCCGCCACGATCGCGCGCATGACGTCGTACCGCGCCCCTCGGGGCAAGCAGCTGAACTGTGCCGACTGGACGATCGAGGCCGCATACCGGATGGTGCAGAACAACCTCGACCGCGACGTCGCCGAGGACCCGGAACGACTGATCGTCTACGGCGGGCTCGGCAAGGCGGCGCGCAACCCCGAGGCGCTGCAGAAGATCCTCGCGACGCTGCGCCGGCTGCGCCCCGACCAGACGATGCTGGTGCAGTCGGGCAAGTGCGTCGGCGTGTTCGACACGCACCCCGACGCGCCGCGCGTGCTGCTCGCCAACAGCAACCTCGTCGGCAACTGGGCGAACTGGGACGAGTTCCGCCGCCTCGACAAGCTCGGCCTGATCATGTACGGCCAGATGACGGCCGGCTCGTGGATCTACATCGGCACGCAGGGGATCGTGCAGGGCACGTACGAGACCTTCGTCGCGGCCGGCAAGCGCCACTTCGGCGGCGACCTCAAGGGCCGCCTCGTGGTCACCGCCGGCCTCGGCGGCATGGGCGGCGCGCAGCCGCTGGCGGTGACCATGGCGGGCGGCGTCTGCCTCGCCTGCGACGTCGAGGGCTGGCGCATCGACAAGCGCCTGGAGACGAAGTACCTCGACGAGCGCATCGACGACCCCAAGCTGGCGCTGCAGGCAGCGCTGGCGCGCAAGGCCGCCGGGCAGCCGTGGTCGATCGGCGTGAAGTGCAACGCCACCGAGCTGCTGACCGTGATCCGCGACAGCGGCGTGGTCCCGGACCTGCTGACCGACCAGACCTCGGCGCACGACATGCTGGTCGGCTACGTGCCCGACGGCATGACGGTCGACAAGGCGCGCGAGCTGCGCGAGCGCGATCCGAAGGGCTACCTCGAGCAGGCCTACCGAACCGTCTGCAAGCACGTGGGCCTGATGCTCGACCTGCAGGAGCGCGGCGCGATCACGTTCGACTACGGCAACAACATCCGCACCGAAGCGCGCGACGGCGGCGTCGCCGAGGCGTTCCGCATCAAGGGCTTCATCCCCGAGTACATCCGCCCGTTGTTCTGCGAAGGTCGCGGCCCGTTCCGTTGGGTGGCCCTGAGCGGCGACCCTTCGGACATCGCGCGCACGGACGCGTTGGCGCTGCAGATGTTCGGCCACAACGAGTCGCTGCGCACGTGGATCGAGAAGGCGCAGAAGCGCATCGCGTTCCAGGGCCTGCCGGCGCGCATCCTGTGGCTCGGCTACGGCGAGCGCGCGGCGTTCGGCGTCGCGGTCAACGACCTCGTGCGCAAGGGCGAGCTGAAGGCGCCGGTCGTGTTCGGCCGCGACCACCTCGACTGCGGTTCGGTGGCATCGCCGTATCGCGAGACCGAGGCGATGCAGGACGGCAGCGATGCGATCGCCGACTGGCCGCTGCTCAATGCGATGGGCAACGTCGCGGCGGGCGCGACCTGGGTCTCGCTGCACCACGGCGGCGGCGTGGGGATCGGCAAGTCGATCCACTCCGGGCAGGTCACGGTCGCGGACGGATCGAAGGAAGCGGAGGCGCGGCTGATGCGCGTCCTGACGTGGGATCCGCAGTCCGGCGTCATGCGCCACGCTGACGCGGGCTACGAGGCGGCGAAGGACTTCGCCCGCTCGCGCAAGATCGACCTGGGCGGCTGAGACCGCCACAGGCGCGACGGGCCGTCCAACAGGTGGCCCAGGCGGCTTCGGGCCGCTGTGCCCTTGGCAGCTGTGCCCGGGACCGCGGCGGTTCCGGGCGCGCGGGATGCCGTCCCCGAAACGCGGGTGGTGCGGGCCGCCTGAGCCTCGTTCCGGGACGCCGGACATCTCCCTTTGCGCAGGGAGGAAAAAGTCTTGGTGGGGAGAAGGCCGACAAGATGATGCACCAACTGCCCATGTTCCGATCCCGCAAGGACAAGTCCGGGTCAGAAGACCCCGCGCCGCAAGACGAGATGGTCGTCATCGTGGACCGGGCCGTGAACCCGTATCTCGTGATGTTCCACGACCCTGCCGGTTACCGTGCAGAGCAAGTGCGGGCGTTGCGCAACCGTCTCGTCACGATGAACACCGACGGCGAGCCGAAGACGCTCGTCGTGACCTCCGCTGGCCGCAGCGAGGGCAAGTCGGTGTGCGCGATCAACCTCGCGATGGCGTTGTCCGAGCTGGAGCGGCAGGAGGTGCTGGTCGTCGACGCGGACCTGCGTCGCCCGTCCATCGAGCGCTACCTCAACCTGAATCCCGGCCCCGGGCTCGCGGACGTGCTGCTCGGCAACACGCCGTTGGAGAAGGCCCTGCGCCCAGTCGGCCACCGCCGGCTGATGCTGCTTGGCGCCGGTTCGCGCGTCGGCAACCCGGCCGAAGTGCTCAGCGCCACGCGCATCGACGAACTGTTCTCGCGCCTCAAGGAGCGCTTCCAATACATCGTCCTCGACACGCCGCCTGTGCTGCCGTCGACCGACGCTGGCATGCTCGCGGCGCGCGCGGACGGCACCTTGTTCGTGTTGCGGCTCGAGCACACGCAGAAGGGCAGCGCGCGCGAAGCGCTGCGCAACCTGCAGGACCTCGGCGCCAACGTGCTCGGCACGTTCGTGTCGGAGATCCGAGGCCGCGACCCGGAGAGCGATCCCGAACTGCGCTACGACTCGACGAGGGACTGACGCGTGGGATCCGGTTTCCGTGAGTCCTTGAAGGCGGCGGTGCGTCAGATCGCATTCCGCACCGACGTCGACTCGCTCAAGAAGCAAGGCGTCGAGCAGGTCAGCGTGCTCGGCATGGACCGCATCGTCGGGCTCGTCGAGGAAGCGGTGCACCGCAGCCTCAAGAGCAGGCTCGTCGGCCTCGAGCGCGAGGCGGTCGCGGATGCGACGAAGGCCGAGTTCTTGCGGCTGTTGCGCAGCAACCAGGAACTGCAGCGCGAGAAGTCCGAGGTGGAGCGGCTGAAGGAGCGCGCCGAGGAGGAGGTCGACCAACTGCGACGCCTCATCGCGCAAGAGAAGCAGGTGCTCGACGAGCGTCTGCGCCAGGGCCAGTTCGCGGTCCAGGCGCGCAACGCGATCGACGACGCCGCAATCGCCGACCGCGTGCGCGAGGCCCTGGCTGCCTCGGGCGGCGCGGCGGACAGCGCCGTGGAGGAGCGGGTGCTTGCGCTCGTGATGGACTCCGTCGGGCGCGAGCGTGCGGTCGCCGAGGAAGCGAAGAGCGCATTGCGCGATCGCGAGGTCGAGAACCTGCAGCGACGCATCGAGAAGCTCACGCAGAGCCTGTCGTCGACGGAGCATCGCCTGCGCCAGGTCGCGGCGATGAAGAACATCGACGACGGCATCTCCTCGATCTACCGCGAAGTGCAGGGCCTCGACGAGAGCTCGCAGGACTCCGGCAAGAAGAAGGAACTGATGGGCGCGATCTTCGCGGCCAACATGCGACTCCAGAAGAAGGCCTGACGCGATGGCCTTCCCGCAACCGATCTCCGACGTCCGACCCGCTGCCGCATCGCGCGCAGGGTGGGTGGCGTCGATGGACTCTCGAACTCACGACTCATGACTGCAAACGAACCCACTGGCGACGCCGTCAAGAAGGACCACGGCGTTCTCTACATCGGCATGGATCTCGGCACCTCGCGCACTTCGGTGAGCGCGAGCAACGGTGTCCGCGAGACGGTCTACTCCGTCGTCGGCTACCCGAAGGACGTCGTCAGCCGCAAGTTGCTGAAGAAGGACGTGCTGTTCGGCAAGGAGGCCATCGAGCGCCGTCTGTCGCTGAAGGTCTACAAGCCGCTCGAGAAGGGCGTGCTCAAGTACACCGGCGACGCGAGCATGAGCGCCGAGGACAAGGCCAACCTGCAGGCGGCCAAGGACCTCATCGGCGAGGCGATCCGTCTCGCGCGCCCGCGCAAGGATGAGCTCGTCTACTGCGTGATCGGCGCGCCCGCCGAGGCGTCGATGAAGAACAAGGAAGCGATCATCGAGGCTGCGCGCGCGCACGTGGACTCGGTCATGCTGTGCAGCGAACCGTTCTCGGTCGCCTACGGCCTCGACTGGCTCGAAGACGTCCTCGTCATCGACATCGGCGCCGGCACGACAGACCTCTGCCGCATGCACGGCACGATGCCCGAGGA
>CAZEQF010000332.1:0-4755 GCA_964514315.1 uncultured Singulisphaera sp. | reverse complement strand
AAACAACGCGGCATGCTCGAGGACACGCTCGTCTGGTGGGGCGGCGAATTCTGCCGCACGCCGACGAGCGAAGGCGGAACGGGACGCGACCACAATCCGCACGGCTTCACGCACTTCCTCGCCGGTGGCGGCGTGCGCGCAGGCTTCTCGTACGGCGCGACGGACGACTACGGCTACTACGCGACGCAGGACGCGATGCACGTGCACGACCTGCACGCGACGCTGCTGCATCTGCTCGGCCTCGACCACGAGCGCCTGACCTTCCGCCACGCAGGCCGCGACTTCCGCCTCACGGACGTGCACGGCAAGGTCGCCGGCAGCATCCTCGCGTGATCGCCCGCGGCGACGCGCGTCAGCGTCGCCGCCGGTCTGCGTCGCGCAACTCGCGCAACGCATCCTGCATTCCGAGTCGTTCGAGCAGCTGCGGCAGGTCGCCCAACCGTTCGTCGCCCCGCGGCGGCAGCACGCCGTCGCGAACTGCGTCGCCGAGCGACGCAACGAGTTCGCGCGCCAGCTTGCGGGCAGCGTCCAGGTCGCCGACGTCGAACAGCACGCGCACCAGACGACGCATCGTCATGACCTGTTCGAGCAAGAACCTGCGATCCGGCGACGAACGCGACGTCGCGATGCTGCGGTGGATCGCGAGCGCCTCTTCCAGCTCCTGTTGGCCGGAACGCGGATTCTGTTGCGCGCCGAGTTCGTGACGCCGCGCCCCCTGGAAGCTCAATGCGCGCGCCAATGCCGCCTGGTATTCGACATGCTGGGCGTTCTCGCTGACGAGCCGACGCGCCATGCCGACCGCCTCGTCGAGGTTCTGCATCTCGACGACTGTCGGTGACGGCGACGAACCGCCGCGGCCGCGCTGGCGCGGCAACAGGGCTTCGCAGAGTTCGAATCGATAGGCGAGGACGTCGGGGTGCGCAGCGACGAGCTGGCGCAGCAACTCGACTGCGGCCGTGCCTGGATCCGTCCCCCCCGCAGCTTGCGGGAAGGCATGCCGCGACAACTCGGCAAGGCAGCGCGCCTTCAACAGGATCGCCTCGGCGTCGGCCGGGGCTTCCTGCAGGACCTGCTCCAATTCGAGAAGCGCCGCATCGAGGTGGCCCTTCGACTGCTGCCGGAGCATTTCCCCCCAAAGGCTCCCGCCCGCTGCGCGCGGCGAACCGGGAGGCGCATCCGCCTCCGAGGGCGGTCGCCGCATCGAATCGGACCTGCCTTCGCGCATCCCGCCCCTGCGCCCTGGCCCTTGCCGCTCCTCGGGCCCGCCCCGCAGTGGCCCCGAGCCCATCCGGCCAGAGTCCCACCGACCCTCGCGGAAGCCTGGCGCCGTCGCGAGCAGGTAGTGCGCGCGCGCCCGCAGCCAACGTTCGTGGCGCCCCGCAGCGGATTCGAGCGAACCAAGCAACGTCAACGACTCTGCGTAGCAGTCTGCCGCGAGTCGCGGCAATCCACGGCGAACGTGCGCCTGGCCCAACTCCTGGAGCAAGGCAGCGAGCTCGCCCTTCTGCGCCGGATCTGCGATCTCGCGCAGCAGCGATGCTGCATGTTCATACGCGGCAACCGCCTCCTCTGGCTGTCCGAGGCGTTGGCGAATCGCGCCGACGCGGGCATAGCTGCGCGCGGTCTGCTGACGCAACGCGACGTTGTCGCGGTTTCGCTCCGCGAACTTGTCGTAGAAGTCGAGCATGCGCTCGAGCAACGCGAGGCTCTTCGCGTCGACCGGGGCCGACATGGCGGGAACGGTCGCGCCGCCCTCCTCGGCGTCTTCGAGCAGCGCGTCGAGCGGATCCGGCCCGACGATCGTGTCGAAGACATCCTCGAACACCTGCAGCGAGTCCGTGAGGTTGGCGCGGTCTCGTTCGCTCGCGAGCCTGGCGACCGACTCGCTGGCGCGCGCAGCCAATTCGCTCTCCTGTGCCTGCTCCAACGCTTCTCGGGTCGTCCAGTAGGCGCCCCAGCCGACGACGGCAGCGGTCGCAACCGCGATCGCCGCGACCGCGGCGGATGCCGCGAGCGCGCGATTGCGGCGGCACCAAGAAGCCAGCAGCTCGAGCCCCGACTGGCGACGCGCGGCGATCGGCCGGTCTTCGAGGAACGCCCGAAGGTCGCTCGCGAACTCGGCGGCCGTCGCGTAGCGGCGCGCGGGATCCGTCGCCATCGCGCGAGCCAAGACCGTCTCGAGGTCTTCCGGAGCCCCGGGCAACGAACGCCGCAACGTCGGGCACTTGCCGGCGCGGATCGCGTCGATGAGCTCGGCGCGCGAGTCCGCGACGAACGCAGGCCGGATGCTCGCGAGCTCGTAGAGCGTCGCGCCGAGCGCGTAGACCTCGCTGCGTGCGTCGTAGCGCCCCTCGAACTGCTCGGGCGCCATGTACTGCAACGTGCCGAGCACATCCCCCGTGTGCGTGAGGCCGTTCTGCTCCAACGCCTTCGCAAGGCCGAAGTCCGTCACCCAGACATGGCCATCGCGGTCCAGCAGCAAGTTCGCAGGCTTCACGTCGCGGTGCAGCGCGCCGTGCTCGTGCGCATGGTGCAGTGCATCGGCGACGTCCGCGCCGAGCCTCGCCGCGAGCCGGAAGCGTTCGCGCAGCGCGGCCGGGCCGGTCGCGGCCTCCTGTTTGCGAAGCGCCTTCACCACCGCATCGAGCCCTTCGCCGTCGATGAACTGCATCGCGTAGAAGTGGAGGCCGTCGGCCTCGCCGCTGTCGAACACCGGCACGATGTGCGTGTGGTGCAATCGCGCTGCGGTCTGCGCCTCGCGCCGGAAGCGTTCGAGCTGGTTGCCCGAGAGAAGGCTCGCCTGCGGCAGGACCTTGAGCGCGACGCGACGGTCGAGGGACTCCTGCACGGCCTCGAACACGACGCCCATTCCGCCGCGTCCCACTTCGCGCACGATGCGGTAGTCGCCGAGCCGTTCGAGTTGCGGGACCACGAGCCGCTTGCCGCCGGTCGCCGACGACTCGCGATCGCGCTTCATGCCCTCGAGCATGAGCAGCGTCTCGCACAGGTCGCGAAGCCCGCTGCCGTGCTCCGGGTGCCGCGCGGCAAAGCCCTCGGGCGTCACCGGCTCGCCGCCGCGAACCTGCGCGAGGAACTGCTCCGCGAGCACGTCGAGCGGATCGCGTGGCTCGTCCGGAACGCCGTTCTCGCTGCTGCTCACGGCTGGGTGAACCCTCCGAGCAAGCCCTTCAACCTCGTCAGCGCGCGCACATAGCGGTTGCTCGCTGCGTTCTCGCCGATGCCGAGCAACTCCGAGACTTCCTTGTTGGAGAGGTCCTCGAAGTGGCGCAGCGTGAGCACCTCGCGATCGATCTCGTCCATCGACTCCAGCGCCGCCGACAGCTGGCGCTTCCACTCGTCGCGCATCGCCGCCTGGCTCGGCGAGGTCATCGTCCCCGCGACGAAGCCGGACAGGCACTGGCTGTTGGCGAAGGCCCGTTCCTTGGCTGCGCTGCGCTTGCTGGCGCCGAGGTGGCGGCGATGCAGGTCGATCAACGTCTGCTGGCCGACCATGCGCAGCCAGATGTGCATCGGATGCTCGTCCTCGCGGAACGCGTAGAGCCGTTGCTGCGCCGCGAGGTAGACCTCTTGCACGACGTCCTCGGGGTCGATGCGGCCGAGCAACCGGGGGTCCATGCGGAAGTGCACCATGCGGCGCAGCCGTTCGCGGTGCGCCTCGAACAACGGTGCAAAAGCCTCGTCGTCGCCGGCGCGCAGGCGCGTCGTCAGTTCCGTCTCGTCGGAGGTCATCGTGCGGGTTGCCACCATACGCGAAGCCGACGGCAACGCAGTCCCCTGGCTCGTACCACCGCAGTCGCGGATCCGCGCACGGACTGGCACGTTCTCCGTGCCGGATGCCGCGCATGTGCCTGGCGCATCGGCGGATCGGGCGCGGGTCCTGCGGGCCCCTCGAAGCGGCCCGACGCGCGCCAGATCCAAGCCGCGGAGCAACGGATCCGGCCGCGCGCGTCGCGCGGCCCCGATCTCCGGCTGGCGGCTATCGCCGCATGCGGCTCAGCGACGTGTAGCAGGTCACCGTGCAGGCGACCGTCATCACGATGCCGGCCGACAGGCCCGCCATGCTCTCGAACCAGAGGAACCCCGCCGCGCCGACGGTGGCGCCGATCGCCACGCCCGCGCAACTGAGATAGAAGCCGATCAGCGACGCCTTGGTCTGCTGCTGCTCGGCCTTGTCGCCCTGCGGAGCTCCGCCTCGAGACGTATCGTTCACGGCAAGAAGCGCGACAGCCGCGCGCCCAATCGGTTGGCCAACATGGTCGGCATCTTGGACCAGATGCGGCGCGGAAGGTCCAGCTTCGGGTTGCCTGGATGGAAGTCCGGCGGCCGCGCGTGGTCGCCGACGAGCAGATACTCGTAGTGCAACGGCTCGGCGGTGAACCCCATGTTCTTCTTGAAGTGCGCCGGGCCCGACTCGACGCGACTGCGACCGAAGTCGAAGCGCGTGAAGCCCTCCTTCACGGCCCACTCCATGATCCCGCAGTAGACGAGGTTGTTCGCGCCCGTGTCGTTGATGCCCGTGAGCGAGCCCGAGTAGTAGGCATTCACGGTGTCCTTGAAGAGGAAGCTCATCACCGCGGCGAGCGAGCGGCCCTGCGGATCGACGACGCGATGGAACACGACCTTGCGGCCGAACTCCTCGCACAGCGCATGGAACCAGCGCTTGGGCAGCGCCGGCGAGCCGAGCCGCTGCTTGTTCTCCGCGAACAGGTAGAAGAACTCGTCGAGGTCTCAGTC
>CAZEQF010000331.1:0-4771 GCA_964514315.1 uncultured Singulisphaera sp. | reverse complement strand
ACCCAGAAGAGCTGCTCGGCGTGATCCCGCGCGACACGCGCACTCCGTACGACGTGCGCGAAGTGATCGCGCGCCTCGTCGACGGCAGCAGGCTCCACGAGTTCAAGACGCGCTACGGCACGACGCTGGTCACGGGCTTCGCGCACATCCACGGCATCCCCGTCGGCATCGTCGCCAACAACGGCATCCTGTTCAGCGAGAGCGCGCAGAAGGCCGCGCACTTCGTCGAGCTTTGCAACCAGCGCAAGGTCCCGTTGCTGTTCCTGCAGAACATCACGGGCTTCATGGTCGGCAAGAAGTACGAGACCGGCGGCATCGCGAAGGACGGCGCCAAGATGGTGCAGGCCGTCGCGACCGCGAACGTGCCCAAGCTCACGGTGTTGATCGGCGGATCGTTCGGCGCTGGCAACTACGGCATGTGCGGCCGCGCCTACCAGCCGCGCTTCCTGTTCACGTGGCCCAACAGCCGCATCTCGGTGATGGGCGGCGAACAGGCCGCGGGCGTGCTCGCGCAGGTCAAGAAGGACCAGCTCGAGGAGAAGGGCCAGAAGCTGTCGCCGCAGGAAGAGGCCGCGATCAAGGACCCGATCCTGCAGAAGTACGAGACCGAAGGGCATCCGCTCTACGCGACCTCGCGCCTGTGGGACGACGGCATCCTCGACCCGCGGCAGACGCGCTCGGCGCTCGCGCTCGCGCTGTCGGCGAGCCTCAACGCGCCGATCCCCGACTATCGCGCGCCGGTCTTCCGCATGTGACCGGCAACCACTTCATGACCGACGCAAACCATGGCGGGGAAGGCCCCGATCGCGAGCTGCTTGCCGACATCGAGAAGAACGGCGTGCAGCTCTTCTACGACGAGGACCAGGAGTCCCAGTCGTCGCGCGCGTTCACGCTCGGGCTCTGGCACACGCGCCAGCGGCCCGAGATCGTCGCGCTGGGTCTTCCCGAAGAGCTTGCCTCGCAAGTGCTCGAGCTCGTCGTCGACGACGTCGAAGACGGAGTCGAATACGAAGCCGACCAGAAGCACGAAGGCATCGTGCACGGCTATCCGGTGTGGTTCGGCAAGGTGACCAAGGAACAGGTCGAGTCGCTGCTGCCCGAGATCGCGCACGCATACGGAACGTCCGACGTGCCGGTGCTGCAGCTCGTGTATCCCGACAAGCAGGGCCGCTGGCCGTGGGACGCGGACGTTCGCGAGGGGTTCCGCGACAGCCAGCCGGTGCTGGAGCGCATCGCGGCAGAACGCGGCGACGCCTGATGTTGGCTCGGGCCGCGTGATGCGGCCTGGGCGGCGCCCGCTGCGAGCGATGGGCCTGCTTCAGGCCGCGACTGCGCGTTCCGCAGCTCGCGCACGGCGCACGAGCCACGCGGCGAGAAGCAGCGCGGCGCCCGCGAGCGCAAGGCCTGGCACGAGGCCGGGCGTGCGGTAGCGGAACTCGACGCGGCATGCCTTGTCGGGCAACGGCACGATGCGCATGCAGACGTTGCCGCGCGCGAGCGGTTGCTCTTCGCCGTCGATCGAAGCGGTCCAACCCGGCATCCAGGTGTCCGCCAGCACGAGGTATCCGAACGGCCCGGCGTCGACCTCGAGGGTCAGACGCTTGTGGTCCTCGAACAAGAAGCGCACTCCGCGGTCCGCGGCAGCTGGCGCCTGCGGCAACGGCGGGATCGCGCGCGCGTCGTCGTCGGTGACGAGCGCGTAGTCGCGTGGCGCGAAGTCCTTGCGGATCGCGGCGCGGACCATCGCGGCATCATCGCCGATCGCGCGCAGGCTCGGCACGACCCAAGCGCGCGGCATCGCCGAGGCGCGCTCGTAGACGAAGAACTCGCCGTTCTCGCCCTTCAGTTGCGGGCCGACGCGCGTTCCTGCGTGCTGCATCGGTTGCGTCGTGAGCAAGAACCTCACACCGAGCGCGTCCCACCACGGCAGCGACAGCCGTTCGTCGTCGGGCAGCGCCTGCGGCAAGTAGTCGCGGATCATGAACGACTCGCCGTAGAGCGCGCGGATCGGCTCGCTGCTGTGCTTGTCGACCCACGTGTAGAAGTGCAGGTCGCGGATGTCGTCCTTCGCGAGCGTGCCCGGCGGAAGGTGCATCGCATCGCCGCCGGCGCTTGCCGGGTTGGCGCGCGCGACCATGAAGCCGCCGCTCGGTCGCGCGGCCTCCCGCTGCGCGCGCAGGAACGCGTGCACCGGCGTCTCGAGCGAGTGCGGTGTCTCGCGGCCGTGCACCAACGGTCTGCCGTGCAGCCAAAGTTCGCCCGCGGCAAACAGCAACGCAGGCGCGAGCATCCACGGCGGCATCGCGGCGTCGCGGCGACGCTTCGACCACAGGACCAGCAGCACGGCGCCGACATAGAGGCTCCAGCCCGCGTGCTCCAAGCTCGACTGCAGCCGCTCGCGTCCGCGTTGCAGCAAGTCGACGTCTTTCCCGTCGATGTCGCGAGCGGTGAAGAACGCGCGTTGCACCATCGATTCGGTCAACGCCTCAGGCGTGAGGTTGGCATCGAACTGCGGGGCAAGCGGACGGCAGCGCTCGGTGATCTCGTGCAGCCATTCCTTCTGCGTGGCCTCTGGCGCGCTGCGCAGCGAGCGAGCTTGCGTGAGGCAGATGCCGCCGAGAACGAGCGCGATCGCGGACACGATGCGGAGCGTTCCTGGGGACCCGGCGCGCGCCACGCGGTCGGCGCCGAGCGCTGCTAGGATCGCGACGAACACGCACGCGATCGACGCGAAGCGATACGGCGGCACTGCGCCGCTGCCCGGCAGCGCAAAGACGTGGCGCAGCGGTCCTGCGCCCATCGCAAACAGCAGCGTTGCCGCGAGGCCTGCGACCGCGAGCCACTTCCAGCGCGGGCCCTTCGCGATCACGCCGACGAGCGCCAGCAGCAGCGGCATGGCGCCCGCGAACACCGAGTACTCCGAGTAGTTGTAGTTCACGTCGGCGCGCAGCAACGCGCCGGTCTCCCAGTCCGTTCGCGAGAACAACAAGAACGCCAATGGCGAACGCGCGCCGGACATCAGGCGGTCGCCCGGATGCGAGAACGCATCGGGCAGCACGAACCCCAACAGGCCCATCGGATCGAACGCGAAGCGGCTCGCGCTCGACAGCGTCGGTGCGACGGGCCGGTTGGATTCGGGGAAGAACAGCGCCTGCTGCAGCACGTTCGGGCTCGCGAGCGCGAGGCCGATTGCGAGGCCGAGCACGACCCAAGACAAGAACGACGTCGCTGCGCCGATGCCCTGTTCTCGATGGCGACGCACCGCCAGAGCGAGCGCGAGGAGGCCGCTGAACAGCGTGCACGGGATCGCGAACGGCGGAAAGGACGCTCCCCATGCCATGCCGACGGCGATCGCGAACAGCACGGCCGGGATCCCGCGGCGTGCGCCCGTCGAGCGATCGATCGCGACGATTGCCCAGAGCATGCCGGGCAACAGCGCGAGCGGTTCCATGCGCATGTACCAGTGCGCGTTGGCGACCATCGTCCCGGACCACGCGAACGCAACCGCGGCAAACAGCGATGCCGTGAGCGTGAGCGAGAGCGAACGCAAGAAGCCGAACATCAACAACCCGGCGAGCGCGAACATGATCGCCGTCGTGCAGAGCAGCCCGTTGGTTGGCTCCGAGAACAGCAGCATCGGCCACTTCGACGGGTCGAACAGGCCGAGCAGCCCGTTCGCGACGAGCGGCGCGCCAGCGCGGACGTTCGGGTTCCAGTGCGGATAGGTGCCGTCTGCGAGCGACTCGCGGATCTCGATGAGGTCCGGTTCGAAGAGGATGCCCGACTCCGTCGGGTCGTAGTTGCAGTTCTGCCGCAGCTCCGCGAGCTGCGCCTTCGTCAACGTCGTCGCGACCGGCGCGAACTCCGCGAGGTCGAACGGCGTGAACTTCTTGTTCGTGAAGACCGAGTCGAACAGCAGCACGAACGGCAGCGCTATGAGCAGCACGCACGCGAGCAAGGTCTGCTTGCGGCAGGAGGAGTCCGGCATCCGCGCATCGGAACCGATATGTGGCCTCGGTTGAAGGGAGCGGGGCGGGGTTGTGCGTGATGGGGCAGTGGCCAGTCGCGCGCCGCGTGTTCAAGCGACATGGCGACCAGCCTATGGGTAGCCCTGCAGTCCAAGACGTCGATCGGAGCGGCATGGATGCGCTCCCTTGATCTCGACCCGGTGGCCACGCTCGCGGCGACGCAGCCGTTCTTCCACGGGTTGCCACGCCCTCCGGTTTGGCGGTTCGCGCGGGAGTGCGGCTCTTGCGCTTCACGAGATTGGATCCGCAGCGCACGGCCGCGGACATCGACGTCGATCTCGCACGGGGCGCGCTTGTCGTGCAAGGACCCTGGCGCATCATGCGAACATGCCATTCGGATCCCGGTCGCGGCCTGCCGCTCGGCGCGTTCTGTGGTGGCACATGCGCGCCAGCCCATGGGTGCCGGCGACCTGCTTGGTGGCGATGTTCTCCGCGTGCACGCAAACTCTGACGATGGCCGACAACGTGACGCAGCAACCGGGTCGCGCCGCGCATGGCGGCTCCTCGGTGTCGTGGCGCGACGCAATCGCCGCAATCGCGACGAGCGATCGCTACGGCGGCATCACGCTCCGTGAGCACGAAGGGCTGCTGCCGATCGGCGTCGATCCAGAGTCGAAGCTGTGGGAGTTCGTGCACGTCGCATCGGGCGCTCCTGGCAAGGCGATTCCGGCGCGCGATCCGGCGACGGGTCGCATCGTGCCCGATGGCGACATGGGCATCGTGCTCGTGCTGTTGCCGGGCGG
>CAZEQF010000330.1:0-4794 GCA_964514315.1 uncultured Singulisphaera sp. | reverse complement strand
TTCGTCGACGACGTCGCGACGATCTCGATCGACACGTCCGCTACGCCACTGCATCGCCGTGGCTACCGGCTCGACGGCAGCAAGGCGCCGCTGCGCGAGGACATTGCGTTCGCGATGCTGCGCGCCGCTGGCTTCGCTGCGGGCACGGCGTTGCTCGACCCGTTCTGTGGCTCCGGCACGATTGCGATCGAGGCGGCCGCCATCGCCGCAGGCCTGCCGCCGGGACGCCTTCGTCCTGCTCCGCTGCAAGGCACCGCATTCGCCGACGATGCGCAGTGGCGCGCCATGGTCGATGCAGCCACGCGGAAGATCGACGGACCGATCCCGTCCACGCCGATCGAAGCGAGCGACCGCGATGCCGGCGCCGTCGAGGCCACGATTGCGAACGCCGAGCGCGCGGGCGTGCGTGCAGCGATCACGGCGCGCTGCTGCGCCGTTTCCGCAGCGACGTGGTTCGAGCATCCGGAACAGGCTCCGGCCGGCGCGCTCGTCGCGACGAACCCGCCGTTCGGCCGCCGCGTTGGCGCCGTCGACGACTTGCTGCCGCTCTACCAGACGCTCGGCCACCGCACGGCGAAGCTGGCTTCTGCGCGCGCGGCGATCCTCGCGCACGACGTGCGCCTGTGCCGCCGCACCGGACTCGAGCTCCGCGCCGCGTTCACGACGCGCCACGGCGGCCTCGGCGTGACCTGCCTCGTCGGCTGACGCTCGCATCTGCGGCGTCTGCGCGACAACATGCGCGCATGGCCGACCCGGTGCGCGACGCCACGACTTGCTGCCCGCTGCGCGATGCGGAACTCGCGCTCGTGCGCGATGTCGTGTTTGCGCTCGACGCATCGGACGAACTGGGCCGCGAACTCGCGGCCGCGATCCGAGCCCAGAAGGAGAACCTCGACTGCCTCGGCGCAGCGCTCGCGCGCTACCCGTCGCCACTCGAGTCGCAGCGACTCGGCGACCGCCGCCGCAGCCTCGACACGCTGGTGCACGCATTGTCACGGTCGGACGGCGTCGGCTTCGGCCTGCGCGCGCCCACCCAGTCCGTGGTCGGACGCGCGTTGAGCACGGCGCAGATCAACTTCTTCCGCCTGATGTGGCACGCGTGCGGCACGATCGCGTCGAGCCCGACCGGCCTCGCCCTGCGCGAACGCGCGGCGCGCGCGCTGCGCACGAGCGTCTACACGCACCTCGTCGAAGAGGCCCTCACGGAGCTCGCGACCGACGGCTACCAGCCGCAGCCACTGCGCGCTCGCGCGGTCCGACAACTCGCGCAGCTGTGGGCGCACCGGCTCACGTGGCGGGTCAGCGAGTTCTTCCCGATGCTCGAGGCGACTTGGGAAGCGCGGACGCAGGTGCGCGTGCACGGCGGCACGATGCTCGGCACGAGCGAGATGTTCCAACTGATGACGAAGGGCGGCGACCCCGCGTTCGTCGAGTTCCTGGTCGGGCGCGCGCACGCCGACGACGCAGTGCTTGCGTTCCGCGAGTTCCTGTTCGACCGCAGCTACGAAGAGCTGGAGCAACTCGTCGACCGAATGGCGAAGGAAGGCGTCAGCAGCATCGAACTCGACTCGCAGCCGCGCGACGGCGAACGCGACGCGGGCTCGATCTTCTACGAGTTCTTCCAGGCGCGGCTGCTGCAAGCGAACGCGCGCCGGCTCGCGCGCATCCCGGGCCCCAAGCACACCGCCGAGGGCTACGTGCTGCTCGCGTGGCTCGAGCAGATCACCGACCCAGGCACCGAGGCCTGAGCTCCGCGCTCGGGCTGGCGCGCGCGGAACAGTTCAGCGCAGGTGCTGGTGCTTGCCGCCGCTGTCTTTCGCGATCCACTCGAGGATCTCGAGCGAACCGCCGATCGCGATCGTGTGGATCACGACCTTGCGGTTCTGGTTCCACATCGCGACGTCCTCGCGGATGCGGAACGGGTCGATCTGCTGGCCCACCGTCGGCTCGCCGTCGGACATCACGAAGATCGTGTCGACGTCGGGATCCGCGAACGCCTTCTGCAACGAGTCGTAGAGATTCGTGCCGCCCGAAGCGCCCAACCGCGAGATCCAGATCTGCGCGTCGTCGCGGTCCTCCTTGGAGCCTTTGCACATCGCGCCTTCGCGCCACGGTTGCACGCCGCTCGAGAACGACAGGATGTTGAACCACGCGTTGTCGGGCAGGTTGGACACCGCGAGCGACAGTTCCTGCTTGGCGACCTCGATGCGCGTCGCGCGCTGGTCGTTGACCATGCGGCCGTACATCGGCTCGAGCATCGAGCCGGAGATGTCGATCACGAACGTCACGCGCGTCGACTCGACCTGGATGCCGAAGAACTTGGAGCCGGACACCGTGCGCTGCAGCTGACGCTTCTGCTCCTTCGCGCGCGCCGCCTTGTCGAACTCGTCGTCGGTGACGCAGCGGAAGTCCGCCTTCGCGGTCTCCCACCACGCCTGCCATGCCTTGCTGTCGTCGCCCCACGGTTGCGCGGTCAGGCGCCACAGCGCGGATTCGATCTCCTTCTTGAGCCTGCCGTTCTCCTTGCCGATGCGATCGACCAGCGGGCCGACGCAGCCGGAGATGCGCAACTGCAACAAGCCGTCGACGGCGATGCCGCGCGTCGACGCGTCGTCGTGCGCAAGGGCCTCGACGAGGACCGGCAACAGCGACTTCGTCTTCGACGCGGCGATCTGCAGCAATGCCTGGTTGCGCGCCTCGCGCTCGGCGTCCTTCGCAAAACCGCGCAGTTCGTCGAGCCACTTCGAGTTGCCCTGGCTCAGCGCGCCGAGAGCCTCGAGCGCGAGCGCACGGTCCTGCGGCGACTTCGGCTTCTGCAGCAGCTTGCGCAGGTCCGGCACAGCCTCCTGGTCACCGTTGCGGGCGATCACGCGCGCAGCTGCGCGACGGACTTCGTCCTCCTTGTCGTCGAGCGACTTGCGGATCGCGGCCTGCACCTTGGGATCCTTGATGCGGCTCGAGGCGACGAGCGCAAACGCCTTCTCGTGCTCCTTGCCCTTGCCGACGAGCTTGCCGACCTTCTTCTCCGTCGCATCGTCGCGCAGGTCGGCGATCAGCGTCGCCATGCGGAAGCGAAGGTCCTCGGGCGTGACATCGCGCTTCTTGGCGAGCGCGAGGAACGTCGCGACGGCCTTCGCGCCGTCGCGGTCGATCAGGATCTTGGCCGCATCGGCGCGGTCGGCGCCAGGAAGGTCGACTCGCTCGAGCATCCACGCCGCCATCTCCGCGGTCTTCGGCAGGCCGCGGTCGTTCATCGCCATCAACGCGGCGCGACGGATCTTCCCCAAGCCCTCGCGACGCAGCGTCTCGACCAGCTCCTCTTCGCCGAGCGTCGGCGCGAGCCGTTGGAACGCGGCGAGCCGGATGCCCGCGAACTCGGGCGGCTGGATCGTGCCGTCGGCAGCCTTCTTCTGCTTGCCCTCGAGGTTCCACAGTTCGCGATACCACGCGTCGTCGCCGGCATCGGCGAGCTTCTTGTGCTGCTCGAGCGCCAGTTCGCGAACGTGGTCGTCGATGCGACTGTCGACGAGCTGCTTGAGCAGGTTCTTGCCGAACTGCGCCGATCGACCGAGGCCGACGACTGCCGGATCGCGCACTTCGTCTTCCGCCGTGTTGGCGGCAATGATCGCGAGCTTCTCGCACGCGGCAGCGGCTGCAGCCTGCTGCTCCGCGAGCAGCGAGAGCGCGCGAACGAATGCGCGGCGCATCGCGATCGTGCGGATCTGGTCGTAGACCGACGCCAGTCCACGAGCCGCCGCCTCGGTGCCCGCCTTCGATGCCTGCTCCGGCAACGCAAGGTCTGCGTCATCGCGCTTGCTGCGCAACTCGTCGAGGGCCTGTTCCGGCGTGAGGTCCGCAGGCTTTGGGTCTTGGGCACGCGGCGACGCAACCGCAAGGAACGCAGCGAGGACGGCGAAGACGAACGTGCGCACGACAGGATCTCCCGGAGAGGAAGGGCGCGATGCTCCTCCGCGTCCGCGTCGAATCAAGGCGGCGGGCGCCCGGCGAAGGGCTCAACGCGGCAGGCGCACGCGGATCGGTCCCTTTGCCGTCGACGGGTCGACGACCGACCCCTTCTGCGTGATCTCCGCCTCGCCGCCCGCGACGAGACGTCTCGCAGCCATGCGCACCGGCTCCATCAACGGTTCCCAGTCCTCCGCAAGCGCGCGCGCGACTTCGGACGGACAGATGGAGGCCGACATGCCGCGAGCCGAGAGCAACTCGCGCAGTTTCTGCTCGATCGTGCGGTCGAGCGCAGCGAGGCGGCCCTTCCTGCATGCGTCGCTGCACCACCGGACCTCCTCCCAGCAGCGCTCCCACTTCTTGCGCCACGCGATCGCGCGTCCGCAGCGGGCACAGGTCTTGTCGGCGGGAGTGGACACGCGCGCAGGTTCGCCGCAGGAAGCGGGCAGGATGCGCGCTCGACCGAAGACGCGACGTGCCTACCATGCCCTCCCCATGACGCCCCTCGCATCGCGCGTTCGTTCCGTTGCCGCATGGCACTGCCTCTGCGCCGGCGCGCTGCTCGCACAGCACCCGACCGCGACGCAGCAACAGAGCGAGGACACGAAGAAGCCTATGTACGTCGCGCCTCGCAGCGACGAGGCGAAGCAGTCGCTCGCAGCGATGCAGCTGGCTCCGGGCATGCAGGCGAGCCTCGTCGCGAGCGAACCGGACCTGTGCAACGTCGTCGCGTTCGCGTTCGACGACAAGGGCCGCGTCTTCGTCAGCGAGACGTTCCGCATCCACGACGGCGTGTTCGACACGCGCGAGTACATGCAGTGGAAGGACGAC
>CAZEQF010000329.1:2101-4817 GCA_964514315.1 uncultured Singulisphaera sp. | reverse complement strand
CCGAGCTCCTGGTCGAGGTCGTTCGTCACGACGTCGAGGTCGCCGTCGCGGTCGAGGTCGACGAGCAGCGCGCCGTGGCTGATCGTCGCGGCGTCGAGGCCCCACGCGGCGCCGGTCTTCTCGAACTGCAAGTCGCCCGCGTTGCGCAGCGCGAAGTTCTTCTCCGGCACCGACGGCACCTGCTGGATCAGCGCGATCGCCTCCTGCTGCTTGCCTTCACGCCACAGCCGCTGCTTCTCGAGCTCGATGTCGGGGTTCATGTCGAACCGCGCGATGCCGTTCGTGCAGAACAGGTCGAGCCGCGCGTCGAGGTCGAGGTCGCCGAACAACGCGCTCCACGTCCAGTCCGTGCTTGCGACGCCGGCGAGGAACGCAGCCTCCTGGAAGCGCTGCGTGCCCGTGTTGAGCAGCAACGCGTTGCGCATGTACTGCTGCGGGTCGCCGTGGATCAGGAAGTCCCGCTGCGCGTTCATGTCGCCCATCAGGATCTTGGCCATCCGGTGCGACGTCGCGCTCATGTCGGCGACGAACAGGTCCATGCGGCCGTCGCCGTCGACGTCGCCCGCGTCGCTGCCCATGCCGTAGTAGGCGGTGTGAGGCAGTGTCTCCTTGGCGACTTCGCGAAAGCGGCCGCCGCCTTCGTTGTGCCACAGTTGGTCCGGCGACTCGAGGTCGTTGGCGACGTAGAGGTCGGGCTTGCCGTCCTGGTCGTAGTCGACCCACGTCGCGGACAGGCCCATGCCGTGGTCCGCAAAGCCCGCTGCGTCCGAGCCGTCTGTGAACGTGCCGCCGTCGTTGCGCAAGAAGCGGTCGCGCTGGCCCGCCATGTAGACGCGGCCGTGGAACGCGAAGAAGTGCTCGCGCAGCTTCTCGGGCATCCGCAGCGACGGGTCCTGGTCGCCGCGCTGCAAGCGCTGGAACACGGGATCCGCGGTGTCCTGCAGCGACGGGACCATCTGCCGCGCGGTGCGCAGCGTGTCGGCCGGCACCTGCATCGCGTCGAGCACCTCGGGCACGAGCGCCCAGCCGGCGTGCAGCGCGCGGTTCGTCACGAGGTAGCAATCGAGGTCGCCGTCGCCGTCCGCGTCGGCGAACGCAGCCATCGTGCTCGCGGCCGCGACATCGAGGCCGAAGCGCGCGGCGCATTCCTCGAACGTGCCGTCGCCGCGGTTCCTGTAGAGACGGTTCTTCGCCTCGGTGTTGCAGACGTAGAGGTCGAGCCACGAGTCGCCGTCGACGTCGACGAAGCACGCGCCCGATCCCCAGGCCTTCCCGCCGTCGACGTTGCCAGCCTTCTCGGTGACGTCCTCGAAGCGCAGCGGCGCGACCTGGCGGTAGAGGCGGTTGGGCCCGTCCTGGCTCACGCAGTAGAGGTCCGGCAAGCCGTCCTTGTCGAAGTCGCCGACCGCGAGACCCGCGCCGTTCGTCAGGTAGGTGTAGCGGTTCTCCTTCTTCAGCTCGTTCTGGAAGCGAAGCCCCGACTCGTTCGCGGCAACGCGGCGGAAGCGCGGCCCGTCGGCAGCGGCGCGCGTCGCGAGCGGGCGCGATTCGATCTATGGCAACTCGATCGGGAACAGCTGCAGCAGCACGAACGGCGCGGCGCAGAGCGCGAGCAGCACGACGAACGAACCAGGACGCAGCGGGTGCCTCGAAGACATGCGTGCGACGGATGCTAGCTAGCGCGAGCGGAACGAAAACGACCGATCGCAGCAGGCCGTCGCTTTCCCTGCCGCCTGCGATCGCGATCATGCGGCGATGCGCACGCTGCTCGCATTCGTCCTCGTCGGCCTCGCCTCGTCGGCCGCGCAGTCGCCTCCGGCTGCTTCGTCGCACGACTGGCTCGTCACGGACGATCCGCTCGTCGCGCGCGGCGCGAAGTCCGACGACGGCAAGCGCGTGACGATCGAGAACGGCTGCCTCTCCGCGACGTGGGCGCTGTCGCCGGACGCGGCGTTGGTCGGCATCGAAGTCGGCACGTCGAAGGAACAGATGGTTCGCGCGGTGCAGCCGATGGCGCGCGTGCAGATCGACGGCAAGGACTTCGCCGTCGGCGGACTGCTGGGGCAGCGCGATCGCGCGTTCCTGTTGCCTGAAGAACTCGCGACGATGACGGCGGACCCCGCGGCGTTCCGCTGCGTGTCGTTCGAGTTCCTGCCGATGCAGGAGCGCTTCCCGTGGCCGCAGTCGGCGCGCACGCGACCGATCCACGGCGAAGTGCACTGGCCGCCGCGCGGCGTGCACGGCGTGTTCGGGTTCCGCGCGCCGGAAGGACTCGATCCGTCGCTGCGCCTCGAGGTCCACGTCGAGGTCTACGACGGCCTGCCGCTCGTGTGCCAGTGGTTCGAGTTGCACAACGGCTCCCACAAGGCGATCGAACTCGACCGCTTCACTTCGCTGGAACTCGCGTGCGTCGAGGCCGAGTCGCGCGTCGAGCCAGAGCGCCGCGACGTGCGGTTGCCGGAGATCCACGTCGAGACCGACTTCTCGTTCCACGCGATGACCGGAACGGACGGCAGCGCGCACTGCGTGCGATGGCTTGCCGACGCGGCGTTCGAGACGCAGGTCAACTACGAGAAGCAGACGCGGTGCCTGCTCGAGGCGCGCCCCGACCTCGGGCCGGCGCAGACGATCGCGCCGAACGGCACGTTCGCCTCGTTCCGCACGTGGCTCTTGTTCCACGGCGCCGACGCCGATCGCGACCGCCGCTCGCTGGGCC
>CAZEQF010000329.1:375-2091 GCA_964514315.1 uncultured Singulisphaera sp. | reverse complement strand
CGCTGGGCCTGCGTCGCATGTATCGGACGCTTGCGCCGTGGACGCGCGAGAACCCGCTGATGATGCACCTGCGCACCTCGGAACCCGAGGCCGTGCGCAGCGCAGTCGAGCAATGCGCGGAGGTCGGGTTCGAACTGTTGATCCTGAGCTTCGGCAGCGGCTTCGACATCGAGGACGACAGCGAGGCGAACCTTCGTCGCTGGAAGGAGCTCGCGGACTACGCCCACGCGCGCTCTGTGCAGATCGGCGGCTATTCGCTGCTGAGCAGCCGCAAGATCGAGCCCGAAGGCGACAACTGCATCCATCCCGCGACCGGCAAGCCGGGCGGGCAGATCTTCGGCCACGCGCCCGCGCTCGCGAGCGAATGGGGGACGCGCTACTTCGAGAAGCTGCGCCGGTTCTTCGAGCACACGGGCTTCGACTGCCTCGAGCACGACGGCAGCTACCCCGGCGATCCCGACGCCGCTTCGCGGCCGCCGTTGCAGAAAGGGCTCGCCGACTCGCAGTGGGTCCAGCACCGGATCCTCGCGGACTTCTACGCGTGGTGCCGCGGCCGCGGCGTCTACCTCAACGTGCCGGACTGGTACTTCCTGAACGGCTCGAACAAGACCGGCATGGGCTACCGCGAGACGAATTGGTCGCTGCCGCGCGAACTGCAGGTGTTGCACGCGCGGCAGAACATATTCGACGGCACGCTGCACAAGTCGTCGTCGATGGGCTGGATGTTCGTGCCGCTGACCGAGTACCACGGCGGCGGCGCGGCAGCGACGATCGAGCCGCTCGCGGAGCACCTCGACCACTACGAGCGCATGATGTCGAGCACGCTCGGCTACGGCGTGCAGGCATGTTGGCGCGGACCGCGGCTCTACGACGGCGAGGCGACGAAGCAACTCGTTCGAACTCGCGTCGCCGCATTCCGCAACGCGCGCGCTGCGTGGGAGGGCGACGTGGTGCACGGCAGTTCGCGGCGCGCAGACGGGCGCTGGCTCGATTGGTGCCTGCACGCGAGCCCTGGCGGAGGTGCGCCTGCGCGCGTCGTCGTCTGGAACCCGACCGCGGCGGCCATCGCCGCGGAGCTTCCGCTCGACCTCACGTTCGCCGGCCTGCGGGGGACTGTGGAGGCCGTCGACGGAGCCGGCGCCGCGCAGGCACGGCATGCGTTGGATGCCGGGAACCGCATGCGCCTTGCCGTCTTCGTGCCCGCGGGCAGCGAAGCGGTCTACGAGCTCCGGCAGGGCGCGCGCCGGTGATTCTCGCGCCTGCTTGCCCCCGCCGTGCGTCTCCCTGTTGGCGCTCCGACGTGCACGGATTTGCGGAAACGTGTTTGGTATCCGTAAGGGTCCGAGCTAGGATCCCGCGCCATCTGAAGTTCGCAGCACATTCCCCAGGGAGGACGCGATGAAGCCGCAGAAGCCAGAAGCAGGTAAGCCCGAAGCGGGCAAGAAGCCAGTCGTCAACGAGGCGCTCCAAGACGCCATTCTCTCGATCCAGAAGTCCTACGGTCAGGGCTCGATCATGCGCATGGGCGAGGACACGCCCCAGCCAGTCGACGGCATTTCGACGGGCAGCCTTGGCCTCGACCTCGCGATCGGCGGCAAGGGCCTGCCGCGCGGCCGCGTGGTGGAGATCTTCGGTCCGGAATCATCCGGCAAGACCACGCTGACCCTGCACGTCGTCGCCAACGCACAGCGTTCGGGCGGCGTCTGCGCCTTCATC
>CAZEQF010000329.1:0-365 GCA_964514315.1 uncultured Singulisphaera sp. | reverse complement strand
TCCCTGATATAGGCACTATAGACGATACTAACCGATAGTGCTCTTATAGAGCATGACCCGCAGTATGCCAAGCGGCTCGGCGTCGACCTCGACTCGCTGCTGATTTCGCAGCCGGACAACGGCGAGCAAGCGCTCGACATCTGCGAGACGCTCGCCCGTTCGGGCGCCGTCGACGTGATCGTCATCGACTCGGTCGCGGCCCTCGTGCCCCGGGCCGAAATCGAAGGCGAGATGGGTGACAGCTTCGTCGGCCTGCAGGCTCGCCTCATGAGCCAGGCCTTGCGCAAGCTCACCGCCGTGACCGCCAAGACCAAGACGACGCTGATCTTCATCAACCAGATCCGCGAGAAGATCGGCGTGATGTT
>CAZEQF010000328.1:0-4836 GCA_964514315.1 uncultured Singulisphaera sp. | reverse complement strand
TCCCGCGGCCTGGGCAGCAGCGGCCTGGGCCGCGGCGAGCATCCGCAACTGGTGGCGGCGCTTGCCCGCCGCACGGGCTTCCTCGCTGGTGAACCGGTGGGCGCGCCCGTGCTCGTGGGCAGCCTTGCCCCCCATGCTGGCAATCTCGCGTTTCTTCTCGGGGCTGAGCACGGCGAACCCGCGCTTGGCGCGCTTGGGCGGTGCGATCAGTGCGTCGGCAGCCTCGAGGGCCGCCGCGTTGGCCGCCTCACTAGCGGCCGGCCCGGCGCAATCCGCCCCACAGCCCAACAGCGCACAGACCCTGAGCCTGGAGCGTCTCTTCCGCGCCGAGCCCTACCGTGGCGAAGCGGCCAAGGAAATGAATTTTTCGCGCAGCGGCCGCTACCTGGCTTATCTCTGGAACCCCTTCGGCGAGCCCGGCAGCGCGCGGCTCGGGGGCGGAGTGCCTGCGTCGGTCGAGATCAAGGCTCGCGGCCGGAAGCTCACGGGCAGCGTTGCGTTCAAGCCGTTGCCCGAGTGGTTCGCGCAAGACGACCACGGCAGCCTCGCGTTGATCGCGCGCGGCGGAACGGTCGCATTGCGAACGTTGCACGTCGTGCCGTTGCCGCGCGAAGCGGGGTGGACCGCGGGCTGGCTCAGCTTGCTCGGTGGCGCGGTGCTCGGACTCCTCGCAGCGTGCACGCGGCGCGGACCGGTGCGCGCGTTGCTCTCTGGCGCGGCGCTCGCGGCGGCTCCGACTGCGTTCGGCCTCGCCGTCGCTGCAGCGTTGCCGCCGTTGACGCAGCCTGATGCCGCCGACGAACTGGTTGCTGCAGTCGCCGGCGCGCCGCTCGCTTTGGCGTGCCTGTTCCTCGGCGCAGGTTGGATCCGTTCGACGGTGTTCGTGTTGCTCGGCGCGCTCGCTTCGGGCGCTGCGCTCGCGAAGGTCACGGCCGGCATCCGCGATCGCTTCCCGGCGACGCAACAGCTCGACGCGGTGTTCGGCGAGGGCGCGCGCGAGACGGTCACCGAGACGCTGGCGCAGCGCGTTCGTGGGCCGCGCGGCATCTACACGCTCGCGCCGCTGCAGGACGGCCAGCGTCGCTTGTTCTTGCTCGGCGGCCAACTGCTCTGGCGTCGCGGCGCGGCGCCGGACCAGCACGTGGAGACGATGCTCACGGGCGAACTGCGCGGCGCGGACCCCAAGCGCACCGCGGTCGAAGTGATCTCGCTGCCGACCGAGGACGGATGGTCGCAGCAACAATGGACGATGTTCTCGCGGTTCTTCCGCGGCTTCGCGCCCGCGGTGGTGGTGCTCGGCGTCCCGCGCGACGAGGACGCGCCGGATCGATCGGGCGCGCCGCGTTCGTCGGAGAAGGCGCTGCGCGCGACGATCGCCGAGGCGAAGAAGGGCTGCGCCGAGATCGGCGCGCAACTCGTCCTGCTCGCGGACCACGGCCTCGCGTCGCCGCTGCTCGACGTGTTGCGCAGCGAGCGCGACGCGGGCGCGATCCTCGTCGAGGTCACGGAGAACGACGCGGCGTCGGGCATCGCGCGCAAGCTCGCCGAGGCGGCGCGGCCGTTGCTCGAGCGCTGACGCGTCGAGGACGGCGCGGCGTCGTTCAGTTGCCGGACTCGGTCGCGCAGAACGGATTGTCGGGCAGGAGGCGCACCGAGATCGGGCCGAGCGTCTCGATCTGCAGCGTGCCGCACGACGTCGCGGAGACGTCGCCGAGCCGGCCGCGCGCGTAGCTCACGCCGTCGCGCGTCTCCGTTCCGATCCACACGTTGCGCACCTCGGGGTCGCAGCGCACGAGGTGCGGCTCGCCTTGGAACAGCAAGTCGAACAACTGCAGCTTGCCGACGTCGACGAACAGTTCGCCCTTCTGCGTTGCGGCGCGCACATCCACCAGGTCCACGCGGCGCGGCGGCAATGCGAGGTCGATGCGGCCGTTCGCGCTGCGCACCGAAGCCTTGCTGTAGTTGCCGCGCAGGATGAGGCTGCCCGACGTCGTGGCGATCTGCGCGCTGCCGTCGTCGAGCGTGGCTTCGACGACGCCGCTGCCGCCCTCGACCTCGAGGCCGCTGCGCAGGCCGCGTGCGACCACCGCGCCGCGTCGCGTCGACACGGCGACCGTGAGCGACTTGGGCGCGCGCACGCGCCACGCGCTGCGGACTGCGTCCATGCGCGCGCCGGGCGGCAGCGCGATGCGGATCGTCAGGACGCCGTCGCGCTCGCGATGTTCGACGACCGGCTCGGCGGCGCGTTCGTAGGCGACGAGCGACTCCGCGTCGTCCGCTTGCAGGCGGGTCTCGATGTCGCAGGTCGCGTCCTCGCCGTGCTCGACGGCGAACAGGCCGTCGTGGAACTGCACTTCGAGCCGCACCGTGCCCTTGGGGATCGCGATCGAGTCCGTTCGTTTGCCCTCGGCGGAGACCGGCATCGGGTACGCGCGCGAACCGCAGGTTGCGGCGGGCAGCAGCGCCATCACGGCGATCACGAAGGTCGTCTTGCGGAGCGTCACGGCGTTCGGTGCGCCGCCGTAGTGGCGGCTACATGCGGCGAGAAGAATGCCGTGGTGTGGGGGGCGAACGGAAGAGGCAGTTCTGCGCAGCATCGTCTCGGCTGCGTTGCCACGCGCGCCGGTGGACCGCGGCGGCGCGGACGGGCAGCATTCCGCCCCCCGATGGACCCTGTCGCCGAAGAACTCGCCGCGCTCGCGCGCGACCTGCCTGCCAGCGAGGCCGAGGCGCGCGTGCGCGCCGCCTGCGCCGAAGGCCGCGTCCGCACGCCGGCTGCGCGCATGGCGGCAGCCGCGATCCTCGCGTCGTCCGGCGAACTCGTCTCGGCGCGGCTCGCGCACGACCTCGCGCTCGGCGCGCTCGGCTCGGATCCGCAGGCTCGTTCGCTCGCGGCCCGCTGCTACGACCGCATGCGCGTGCTCGAAGGCCAGCCGCAGAAGTTCGGCACGCAGCGCGGACCGGACGGCGCCCCGTGGCCCGTCGATCCCAAGACCACGGACAGCGAGCGCGCGAAGTGGGACCTGCCGCCGCTTGCCGTGCTCGCGGCGCGGCGCGACGGGGAGACTGCCTGACATGGACCCCGTGCTCGGCCTCGTTCTCGCAGGGCTCTCCGTCGCGGCGCTGCTCGCGTTCGTGTGGTTCGGCCTCTCGCGCTGGTCCTCGATCATGCATCGCCACCGCGCCAACGAAGAACGCGCGCAGCGCGGCGACGACGTGCTCCCGCAAGCGAAGCGCAAGCGTCCGTCGCGGCTCGCTTCGCCCGCGTGGTTCTCGGCGCGCGGCGCAGACGCCAAGGCCGTTGCGCGCGCGCTCGGCCTCCGCACTGCCGTGCCGGTCGCGTGGGACGAAGGGCTGCAGCGCGCGGCCGAAGGCCTGTTCGTCGCGCCGTGCCGCGGCGGCGCGGTGTGCGCGTTGGGCTCCGACGCATGGTTGCGCGCGGACGTCGACGAGCTGGAGCAAACGCTCGCTCGTCTGTCCCTCGCATGTGGCGAGGCCGCGTGGTTCGGGATGGACGCATCGCGCTCACGCTTCGGCTGGGCGCTCGCGCGCGGCGGCGTCGTGTTGCGCGCGTGGTGCGGCGACGGCGACGACGAGCACGTGCTGTGGTCCGTGGGCAGTCCCACCGGCGACGAACGCGCGCTCGGCTTCTTCGTCGACGATCCGCGCGACGGCACCGATGACGAGCACAAGTGGTGGCCGGTCGCCGACGACGTGCGCGCCCTGGCGCAGCGATGGGGCGCGCTGCCGGAGCCGGACGACGACGGCGCGGCGGCGGGGTTGCTCGGCCGCATCTGAACGGGGCCGCGGCGGCTGGTGCGGTCCGGCTCGGCCCGGTCGGCCGTGATCCGGGTCGTCCGAACGTCGATGCTGTGGGCCGGAGGGCGATCCGGCCGATAGAGTCCTCGACCCATGGCCTACGACCTGACGCAGGTGGTGATCCCCACGATCGAGCGCGCATTCCCCATGGTGCGCAAGGAGCTCCAAGGGCTCGACCTGCAGAAGGACTTCTATCCGTGGCCGCAGTCCGACGGCTACACCGGCGTCTGGAGCGTGTTCGGGCTCTACTTCAACTGCGAGCCCTACCTGCCGATCGACCTGCCGAAGAACCAGGCTCGCTGCCCCGAGACGGTGAAGATGCTGAAGTCGCTGCCGCGGCTCGTCGACGCAGGCTTCTCGTTGGTCGGGCCTGATTCGCGCATCCTGCCGCACTCGGACAACTACGGCCCGAAGCTGCAGCGGCTCCACCTCGGCGTCCAGGTGCCGAAGGGCAGCGAGATGATCGTCGCGGGCCAGAAGGTCGAGTGGGAAGAAGGGCGCGTGGTGATGTTCGACCGCTCGCAGATCCACGAAGTGACGAACACGTCGTCGCAGGCGCGCGTCGTGCTGCTCTGCGACTTCGAGATCGACGACTGACGCGCGCGTCTGCGCGCTTCCGCAACACGGGGTCAGCGGGCACGATCGGGGTCTTCATGCGTCGCGCGCCGTTGTTCTGGTCCGTGTTGTTCCTCGCGACCGCGATGGCGTTCGCGCATGCATGGTCGCTGCGCTGGACCTGCGACGACGCCTACATCTCGTTTCGCTACGCGAAGCACTTCGTCGACGGCCACGGGCTCGTGTTCAACCTCGATGCGAGCGAAGCGCCGGTCGAGGGCTACACGAACTTCACGTGGACGATGTGGCTCGCGGTCGGTGGAGCGCTCGGGTTCGTCGGCGACGGGCTCGAGACGTGGTCCACGCTGTGGGGCTCGCTGCTGCATGCGGCGACCGTGTTCTTGCTGGGCTGGATCTCGTGGCGGCAGAGAGTCGGGGCACGGCGTCGATGCCGATCGCTGC
>CAZEQF010000327.1:0-4844 GCA_964514315.1 uncultured Singulisphaera sp. | reverse complement strand
CAGTTCGCGAAGGTCGACACCGAGGCGCACCCGGACGTCGCCGCGCCGTTCTCGATCCGCGGCATCCCCACGCTGATCCTGTTCGTCGGCGGCCGCGAGGTCGCGCGCCAGAGTGGCGCGATGCAGCAGCCGCAGATCGAGGCGTGGATCCGTCGCGCGCTCGGCGCGTCCGGGGCGTAGCGCGCTACTTGGGCCCGGTCGCGAGCACGACGTAGGCCTTCGCGTCCGTCGTTGCGATCGCGAGCGATTGCACGGCTCCGCACGCGTGCACGACGGCATCGCCGTCGACGACGATGCTTGCTTCGCCCATGCGCACCGTGACCGGCGCCGAGGAACGGACGAAGACGAGCGCTTCGCGCGCAGCCGCAGGCTGCGGCAGCTGCGCGACGTCGAACGTCGATCGCTCCGGCACGACGCATTCGTCGACGACGAGCGTCTCGGCCTTGTAGTCGGCGGCGAACACGCGCTCGACGCGAACGGCGCCGCACTGTGCCTGCGCGATGCGGCGCGGGGGCAGCGACTCCGCGGCAGTGGGGAACGACTCGGCGGGCATCCATTCGCCGCGCGTCGGGTCGAACGACTTGCCGCTGCCCGAGAGCTGCAGCAGCGGACTCTGGCGCAGCGCTTCGCGGCCCGTGGCCTGCTGCGCCGGCGGCTTCGTCGCCTCGACGACCAAGATCTCGCCCGCGCCGTTGCTCGCGGCGAACTCGGTGCGCGGCGGCAGGAACACGGCCACGGGCCGGCCCGCGAACGGCTCGGTGCGCGCGCCGCGGCTCTGCCACTGCGTGTGGCCGCCGCGAAGGTCGAACGTGCCCGTCACGACGAGCGCGCACGATTCTCCTTCGCCGGTCGTGACGACGAGTTCCGTGGCGACGCGCGCGATCGCGAGCTTCGTGAGCCGCGAGCCGGGCGCCGTGCGGGTGACGAGCAGCGGGCCTTCGGCCTGCCACGAAAGCGAGTGCAGCGTGTTCACTTGCCGGCCTCCTTCGGGTCTTCGCCGTCGAGCTTCTCGCCGTTCGCGCGACGGATGTCGGCGCGCTTCATGAGGTCCTTGGTGAAGTCCTCGACGAGCGCTTCGCGCATGCGCGCGATGATCGCATCGTCGTCGAGGTTCGGCTCGACGCCGAGCACCTTGACGACGTAGCACCCGTCGGCGCCGCGCACGACGTCCGAGACGCCGCCTTGCGGCAGGGTCCACGCGGCCGCGAGCACGGGCTCGGGCAGGTCGCGTCCCTTGCGCGCGACCCAGCCGCAATCGCCGCCGCGCATCTTGGTGCCCGGGTCCTCGCTCTCGATGCGCGCGACGTTCGCGAACGGCTCGGTCTCGAGGCGCTTCTTCGCGGCGACAAGCTGCGCTTCGGCCTTCTTGAAGTCCTTCGTCACGATCGCATTCGGCTCGTCGAGCGCGCGCACGAAGAGGATCGCGAGGTTGCGCCGCGGACCGAAACGCATGAGTTCCTGTTCGCGGTCGCTCGCGAGCCGGGCAAGCAACTGCTGGCGCGGGTGCAGCTTGGCGATGAGCTTCTTCTGCAGCGTCTGCGCGCGGAACACGCGCGACTGCGCGAGCCACTCCGGCGTGAGGCCTTGCGCTCGCAGCAGCTGCTCGAACGTCAAGCCGCCGTAGCGCGGGTCCTTGTCGGCCATCGTGCGGCGAAGCTCGAGTTCGCGCTGCAAGTCCTCGGGCGTCGCCTCGACGCCGTTCTCGCGCGCGGCCTGTTCGATGCCGTCGAGCGCCACGACTTGCCGCACGAACTTGTCGAGCTCGTCGCGGTCGCTGCTGCGCAGCAAGAGCATGCCGAGCGTGATGAGCGGCAAGCCGTCGTCGCCGATCTTGGCTGCGGTGCCGAGCGGCAACTGGTCCGGGTCGTCGACGATCTTCTCGCGCTCGCGGGCTTCCTTGACCCACAGCTCCAGCATCGCGGGACTGACTTCTTCGTCGGCGCCGAGCGACAGTTCGCGGCGGACGATCTGCTCGTGCGCGAGGTCGATCGCGAGGTAGTCGAGCAGCACCTGCTCGCCCGTGTTCACGAAGCTCGGCTCCTTGTCGATCTCGCGGCCCGCGGCCTTCAGCTGCGCCTTGAGTTCGCTCCAGCGCTGCTGCACCGATTCCTGGCTCGGCCAGACTCCGGCCTTCTTCGCGGCGCGGCGCACGAGTTCGGACTTCACGAGCTGCGCGCATGCGGCGCGGCCGTCGTCCTTGCGCCGCAGGTGGAACGCCATCTCCAGCGCGACGTCGCCGCGTGTGACGATGCGTTCGCCTTTCGCGCTCGTGTAGCGCGCGAGCGGGGCGGACACGTCGGCTGCGTCGACGGCGACCGGGGTCGCCTGCGCCGCGGCGATGCGGACCGCAAGCAGCGCGGTGGCGAGGGGGAGGAAGCTCCGTGCGTGGATGGGGCCCGTCGGCATGGGCGAGGACGATGCCACGGCGTGTCCCGCCCGGCAAACATCGCGCATCGCGCCCGAGTGCTGCGCGTATTGCGCCCGAATGCGCGGAGCGCCGCGCGCAGTGCAGCGCGCGTGGCCCCGGCAGAGCCGGAACCCGCGCACGCACGACGCCGCGCGGCCCGTGGGCCGCGCGTCTGCGTCAGGCCGGCTGCAGCGAGGCCGCTGCGGTCGCGTTCGAGCTGAACGCGAAGTCGCCGTTCTTGACCCGGACGTTGATCGTCGATCCCGCGCCGAGGTCGTTGTCGAGGATCAGTTCCGTGATCGGGTCCTCGATGCGGCGCTTCAGCAGGCGCTTCAGTTCGCGCGCGCCGTATTCCTCGGAGAAGCCGAGCTTCGCGAGCTGGACGCGCACGCCCGGCGAGAACGTGATGCCGATGCCGCGCTTCTTCAGCAGGTCCGAGACCTCGCGGAGCAGGTTGCCCGCGATGCGCTCGCAGACCTTCACGTCCAGCGGGTTGAACATCACGATCTCGTCGATGCGGTTGATGAACTCCGGCCGGAAGAAGTCGCGCAGCGCTTCTTGCGTCACGGAACGGAGGTCGACGTCGTTGATGCTCTGGCGCTTGCTCGCCGCCGAGAATCCCATGCGCGTGCGGATCGAGTCGATCTTCTCGATGCCCAGGTTGCTGGTCATCAGGATGAGCGCCTGGTGGAACGCGACGGTCTGGCCCTTGCTGTCCGTGATGATGCCCTCGTCGAGCAACTGCAGCAGCAGGTTGTGGACCTTGTAGTGCGCCTTCTCGACCTCGTCGAACAGCACGACGCAGTTCGGCCGCTTCTTGACCGCCTCGGTCAGCATGCCGCCTTCGTTGTGGCCGATGTAGCCGGGCGGGGCGCCGATGAGCTTCGCGTACTCGTGCGGCAGCGCGTATTCGCTGCAGTCGACGCGGATCATCGCGTTGGGGTCGTCGAACAGGTTGCGGGCCAGCGCCTTCGCCAGCTCCGTCTTGCCCGTGCCGGTGCGGCCGACGAGCAGGAACGTGCCGATCGGGCTGCTGGGGCGCTTCAGGCCGACGGCGGCCTTCTTGACCGCGCGCGTCAGCGAGCAGATCGCCTCGTCCTGGCCGATGATCTGCGACTTCAGCGTCCGCTCCAGGTTGTTGACCCGGCGGTAGAGCTGCTGGCGCGCGGAGTCGCTGCCCGGACGGGCTTCGAACGGGTCGGCGGCCTGCGCCTTCTCCGTCGTGGCTCCGTTCGGCGAAGGGATGCTCACCTGGTGGATCTCCAGCGACGGGTTCACGTCGATGCAGATCTGGTAGAGCAGCTCTTCGACGATCTCGAGGTCGTAGTCCTCGTCCATGCGGCCGACGGCCCCCAAGATCTCGTTCTCGAAGGTCGGAACGCAGGTGCGCACCACGCGATCGCGGTAGCTCGCCTTGTTCGTGACCTGGGCAGAATGGAGCTCCGCAAGGAGATCCTCAGAGCAGCAACGAACTTTGATGAACTCGTCGATCAAATCGAAGTACTTGATGACGAAGCTCGCGTCTGGATGCTTCACGTGTCCACTCCCAACAAGGCGTCGGGCCCCTCATCGGAGGAAACACCCCTTGGACTTGACGGGAGACCATGGTGGATTTCACCGGATTCTTCCCATGCGAGCGCGGTCGCGATGAACCAAGACCTGAAGTTGCTCGCCCTGCTCGTGCACCGCGGGCTCTGCCCGGCTGACGCCGCGAAGCAGGCGCTCCAGTCCGGCGATCCGGGCCGCTTTCTCGTGCAGCGCGGCGTCTGCACCAAGGCGCAGTGGGACGAGTGGCGCGCGACCGATGGCGGCAGCCGGCCCAAGCTCTCGCGCTACGAGCTCGGCGACATGTTGGGGGAGGGCGCGACTGCGCGCGTGTTCCGCGCGGTCGACAAGACCGACCAGCGCCGCGTCGCGTTGAAGGTCCTGCGCAGCGAACTCGGCGCGGACAAGGCGAAGGTCGAGACCTTCGTGCGCGAGGCCAGGCTGCTGCAGGAGATCGCGCACCCGCACGTCGTGAAGGGCCTTCGCGTCGCGCGCGAAGGCGAGACGTTCTACTTCGCGATGGAGGAGCTCGCCGGCGCCTGCCTGCAGGACGCGCTGCGCGACCAGGGGCGCTTCGACGAAGAGACGGCGCTCGCGATCACCGCCGACATCGCCATGGCGCTGTCGGCATTGCACGAACGCGGCCTCGTGCACCGCGACGTGAAGCCCGGCAACGTGATCTGGTCGAAGGAGCGCGGCGCAGTGCTGATCGACCTCGGCTTCGCGGTGCAGGGCGCGGGGGCGCAGCCTTCGGAGACAACTGCCGGCACGGTCCACTACATCGCGCCGGAACAGGCGCGCGGCAGCGACGGGCTCGACGTGCGCGCCGACATCTACGCGCTCGGCGCGACGCTCTACCACCTCGTCACGGGATCGTTGCCGTTCGACGGCG
>CAZEQF010000326.1:0-4950 GCA_964514315.1 uncultured Singulisphaera sp. | reverse complement strand
ATGTTCTCGTAGTAGAGGACGTCGTGGCCCTGCTCCTTCATGCGGGCGAACATCTTGCGCGCGTGGCCAGGATGCACGCGGTCGTCGCGCGTCGAGGTCGTGAACAGCACGCGCGGATACTTCACGTCCTTCTTCACGTTGTGGTAGGGCGAGTAGCGCACGAGCCACTTCGCCTCCTCGGCGTCGTCCGGATTGCCGTATTCGCCCATCCACGACGCGCCCGCGAGCAGCTTGTGGTAGCGCAGCATGTCGAGCAGCGGCACCTGGCAGACGACCGCGCGGAACAGTTGCGGGAACATCACGGTCATGTTGCCCATCAACAGGCCGCCGTTGCTGCCGCCCTGGATGCCGAGGTGCGCGGGCGAGGTGATCTTCTGCGCGATGAGGTCCTCGGCCACCGCCGCGAAGTCCTCGTAGCACTTGATGCGGTTCTGCTTGAGCGCCGCCTGGTGCCACTTGGGCCCGAACTCGCCGCCGCCGCGGATGTTGGCGACCACATACACGCCGCCGCGTTCGAGCCAACTGGAGCCGACGCCGGCGCTGTAGCCTGGAGTCAGCGAGACCTCGAAGCCGCCGTAGCCGTAGAGCAACGTCGGGTTCGCGCTGTTGCGCGGCGCGTCCTTCTTCGCGACGAGGAAGTAGGGCACGCGCGTGCCGTCCTTCGACTTCGCCTCGCGCTGCTCGATCTGCAAGCCCGTCGCGTCGAAGAACGACGGCAGGCTCTTGAGCTTCTCCGCGGGTCCCTTGCCGATCTCGCCGAGGAACAGGCTCGTCGGCGTGAGGTAGTCGGCGACCGTGAGCCAGTAGGCGTCGCTCTCCTCGTCGTCGACCGCGCTCGCGCTCACCGTGCCGAACTCCGGCAGGCCTGGCAGCGGCTCGCGCTTCCAGCCTGCGTCGCCGGGCGTGAGCACGAACACGCGCGTGCGCACGTTGTCGAGCACCGTCAGCAGCACGTGGTTCTTCGTGCCGGCGAAGCCCGACAACGAACTGCGATCCGTCGGCTCGAAGAGCGTCTCGAACTTGCGCGCGCCCGCGAGGAACGCGTCCAGCTTGCACGCGAGCAGCGAGCCCGCCTTGTGCGTCGCGCCGCCGACTTCCCAGTCGTCGCGCAACTCGATCATGAGCCACTCGCGATGGACGCTCGCGTTCGCGCTGTCCGGCTTGTCGATGCGCGCGAGCTTGCCGTCGCGCATCACGAACTGCTCGTTGGTGTAGAACGTGATCGCGCGCTGCACGAAGTCGCGCTCGAAGCCCTTCGTCTGGTCGCGGTAGCCGTAGACGAACACGTCGTCCGTCTTGCCCTCGGCGATCACCTCGGCCGACGACAGCGGCGTGCCGCGGCGCCAGATCTTGACGATGCGCGCGTAGCCGGAGCTGGTCAGCGAACCAGGACCGAAGTCCGTGCCGACGAGCACCGAATCGCGATCGCGCCACGCAATGCTGGTCTTGGCCTCGGGCAACACGAAGCCGCCTTCGACGAACGCCTTCTTCTCGACGTCGAACTCACGGACGACCTTGGCGTCGGCGCCGCCGCGCGACATCTGCAGCAGCACGCGCACGTGGTCAGGAGCAAGCCATGAAGCGCCGCCCCACACCCAGTTCTCGTTCTCCTGCTTGCCGAGCGCGTCGAGGTCGAGCACCGTCTCCCACACAGGCTCCGCCTTGCGGTATTCGGCGAGCGACGTGCGACGCCACAGGCCGCGCGGGTTCTTCGCGTCCTGCCAGAGGTTGTAGTAGTGCGCGCCGTGCTTCTGCACGTAGGGGATGCGCGCGGTCGAATCGAGGATCGACAGGATGCGGCTGCGGATCGGCTCGAAGCGCGGGTCCGCGGTCAGTTCCTTCTGGCTCGACTCGTTCTGCTCCCGCACCCACGCGAGCGCCTTGTCGCCGCCCACGTCTTCGAGCCAGAGAGCGGGATCGTCGGACTGCGGAGTCGTTTGCATCGAGTCGTGGGCATTGCCCGCGCCTTGCGCGAGCAGGGTGGAGGCGGCGCTCAGGACGAGCGCACGCACGAACGCCAAGGAGAACGGATTCATGGGCGAACGCTCAGGGTAGCGACGGCGCGACAGGCTGGCCATCGCGCGAACGACGGCGCGAACTCGGGCAGCGCTCCGCATAGGATGCAGGTCCATGCCTCGCCTCGCGTCCACACTCGCCACACGCGCGCTGCTCGCATCCGCGGTCCTGTCTCTGGGCGCGTGCACCCTGTTCCAGTCGATCTTCGAGGCGCCCGTCCACGCCGTTCGCGCCGTGATGCCTGGAGCGCCCGGCGAGAAGTTGCTGCCGATCGACACGCTGCACCCGCGCCTCATGGCCCTCGCGGACAACTGCGCGCAGCGCGTCAACATCGCGACGGATTTGTTTGCCGACGAGGCGAAGACGACGGCAGCCGCGATCCAAGCCGTTCGCTGGAAGCTCGCGTTCACGCGACTCATCTACCAGACGGCGACGAGCCCCTCCCCGCTCTCCGGCCTGCTCGACATCCTCGTCTTGGTGCGCACCGGATCCGTGCTGTTCCAGTCGCGCGGCATCGCCGACGTCTGGGGACAGCCGTCGCGCCACATCGCCAACGGCATCGGCACAATGGAGGCCACGTGTTGGCAGGTGGTCTCCGACTACATCGGCAAGGCCCAGGTGCAGGAACTGCGCGTGACGCTCGACGCGTGGCAAGAGAAGAAGCTCGGCTCCGCCGCGGACGAAGTCGACGAGCTGCCGGACTTCCGCCAGATCGCGCATGCGCTCGGCAAGAACGAGTCGAACAGCAACGGTGGCCTCATGAGCTTCTTGTCGCTCGACCCGCTCGCGGGCCTCGAGCCCGTTGCTCGCGAGATCGCACTGACGCGCCAGTTCACCGAACGCATGCTGTTCTGGGCCGAACGCATGCCGGCGCTCGTCGACATGCAAGTCGAGCTCGGCAAGCTCGAAGCTCAGAAGCTCCCCGAGATCGTCTCGGCCGTCTCGTCCCTCGAACGCGCGACGAAGGCCGCCGAGACCATCGCGGAAACTGCCAAGGCGCTGCCCGCGCAGATCGGCCCGGAGCGCGAAGCCGCAGTGAAGCAGGTGTCCGAGGAAATCGACGCGCAACGACGCGCCTTGGTCCAGGACCTCGAGCAAGCGAGCGCGCCCGTGCAGAAGCTGCTCGTCGAATCGCGCGAGACGATCGCCGCAGGCCAGGCGTTGTCGCAGGAGTTGACGAAGACCGTGCAGGCCGTCGACACGATGCTGAAGCGCTTCGACCGCGACCCGGCAGAGCCGAAGAAGCCCGAGCCCGAGCAACCCGGCAAGCCGTTCGACATCGTCGAATACGGCGAAGCCGCCACGCGCGTCGGCGCCGCCGCCGCAGAGCTGCGCGGCGCAATCACCGCAGTCGACGCCGCAATGCCGCGACTCCAGCAGACGATCGACGAAGCCGTCGACGGCGCGTTCTGGAAGGGGTTGTTCGCGGCGATCACGATCATGGTCACGGGCGCGGTGACGGTGTTGCTGGTGCGCGTGTTGAGCGCGCGGATCGGCGGGCAAGGGAAGTAGCGGGGCGCGGGCAAGACACCCGCCGTCCCGACTCTGCTCCGGCACAGGGCCCCGCTATCCTGCGCCGATGCGCATCGCCCCCTGGACCGTCGCCCTCGCCGCCACGTGCATTGCGCTTGCCGCGCAAGAGGACGCGATCGTCGCGGACACGTTCGGGCACTCGCGCCATGGCGCGGAGTTCGACGAAGGGCCGCGGCAGGCCGCCTACTTGATGGCGGGGATGTCGCAGCAGGTGCACTTCGCGGTGCAGGGCATCGGCGAGGAGGCGCAGGACTTCTTCGACCAGGGCGTCTGCCAGCAGCACGGCTTCTGGTACTTCGAGGCCGAACGCAGCTTCCGGCAAGTTGCGTTGCGCCATCCCGAGTGTGCGATGGCGTATCTCGGGATGTGCTGGGCCAACGTCGAGAACCACGCGCGCGGCGCGGGCTTCGCGGCGCAAGCAGTGCAGCGCTCGGCGAACGCGTCGCCGCGCGAGCGACAGTGGATCGACGCTTGGGCGCGCTACCACCAGATCACGAAGGACGAGGAGAAGGAGCTGCAGAGCAGCGACGCCGCTCGTATCGACGCGGCGAAGAAGGCGATCGTCGAACGCGCGAAGGACCACGACGACAAAGCGCGCGGCCGCGACCTCGTGCGGGACCTGGAGCAACTCACCGCCGACCATCCCGACGACGTCGAGGCGAAGGCGTTCCTCGTCGTGCAGATCTGGCGCAACAGCGGGTCCGGCGTCGAGATCACGAGCCACGGGGCAGTCGAAGCGCTGCTGCAGCAACTGTTCGACAAGGCGTCGATGCACCCGGCCCACCACTTCCGCGTGCACCTCTGGGACCATGAGAAGCCGGAGCGCGCCGTGGTGTCCGCAGCAACGCTGGGCCGCACCGCGCCAGGCATCGCGCATCAGTGGCACATGGGCGGCCACATCTTCGACAAGCTCGGTCGCTGGGCGGACGCGGCATGGCAACAAGAGGCTTCGAGCCGCGTCGACCACGCGCACATGCAGCGCGATCGCGTGATGCCGTACGAGATCCACAACTACGGCCACAACCAGGAATGGCTGGTCCGCAGCCTGTCGTCCACGGGCCGTGCGCGCGACGCCGTGGCGCTCGCGAGCAACATGGTCTCGCTGCCGCGGCACCCGAAGCGGAACCGCGTCGAGGCCGACGACGACATCGCGGGCTACGGTCGCGTGCGGCTGCTGGAGGCGCTGGAGAACTGGGAACTCTGGGACGAGCTCGCGGCTGCGTGCACCGATGGCCGAGTCGAGCCGACGGACACACCGCGCGAACAGGTGCGTCGCCTCACTTCGCTCGGCACGGCGCGCTACCGCAGCGGCGACGCGGCGGGCGGCGACTCTGCGATGGCAGAGCTGGAGCAACTCCGAGAGTCCTTCCGCAGCGCGCGCGCTGCGTCGATCACAAAGGC
>CAZEQF010000325.1:1759-4976 GCA_964514315.1 uncultured Singulisphaera sp. | reverse complement strand
GCCGCCGGCAGGTCCGTGATCGCGCGTTCGACGAACGGCTGCAGCGTCGCATCCGAGTCGATGCGCGAGAGCCCGAGCGCTGTGATCGCGGCGCGCGCGTCGACGTCGTGCTCCAGCATGTGCAGGAAGGCGCGGCGCGCGGTGGTGGCCGTGAGTTCGCCGCTGGCGACCGATGCGATCAGTTCCGCGAGCCGCCGTGGCGTCACCGGCAGCCCGTCGAGGCCCGTGCCGCGGTCGCGCGCGGCCTTGCTCAACTCGGCCATGATCCAGTTGCTGACCGCCTTCGGCTCCGCGCCGAGACGGACCGCGCGTTCGAACCAGTCGCCGGTGGCCTTGTCCTGCGTCAACGCTTCCACGTCGTGCGACGGCAGCGAGAACTGCGCTGCGTAGCGCCCACGACGTGCGATCGGCAGTTCGCCGACCGCGTTGCGTTCTTCTGCCAGCAGCGCTCCGTCGAGCGCGAGCGGGGGCAGGTCCGGATCCGGGAAGTAGCGATAGTCCTCCGCCTGCTCCTTGCTGCGCATCGAACGCGTCTCGCCCTTCTCGTCGTTCCACAGGCGCGTCTCCTGCGTGATGCGAAGGCCTGCGGCGAGCGTCGCGGTCTGCCGGCGGATCTCGTAGTCGATCGCGCGCTGGACCATCTTGAACGAGTTGAGGTTCTTCACCTCGACCTTCACGCCGAGCGGCGCGCCGGGAACTGCGACCGAGATGTTCGCGTCGCACCGCATCGTGCCGAGTTCCATTTCGCAGTCCGAAACCGCGGCGTAGCGAAGGATCTCGCGCAGCGACACGAGGAACGCGTGCGCGTCCTCGGCCGAACGGATCTGCGGCTCGGTCACGATCTCGACGAGCGGCGCGCCCGCGCGGTCGAGGTCGACGAGCGTGCCCGCGTCGGTGTGCACGAGCTTGCCTGCGTCCTCTTCCATGTGGATGCGCTGCAAGGCGCAGAACCGTCCGTCGCCGAGCGGCACGCGGCCGCCGATGCAGAACGGCCGTTCATATTGCGTGATCTGGTACCCCTTCGGCATGTCGGGGTAGAAGTAGTGCTTGCGCGCAAAGCGCGAGGCCGCCTGCACGGAGCCTTCGAGCGCGAACGCAGCGCGCACCGCGAGGCGCACGGCTGCGGCGTTGGGGCTCGGCAGCGTCCCCGGCAGCCCCAGGTCGATCGCATGCACGATCGAGTTGGGCTGCGCGCCTGGCGCATACGCGGTGGGCGAGAACATCTTGGTGCGCGTCGCGAGCTGGACGTGCACTTCGAGACCGATCGTCGGCGCGTAGCCCGTGGTCACGACGGCCTCCGTTGGTGCCAGTCGGTTGCTTGTTGCCATGCGTGCGCGGCAGCGAGCAGCGCGCCTTCGCGTCGGTGGGGCGCGGTGAGCTGCAGTCCGATGGGCAGGCCGTCGTGGGTGAAGCCGCACGGCATCGAGATCGCCGGCAGCCCGGCGAGGCTCGCCGGCACCGTGAGCGCGTCGCACGCGTGCATCGCCAGCGGGTCGTCGACGCGGCTGCCGAGCGCGAACGCGGCGACCGGCGAAGTCGGCGACGCGATCAGGTCGCAGCCTTGGAACGCTGCGTCGAAGTCGCTGCGCACCAGCGCGCGCACGCGCGTGGCCTGGCCGTAGAGCTCGTCGTGGTAGCCGCTGCGCAACGCATGCGTGCCGAGCAGCACGCGCAGTTGCACCTCGGGACCGAATCCCTCGCTGCGCGCATTCGTCACGGCGTCTTCGAGCGTGCGTCCGCCCGGCGAATGGCCGAAGCGGATGCCGTCGTAGCGCGCGAGGTTCGAAGAAGCCTCGGCCGACGCGACGAGGTAGTAGGCCGCCACCGCATGCTGGGCACGCGGCAACGACACGTCGACGAGCTCTGCGCCGTGGCGACGCAGTTCGTCGAAGGCGCGATCACACGCGTGGCGCACTTCGGCTTCGACGCCGCGTTCGATCGCCGCGTCGCGGAGCACGCCGATGCGGAGTCCGCGCAGGCTCGCGGCGCGTTCGTCGAACGCGCACTCCGAAGCCGAAGTGCCGAGCGACGTCGCGTCGCGCGGATCGTGGCCTGCTGCCTGCATCGCGAGCGCGAGGTCGTCGGCGTTGCGCGCGAGGAAGCCAGGGCAGTCGAGCGAACTGGCGTAGGCGACGAGGCCGTAGCGGCTGAGGCGTCCGTAGGTCGGCTTCAGGCCCGTCACGCCGCACAGCGCCGCGGGTTGGCGAACGGAGCCGCCGGTGTCGGAGCCGACGGCGAGCGCGCAGAAGCCTGCCGCGACCGCAGCTGCGGCGCCGCCGCTGCTGCCGCCGGGCACGCGGCTCGCATCCCACGGATTGCGCGTCGGGAAGAACGCGGAGCGCTCCGTGGAGCTGCCCATGCCGAACTCGTCCATGTTCGTGCGGCCGAGCACGATCGCGCCGAGGTCGAGCAGGCGCTGCACGACGGTGGCGGTGTAGGGCGCACGGAACGACGCCAGCATGCGGCTGCCGCACGCGGCGACCTCGCCTTCGAGCAGCAGGTTGTCCTTGATCGCGATGGGCACGCCCGCGAGCGGCGGCAACTCGGCGCCGCGCGCGCGCACCGCATCGAGCTCCTGGGCGCGGGCGAGCGCGCGTTCGCGGAACACCTCGACGAATGCGCCGATCGCGGCATCGCGCTGGTCGATGCGCGAAAGGCAATCCTGGACGACATCCGCTGCGCGGCGATCGCCGCGGCGGACGGCCGTCGCGATGGCGCGGCAGGACGGGAGCGGTTCGCGCGCCATCGTCAGCCCTCGACCACGCGCGGCACGAGGAAGCAGTCGCCGGCGGTGCGTTGCGCGTTGCACAGGACCGCGTCCAGTGCGAGCACGGGGCCCGGCTCGTCCGCCCGCAGCGGCGCCGTCGCGGGCTCTTCCGGCGCCACCGAGCGGGTGTCCACGGCCCGCAGTGCGGCGAAGGAACCCAGCACCGCCGAGAGCCGGCGGGTCAGTTCGGCGCGAGCTCCGGCATCGAGCCTGAGCCGGGCCTGGTGGCAGAGTGCGTCGAGTTCGGCGTCGTCGGGCGCGTTGGCCATGGCTCGGTGTTATCGGCGCGCCAGCGGTCGGTTGCCCAGTTGATTTCCGTTCCGGCGAACCGGGCTCGGGTGGGGCGACGCGTCGCTGTCGGCGCGGATTCGGCGCGTGGAAAGTGCGTGGAAGGTTCGTGGAGGCCTTGGGGAGGCGGATGCGGCGGTGTGCGTTCTCGCACCACCCCGC
>CAZEQF010000325.1:0-1749 GCA_964514315.1 uncultured Singulisphaera sp. | reverse complement strand
TGGGGAGGCGCCGCTCCAATCCATGGCCTGGGGCCACACTCGGTCAATTGCCCGTGGCGCGCCGATGGGGCGGTTGGCTAGGATCCCGCGCCTTGTCGGCAGCGCCCGGCAAGGTTCCGGTGGGGCAACTGCCTCGTCGGGACGGCGGCGGAGCTTCCGCTGCCGGTCTGCGCGCCTCACGACCTATGGAACCCGCCTCGTTCGTCGTCATCGGCCTCACCTGCAACGTCGTCGGTGTGTTCTTCTTGGCGAACTCCATCCGCTTCCGCGAGCCGATGCGGGCGCTCGAGGAGACGTTTGGCATCGGCCGAGCCGGCCTCGGCAAGGCGCAGGACACCGCGCTCAACTCGATGCAGGTCGTCCTGGGATTCGTGTTCCTGACGCTCGGCTTCGTGCTGCAGGCCGCTGGCCAGTGGAGCGCGGAGTGGAGCACGCTGGCCGCCTGTGGTGGCATCGTCGTCGCCGCCGCTGCGGTCTACTTCGTCGGCGCCTACCAGTCGCGCCGCGCGTTCAAGAAGCTGCTGCGCGAGTTCTTCCAGCGCCAGCCGTCGTGGTCGTTCACCGAGGACATGGAGCTGACGAAGGAAGTCGGCCAGATCCTCGGCGTGCCCTACTCGGGCGACATGACGCGCGATGTCTACGTGCATCAGGTGCGGCAAGCGCTCGGCCTGCCGGCCCAGGCGCAGAAGGCTCCGACCCTCTCCGAACGCGCGCGCCGCATCGCGCTCCCGCGCTGATTCCGTTCGGCTCGGGTCGCTGCACTCGGGCTGGTTCCGCTGCGCCCGGGCCCGCTGCATCACGGCCCGCTGCGTCACGACTCGCTGCGCCCGCACCCGCTGCCGAAGTGTTGCGCGTGATGACTTGTGCGCCGGGCCCGCGGCGATCGTCCGCGTGACATCGGGCATGGGGTGAGCCGGCTGCCTAGGCCGCCGAGAAATCGCCGCGCGAATTCGGGCTCCTCGATCCCCATGGGGCATGGAGCCTCATTTCCCCGTCCTTCGCCGCGCCTGGCGCGAACTCGCGGCCGGTGTCCTCGACCTCGTCCTGCCGCCGCATTGTCCCGGGTGCGGCGAGCGCATCGCCGAGCAGCTCGGCGTCTTCCGTCTGTGTCGTCCCTGCAGCGTCGAGTTGGAGCGACTGCCGGACGCCGGTTGCCATCGCTGTGGCGAGGCGCCGTCGGCGTTCGGCGCATCCGCTTGTGGCAGCCCGCATCGCTCGCTCGTCGGGCTCGCATTCGCAACCGCTGCGTTCCGCTACCGGGGATCCGGCGGCGCGTTGGTGCGTCGCTTGAAGCTGCGGTCGGACTTCGGCGCGCTCGACGCCCTCGCCGCATCGATGGCGCGTGCGCTCGTGCCGCGTCTGTCCGGAGGTGTCGGATAGCACTGGGGAATTCAATATGTGTAAGAAACGTAAACTAAATAGTTCATTAGAAAAATATACTTACCCCAGTCCAAATAAAGCTATCCGCCCACTAAAAGCGATTCTAGCGATAAAACAGAAATCAATATCGCGAATAAAAAAACGATTCCAGCAATAAAACACAAACCAATATCACGAATAAAAATAGCGATTCCAGCGATAAAACAAAGATCGATATCGCTAATAAAAATTGGTTAAACAGCAATTTAAGCAAAAAAACAAAACTCCATATCGCAAATAAAAATAAGTCTAAAAAATCTTGTCCAAATATGAAGAATAAAGACTTAACCAAAAGCAATGATTCAAAAATGACAGAATCAAAAATTTCAA
>CAZEQF010000324.1:0-4984 GCA_964514315.1 uncultured Singulisphaera sp. | reverse complement strand
GAGCGTCATCGGCTGGGTGGTGCGCCATGCGCACGTGCACCTCGTGCCGACGGACGCGCCCGGCCAGGTTCCTGGGCTCGACGGTCCGCCGTTGCCGGACTCCGAGGCGGACGCGATCGCTGCGCGCATCCGCGGTTCATGACCGGCTGCTGCCTTCAGCCCGCGCGGCGCGTGTTCTGGTCGAACACGGCCTCGTCGCGGTCGGTGCGCAAGTAGTTCGCGAATGCGTCGAGGAAGCGCTCGAGCTCGTCGAGGGTTTCTGTCGGCGTTCCGCTGCGCGTGGAGCAGTTCTGCAGACGCTGCGCGAGGCCTTGGAACGGCGGCAGCGCGAGCAGGAAGGCGGGGAAGTCTGCCGCCGGAGCAATCTCGGCGAGCGGCGCGAGGCGGCGCAGCCATTGTTGCTGCGCGTCGGCCATGCGTTGGCACCAGGCGCTGCGGGCTGCGAGATCGAGGTCGCGCGGGTCGCGCGGGAACTGGCCTTTCGGATCCACAGGAACTCCTTGTCGGATTCGTTGCTGATCGGCCCTTGCCGAGGGATTCTTGAGGCCTCATGGGTTCCTTCCCGTTGTTCCAAGCAAGGCCGCTGGATCCTGCGAGCCGCGCAGACGCGCTCGCGCTCGCGGAGGCGTCGGGACTGCACGGGGTCTACCTGCGCAACGACCTGGCGGCCGGCGTCGGCGAGGCCGTGGCGCTGCACGGACGCGACGGCTTGCTGGGCTGCCTGTGGTTCGGTCCGCGCGGCAACATGGTGGTGGTCGAACGCGAGCCGCTCGATCCCATTCGCGTCGCGGACGCGGTGCAGTCCTCGGCATGGCCCTGGCGCATCGCGCTCGGACCGGGGCCGACGCTCGATGCGATGGCTGCGCGCTTGCCTGGACCTCCGCTCGTCTTGCGCGATCAGGTCTACTACGGCTGTCGGCCCGAGGACGCGGCGCGTCTCGACGACCGCGAACTCGTCCGGCCTGCGCAACGCGCCGACCGCGAACGTCTCGTCGACGCGGCACTGGACCTGAATCACCGGGACCTCGAGATCCGCCCGGATCGCGTGGATCGTCGGTGGCTGCGCGAAGCCGTGAACGTGCGCATCGCCGATGGCACCTGCCTCGTGCTCGGCGCCCCCGGCGCATTCGCGAGCAAGCTCGACCTCGGGAGCCGCGGCGAAGCAGGGCTCGTGATCGAAGGCGTCTACACGTTCCCGGAGGCGCGCGGTCGCGGCTCGGCTGCCGTGCTCGTCGCCGCAGCCGCTGCGATGGACCGAGGGCCGGTCGTGTGCCTGCACGTCAGCGCGCGCAATGCGCCGGCGCGCCGCGCCTACGAACGCGCGGGCATGCGCGCCGAGAAGACCTGTCGCCTGTTGCTCTGCAACTGAGCGAGGCTCCTTCGCGGCGGAAGGATGCGCTCGCCGTAACGAGACGTCGAAGCGCTCACGCTGGCAGCACGCGAATGCTGTGCGGTTCCTCGCGCCACGCGCGTTGCTTCGCCGTCTTCGCGTCGCGTTCCTCGTGCTGCGCCCTCGGGGCAGCACGCGGCGCGCGTGTCACTGCGCGAGCCAGGCGTAGGCGAGTTCCGGGCCGAGCAGCGGATGCTGCAGCTTCCTGCGAAGGTGGATCTTCGTGAGTTCGCGACGCATCGTCGTGAGGAGCCGTGCGGCGTCTTCGTCGCGTCCTTGCGCGCGCAGGTTCTGCACGAGGGCCGCGGTCACGAGCGGGCTCGACGATTGCGCTGCGGCAGCGCCGAGCGCCTGGTTCTCGGCGCCGAGTTGCCCTTCTTGGCGGCAGCCGAATGCGAGCAAGGTGTCGGCGAGGTAGCTCGCGCTGCGGCGACGAAGGTTGTCCTCTGCGCTGCGCGCGCGCTTCTTCTGCACCGCGCACTCGACGAGGCCCAGCCCGAACACCGCGGCATCCGCGACGGGAGTGTTGGCCTCGCGGTCGAGGATCGCGGCAAGGTAGGGCCGCAAGCGAGCGCCCTCGCCGAGCCGCACCAACGTCTCTGCGGTTTCGGCGAGTTCGCCGGCGCGTTGCTCGAGGGTTCCAGGGCGCGCAGTCAGCCAGTCGAGGTCCTCGAACGCGTGCGCCACGGCGCGCGGGCGGTCGAAGCGCAGCAACGCATGCGCAGTCTGCATGCGCAGCACTTCGTGCAACGCGGCTCCGGCGCGCACGGCAGGGTCGCGCGCCATCGCCGCGAGATACTCCTGCAGCATGTCGTGGGCGCCGAGGTCGTGCAGAGCGATCGCGCGCGGCACCGCGATCGCCTGCAGCGGCATCGCGCGCGCGGCTCGCGCGAATGCGTCGGCGCTCTCCGCGGGCTTGCCCGCGCCGAGCGCCGCCCAACCTGCGTGGTAGTGGACCGCCGCGTGCTCCGGAAGGCGCTTGCCCAGCGGGACGAGCCGTTCGCGCGCCTCTTCGAAGCGGCCGAGGAAGTTGCTCGCGATCGCTGCCGTGAGCTGCGGCTCCGGGTCGAACGGCCGTTCGCGCATGCCGACTTTGGCGAGCGTGGCCAGTTCTTCGTCGTAGCGGCTCGCCAACTGCGGCTCGAGCGTCGCGCGTGCGAGCAGCAACGTGCGCAGCAACCGATGCGTCGTCGTCGGTCCGAGGCGCGACTTCAGCCCGAGCGCTTCTTCGGCGGTGCGCCGCGCGTCCGCAGGCCTGCCGACCAGCGCCGACGCGCTCGCGGCGCATTCGAGCAGCATCGCCGAGCCTCCGTCCGCGCGACGCGCGCGCGCGAGCGCATCCGCGGCGCTTGCGAACTTGCCTTCGTGGAGCGCGGCGATCCCGCTCTCGCAGGCGGCGACGACGCTGGCTTCGGCGCTGTAGATGCGATCGACGGGAGCTGGCGGTTCGTCGATCGGGTCGCCGAGCGCGAGGCGCAGCCGGACGGCGAGTTCGTCGATGGCGGTCGTCAACGGGCGCGCGGCAGTCGACGACGTCGCGAGGAGCAGGTCGCCGTCCGCGAGTCGGGCTTCGCAGCGCGACGTTTGGCCGTCGAAGCGGACGCGAACGGCCTCGCCGAGCGTGGACGGGGCCGCCACCGGTCCCGCGGCGAAGTCAAACCACGAAGACTGGCGAAGGGCCTCGCGCAGCAGCCCGTCCGCAACTTCGCCGGTTGCGCCCACGGCAGGCGCGCCCTCGCTGCCGACGATGCGCACGACGGACCCCTTGGGCAACGCGCGCACGACGGCTGTGTCGCGTGGGATCTCGGCGCGGCCCACGGACACCGGCGCGCCGCCGCACGACGAAGCGGCGAGCGCAAGGGCGAGGACGACGGCTGGGCAGAGGCTCGACGGCTGCACGGGCGCAGCATCGCCGTGGCGGGAGCGCGGGGGAAGCGCGCAGCCGATTCCGCGGCGGTCTCCTTCAACTCGTGGCCGCGGTCCTGCCGATGGCATGGGCGTGATCCTCGCATTGATGCTCCTCCTGCCGCAGGCGCCGGGCGGCGCAGCGCCTGTGCCGACGCCGACGACGACGCCGACGACGACGCAGAAGCTCGGCGTCGACTTCGACGCGAACGGTTGGCCCGTGGCACCTTCGTCGGGCACGGCCAGTTCCTCCGCCCGAGCCAACGCGGCAACCTCGGCGCCCAAGGACGCGTCGACTGCCACGCCGACGACTGCAGTCCCTTCCATGCCGGCCGCGCCGCTCGGCGAAGTTGCGCCGAGTGCGCGTGTCCAACCGTCGCCAGTTCGCGCGGACGGAGTTCGCGGTGCTTGCCGTGGCCTCGTGCGCGCCATTGCCGCCGCCGGCGATGCCGCGACGTTCCGTTCGTGGGGCATCGTCAAGATCCGCTGGCGCGTGCTCGTGCTGGGCGAGCGCGAAGCCGTGCTCGGGGACCGCGAGGTCGTGCAGTGGACCGATGCGATGCGGAGCGAGCGCGAGCGGTTGCAGTTCGCGGACGGCAGGACGTTCCTGCGGCGCGGCGGCAAGGTGGAGGCCGAACGACATGGAATGCCATGGCCGACCCTGGAGCCGCAGGCGACGCGCGAGATCGAGTTCTTCGCCGCGCAGGCTGGGTTCCCTTGGCGGCTCTTGGATGCGGAGCGCTACGTCGAGGAATCCGACGAGATCGCGCATTCCTCGGCCCCTGACCTTTGGCGCGTCCGCCTCGTCGCCATGCCCGCCTCCGGCGTGATGGGGCCGTCGCCGGCGCCGACGCCCGCGCGGGACGCGGTCGAGATCGTCGTCGCCGCTGCCAGTGGGTTGCCCACCGAGTGGGTGGTCGAATCGGGCTCCGAGCGGGCTCGCCGCACCATTCGGTTGACCGACTGGCGCGACGTGCACGGCCTGAAGATCCCCTTCCAACGGACGTTCCTCGACGGAGCTGGGCGCCCGGCGTCACGGCTGCAGATCGAGGCGATCGAAGTCGGCATCCGGCCTGAGGATGTGGACTTATTGCCGAACTGAAGTTTGCAAGGCTTGCAAGGTTGGCAATCGCAATTTCCTTTTCTGCCGCCTCCGGGCGGACTTTTGACCTGGTTGCCGACTCTGCTTTCGGAGATTTTCGGCGGCAACTGCCCGTGACACGGGAGGTTGAAGAAAACCGAGCGAAATGACCGGGAGCTCGGCACGCCCTTCGCTAGATATCCAGCGCATGGAATGGCCGGCAACCCGGCTCCCGGCGCTTCCGATTCAAGTGAGGGTTTCGGAAGCACTCAGGCCGGTCTGGGTTGTCGGCGTCTTTTTTTTCTGGAGCGCTGCCGCGCGCCGTGATGGCAGCCGCCGGGCAAGTTCCGCCTCGACGCAATGCGTCGGTCCCCATGCCAACGGCGGTTGCGCGCGCCGGATGCGCCTCGCGCCGAACTGACCCCGAAGCGTCGGCTGCCGGATTTGCGCAGCTGCTCCGTTTTTTTGCGCGGCCTTTCGCCCTTGCCATCGCGACCTCGGACAAGGCTTCAAGACGAGCACAAGTCGGGACGATAGGGGCAGTGCGCACCGCGTGAGTTCTTGGGGGGACAGATCGCGGTGTCGTGCAGCCTGTGCGATGGATCAGG
>CAZEQF010000323.1:0-4994 GCA_964514315.1 uncultured Singulisphaera sp. | reverse complement strand
CCCCCCCCATTCGATCCAAGTCCCTTCCCCACCGCAGGCTCGACGGACCGACCGCTCGGAACAACAGGAACCAGCGCGCGGACGCGCCTCAGCCCTTCTTGTCCAACCTGCGGAACTCGCGCGGGAACATGCCCTGCGGCGTCGAGGACCGGACTGAGAACACGCGCTCGATCGCTTCGTCGCGCAGCACTTGCTCGGGCGGGCCGTCGGCAAACACCTTGCCTTCGTGCAGCAGCACGCAGCGATGCGCGACCGGCGCGAGCAGGTTGAGGTCGTGCGCGGCGACGAGCAGGCCGCGGCCTTGGTCCGCGAGCAGGCGCAGCAATGCCGCGACGGACACCGCGTGCTCGAGGTCGAGATTGGTGAGCGGCTCGTCGAGCAGCATCAGCGGCGCCTCGGTCGCGAGCGCGCGCGCGATCGCGATGCGCCGAAGTTCGCCGCCGCTCAGCGTCGTGACCGGACGGTCGCAGAACGACAGCGCGTCGACGACCTCGAGCGAGCACGCGATCGCGCCGCGGTCGCGTTCGGTCTCCTTCTCGAAGTTGCCGCGATGCGCGTGGCGCGCCATCGCCACGAGTTCCCTGCCGGTGAACTCGAACGGGTTCTCGGCCGCCTGCGGAACGAACGCGATGCGCCGCGCGCGATGCGTCGCCTCGAACGTGCCGATCGGCTGCGCATCGAGCGCGACCTCGCCTTGGTCAGGGCGTTGCGCGCCGAGCAGCACGCGCAGCAACGTGCTCTTGCCGGCGCCATTCCTGCCCGCGAGCAGCACGAGTTCGCCGGGACGCAGCGACACATCGACGCCTGCGAGCACCGTTCGCGAACCGTGGCGGACCAGGACCGACGTGCACGACAACGTCATCGCATCGCCTCCCCGCGGCGATGCCGCGCCAGGAGGTAGAGGAAGTACGGCGCGCCCAACAGGCTCGTGACGACGCCGAGGCGCAAGTTGGCGATCGGCAGGCCGCGGCACAGCAGATCCGCGAGCAACAGCACGACCGCGCCGAGCAACGCCGATGCGGGCAGCAACACACGGTGCGCGGGGCCGACGAGCAGGCGCGCGAGATGCGGGACGACGAGGCCAAGGAACGTGATGCCGCCGGTGTTGGCGACCGTCGCCGCGGTTAGGCCGCACGCGAACCACAGCAGCCAACGCCGAGCGTTCACGACGTCGAGGCCGAGGCTCCACGCGCTCTCCTCCGACAACGTCAGCAGGTCGAGCTGCCGGCTGCGAACCGCGAGCGGCAGGCCGAACGCGCAGAAGCCGCCGAGCGTGATCGCCGCCTTGCTCCAGTCCTGCGCGTCGAGCCCGCCCATCAACCAGAACAGCACGCTCGAGCTGGCCGAGTAGTTGTCGACCGTGAACGTCACGACGAACGTCGTCAGCGCGCCGACCAACGTGTTGAGCGCGACGCCCGCAAGCAGCAGTCCGGCGACCGAGAAGCGCGGGCCCGTTCCGGCGAAGGCGAACACGAGCGTCGTCACGAGCACTGCAGAGAACAACGCAGCGACCGGCGCGGCGAACACGCTCGACGCGGCGTAGCCCGCGGCGATCGCGACTGCGCCGCCGAACGCGGAGCCTGCTGCCGTTCCGACGACGTCAGGCGACGCGAGCGGATTGCGGAACGAAGCCTGCATCACAGTTCCCGCGAGCCCGAGCGAAGCGCCGCCGAACACCGCGACAAGCAATCGCGGCAACCGCAACTGCAGCACGATCTGGCGATCGAGCGCATCGCCGTCGCCGAACAACGCGGCGAGCACGGCCGAGAAGCCCGGGCCCGATGGCGCCCACGACAGATGCGCGATCGCCGCGAGCAGCAACGTCGCGGCCATCGCGGACAACAGCGGCATCGGCGCGCGGCGCGACGTCACGGCTTCTCCCAGGCGACGAGCGTCTGCTGCAGCAATGCCGCGACTTCGATCGCGTGGTGCGACGTGCTGCTGAGCAGCGACGCCGGAATGCGCGCGACGCGGCCGCGCTGCACGCACGGCAGGAGGCGCAAGCCAGGATGCTGGCCGACCCACGCTGCGTCGTCGTTGTCGCCGACGCTGACGAGCAGCGCGTCGGGCCGCCAGCCCAGCACGGTCTCGACGTCGAGCTTGCAGTAGCCGCCGACGCCGTGGTCCGCGGGCAGATGCGACGCGCCGGCGATGCGAACGGCGTCGTCGAGCAACGACCGCGCGCCGTAGGTGTCGAGCGCGCCGTTGCAGTTCATCACGCGCCACGCGCCGAGCGACTTGCCGGCTTCGCGGATCGCTTCGCGACGCGCGAACATGCGTTCGCACAGCGCCTCGGCTTCCTTGTCGGCGCCGGTCGCGAAGCCGAGCAGCCGGATGTTGGCCGCGACATCGTCGAAGCTCGCGACCGGTCGCGTGCGCACGACCGGGATGCCGAACGAGCGCAGCAGGATCGCGGTGTCCGCGAGCGTGAACTCGTCGATCACGACGAGGTCGGGCCGTGCGGCGATGAGTTGTTCTGGCGACGCACCGAGCAACTGCGTCGCCTTGGCCTTGTCCGCGACGCGGCTGTAGCGCGCGTCCGCCGCAAGGAAGTGCACGCCGGCGAGCCGCTGCTGCGGCAGCACTTCCAACAGGACCTCGGCGCTGAACACCGACGCCGCGACCACGCGCGACGGCGCGGCCGGGATGACTGCCTCGCCCGCCGCGCGCGGCCACGCAGCACCCGCACGCGCGGTCGCCGTCTCCGGAATCGGCGCGCCGTATGCGGCCTGCCGCGACGTCGAGGCGAGCGCGATGCCGCAGACGAGCAGCAACAGCAGCATCAGGTGGCCGGGACGGAACGACATCGGGCCGAGCATCATGGCTGCTGTCCTGGCTGTCGCAAACCTCGGGCTCCCTTCGCCCCCACGTCCGCGATCTGCCGCACCTGAGAAGTGGCCGCTTCGAACCCCGACTTCCAACCGAACTCCGGCGCGAGCCGTCGTAGGTGCGCGTGCGATGACCGAGAACGCAACTGCGCTGCGCCGTTGCGAGCCCAATGGCCTGTCGACAACCGTCAAGGTCAGAGATGCATGAGCTTTCCGCAGGTGCGCCGGCGCAGCATGCAGCTGTGAGAAGTGCGGCATCGCGACAAAAGCGCGACCACTGCGCACATCGCTCCCCCACTAGGCTGCGCGGGCCATGCTCCAGCCGCAGAAGATGCCCAACCGCCACAAAGCCGTGCTCCTCACATGGCTCGGCATCTGGCCGACGATCACGGCCGTGCTCTGGGTGCTGCTCCCGATCTTGCTGCCGCGCTTTCCGCTGCCGGTCGTCACACTCTGCGTCACGGCGCTCGTGGTGCCACTCATGAGCTACCTCGTGATGCCGATGCTGTTCCGACGTTTCGACGGCTGGCTGCGCCGCTGAACGCGCACCTTGCGGGGATGGCGTTCGCGAAGAAGGGCGCACGCCGTCTTCATGGCACTGCAGCACTCGGTCCGGTCAGCGAAGCCTCGCGCAGCGGTCCGCGAACGAAGCGGCGTCGAACGGAGCCTCGGTGACGACGAAGTCCATCGGCATGTCGTGCTCGTGCGGTCGGATCGTCGGCATGCGCAACGACGTGAAGCCGACGCCGATCGCGAGCGGCCGCGGCGCGCGCACAGCGAGCGTGCGGTCGTAGAACCCGCCGCCGTTGCCGAGGCGATAGCCCGCGTCGTCGTAGCCGACGAGCGGCACGAACAACGCGTGCGGGTCGACTTCGCGCGAGCTCGCCGACGGGATCGGGATGTTCCACATTCCGGACTCCATCGCCGTGGCCAGGGTCCACTCACGGAACACGAGCGGCGTGTCCTGTGCGACGACGATCGGCAGCGCGACCGTTGCGCCGCGGTCCAGCGCGCGCTGCATCGACGCGAACAACGCGATCTCGCCTTGGATCGGCCAGTAGAACGCGATGCACACATCCGGTCGTTCGCGCAGCAACGCATCGACGACGCGATCGACGCTGGCGACGACGGCATCGCGCACTTCTTGTCCCGCCGCGCGGCGCAGCGCGCGGCAACGCTCGCGCTGCTCGCGTCGGAATGCGGCGAGTTCCGCGTCGCGATCGGAAGGCGCGCTCACTTCTTCTCGGGCTCGGGCACCGGGAACCCGGCCGGCAGCTCGACGGCGTTGCTCTCCGCATCCGCGCTGCCGGGAAGGTCCGCGAGCGCGATCGTCACCGAGAGCGGCGCCTCGTCGCGCTTCTTCTGCACGACGAACGACAGCTCCTCGCCCGCCATGCGCGCGCCGACGAGCATCTGCAGATGCGCGCCATTGCGCACCGCGACGCCGTCGATCTGCGTGACGATGTCGCCCTTGCGCATGCCCGCCTGCGCCGCGGGCCCGTCCTTCGGCGTGCCCGACAACTTCGCGCCCGGCCCGAGGTGCGCCGCGTCGAGCGACACGCCGAGCCAGCCGCGTTGCAGGACTTCGCCGTTCTTCATGCGCTCCAGCAACGGCGCGATGTCCGCGATCGTCGCGCAGAAGCCGATGCCCGAGTCGTACCACTCGACGCCTGCGTTCCGGCCCGCGGGCGACAACGGCACCGCGATGCCGAGCACGTTGCCGTCGACGTCGACCACCGCGCCGCCGTAGTTGGCGGGCGAGGTGTAGGCGTCGATCTGCAACGCGCGGCCGAACTGCCGTCGCACAGCGCTGACGATGCCGAAGTGCACCGTCGGCTCGTCGACGCCGAACGTCCGCCCGAGCACGAACGCCCATTGCCCGACACGCACGTCGGCAGGCGCCACGAACTTCGCGGTCGGCAGTCCTTGTGCATCCACTTTGAGCAACGCGATGCCGCGACTCTGGTCCTCGCCTTTGCGCACGGCGGTCAACGTGGCCCCGCCAGGGATCGTCACGAGGATCGTCGTCGGGTCGTAGTTGAGGCAGAACCGCGACACGAGGATCCAGCCGTCCGACGACAGCACGATGCCCGTGCTGCGGCCTTGCGACTGCTGGAAGCCCTGCGCGCCCGCGACGAGCGGCTTCTTGTCGTCGCGTTCGTCGTC
>CAZEQF010000322.1:0-5007 GCA_964514315.1 uncultured Singulisphaera sp. | reverse complement strand
CTGCGCCCCGCCGTCGCGTGGCGCGCGAGGGCCTCTTGCCCGGCGAAGCGCGCGAGCTCGTTCAGCACTGCCCACTGCCGCGCTTCGTCGCGGTCGATGCCCGGCAGGTCGCGGTCGTCCGCCACGTAGACCTTCGCTTCGTCCCGGCGGACCTCGTCGAGGTCGGGGATCGGCGAATGGAAATGCCCCGGCGGATAGGGGCCGAGCTTCTGCCGGAGGTCTTCGAGCTGGAACCGCAGGCGTTCGTTCTCCGCGCGCAGGCGCTGCAATTCGTCGTGGTCCACTGGCGCACCATATCGCGGCGATTCGGCGCAGCGCCCTCGTCGCATGCTCGCGTCGTTCGTCCAGGCAGCCGAGATCGCGGCGGACGACTGCATGGCGAGGGGCTCCCTTGCTGTGGGATGCTCCACGGGGGCTGCGTTCCGGCGCCCTTTCGTGCACCGAGATCCGTCCATGGAACGAGCCTCGCCCTTGCCTCTCCTGCTCCTCTGTGCAGCCATCGCCGCGGCGTCGCCCCTGCGGGCGCTGCCACAGGATCCCGCGAAGGGCAGCAAGCCTGCGACGCCGACGCAGTCGACGCAAAAGCACCCCAACTTCGTGTTCGTGCAGCTCGAAGGCACGGGCGCGGGTTGGTCCAGCACGTCGGTCGCGATGGACGATCGCCTGCCGGACGCGAAGAACACGTTCGCGATCACGCCGAACCTCGAGGCGCTCGCCAAGGACGGGACGAGGTTCTCGGACTTCTACGTCTCGGCTCCGCGCTGCACGCCGGCGCGCGCGACGTTCTTGACGGGCATCTCGGCCGCGAAGCTCAAGATGACCTACGTCAACGAAGGCGGCCAGGAGCGGCGCGGCGGCGGGGCTGGCGGCGGTGGCGGTCGCAATGGCGGTGGCGGCGGCGGGCAGCGTCGCAACCAGGCTCCCGACACCAGCGCCGAGGACGAGAGCGGCCAGACCAGGCTGCTCCCTCCGCGCAGCACGCCGGAGATGCCCGCCGCGATCACGACGATCGCCGAGATGCTCAAGCAAAGCGGCTACGCGACGGCGCACTTCGGCAAGTGGCACGTCGGTCGCCAGGCGCCGTCGGCGCACGGCTTCGACGAACACGATGGGCCCAACACGAACCAGGGCCCTGGCCGCGATCCCAAGCCCAACCCCGAGCAAGCGGCGGCGATCACCGACAAGGGGCTCGCGTTCGCGAAGGCGCAGAAGGAGGCCGGCCGGCCGTTCTACCTGCAACTCTCGCACTACGGCGGCGGGTCGGCGGAGGAGTCGAGCGCGGAGACGCGGCAGAAGCTCGCGCAGCAGATCCGTTCTGCTCGCGAGAAGGCGATGTGGCAGGCGGCGATCCTGCACGAGGTCGACGGACACATCGGGCGCTTGCTCGCAGGGCTCGGCGAACTGGGCCTCGACGAATCGACCTACGTGTTCGTCTCGTTCGACCACGGCATGTCCGGCCGCAACAGCAACGCGCCGCTGTCCGGCGGCAAGGGCAGCGTGCGCGAAGGCGGCGTGCGCGTGCCGTTCCTGGTGCGCGGTCCCGGTGTGGCACGCGGGGTTTCGTCGCACGTGCGTGGAAGCGGCGCGGACCTGCTGCCGACGATCGCGGACTTCGCAGGCATCAAGCAACTGCCGGACGGCGTCGAAGGCGGCAGCCTCGCTGCCGTGCTGCGCGGCGACGCCAAGGCCGAAGTTGCGCGGCCGCGCGAGGACTTCGTCGTGCACTTCCCGCACTACGACCTCGGCAACGGCGGGCCCGCGTCGGCGATCTGGCTCGGCGCACACAAGCTGATCCGCTGCTACGAAGACGGCTCCGTTCGCCTCTACGACCTCGGCAAGGATCCGAGCGAAGCGAAGGACCTCGCGGCGTCGCTGCCGGAGAAGAAGGCCGAACTGGAGAAACGGCTCGACGACTACCTGAAGGCGATCGACGCGGCGATGCCGACGAAGAACCCGGACTACGCGGGCAAATAGGCGCGGCTCGTCTCTCGGAAACGAACACCCTGGAAACGAAACTGCCTCGCCGAGGCGAGGCAGTCTGGAGTCACAGCCCGTGCTAGCACGGGCGAACCGGGCTCACTTGCCCTGGCTCTTGAACTCGGCCGGCTTGCTGATCGGGTTCTCGCCGCCCCAGAACTCGATCGAGTTGAAGATCACCGCGTCGCCGAAGGCCGCGAGCTGGTAGACCGGGACGATGTAGAGGCCGATGTAGATCAGCTCGTTCAGGAACTTGTTGTCCGTGGCCTTCGAGTTCCACGACGAGACCGAGTTGAACGCGTTGTACGGGCCGACGCAGGAGGTGCCGAGCAGTGCAGCGGCGCAGAGAGCCGTGATGGTCTTCTTCATGGTGTGGTTGTGTTGGTTGTGTCCGTGTGAAGTTGGACCGCAGGATCGAACCGCTACGGTCGGGCAGAAGCAAGCGCGAAGAGCGCGTAGGAACCCGCTCACTTCGCCCGCATGCGGCGCATGACGACGAGGCTCTCGGCGGTGTAGACGACGAGTCCCATCCAGATGCATGCGAATCCCACGGCGCGTTCGACAGGGAAGGCCTCGCCATACATCCACACGCCGACGCCGAGTTGCACGCTCGGCGCGATGTACTGCAGCAGTCCGAGGGTCGCGAGGCGGATGCGGCTCGCCCCGTACGCAAACAGCCAGAGCGGGATCGCGGTGACGACGCCGGTGCTCGCGAGCCAGGCCTGCGTCTGCAGGTCGCCGTGCCAGAACGCGCCGTTGCCCTGCATCTCCGTCCACACGAGGTAGCCGAGCGCGAGCGGCGCGGTCAGTGTCGTCTCCAGCGCGAGGCCCGTGGCGGCGCCGAGGCTCGCCTTCTTGCGCAATGCGCCATACGTGCCCCAAGTGCCTGCAAGGCCGAGCGCGAGCCACGGCGTCTCGCCGACTTGCGCGACCATCCACGCGACGCCTGCAGCAGCGAACGCGATCGCAACCCACTGCGCGCGGCGCATCGGTTCGTGCAGCAAGAACCGTCCGGTGGCCACGTTCACGAGCGGCACGAGGAAGTAGCCCAGGCTGCATTCGCTGACGCGGCCCGTGTTGACGCCGTAGACGTAGAGCAGCCAATTGCCCGTGAGCAGCAACGATGCAAGCAAGCCGGTGGCCGCCACGCGCACATCGGCGAGCGCGGCGCGAACGGGCGCGAAGCCTGTCGTCCCGGCGAGGATGCAAAGGAGCACCACCAGCGACCACAGGCCTCGGTGCGCGATCACTTCGACGGAGCCGATGCCGGAGAGCTGCTTCCAGTAGATCGGGACGACGCCCCAGAGCAGGTAGCACACAGCCGCGGCGGCAAAGCCGCGCGCGTGTTCGGGGTGGGGGGCGGATGGAGGCAAGTGCGTGGCCGGATGCGGACGTCGCAGTTCGTCGCGCAGAAGGACGAGGATGCGGAAGGGGAAGCGTGGCGCAGCGGCCGCGCGGATTCGACCTCGCTGCCATGAAGTTGCGGCTCGCGTCCGCATCCCGGGCCATGCCTCGCTCGCTACACTGCGCGGCCTCTTCCGGCCCTCGCGGGCTCCATCGCGCCATGAACCACAACCTCTGCGTCGTTTCGTTCTCCGTCCTCGGCCTCACGGTGGCGCTCGGCGCGCAGGCGCCGCAGTTCGCTGCGCCGGTCCGGCTCGAGGCCGGCGGCAAAGGCCTCGGCGAGAACCGCTCGTACCCGTCGCCCGTGTTCCACGACGTCGATCGAGACGGCCTGCTCGACCTCGTCGTCGGCGACCTTCGCGGCAAGATCACCGTCGCGCTGCGGCAGAAGGGTGAGGGGCCTGCGCGCTACGCGGCGGAGACGAAGCTGCTCGCGAAGGACGGCAAGGAGCTCGACTTCGCCAACTGGTGATGCATCGGCATGAGTCCACAGTTCGTGGACTTCGACGCAGACGGGATGCTCGACATCGTGGCGGCCACGTTCGACGGCTCGCCGCACCTCGCGCGCGGATCGGCGGACGGCTATGCGCAGCCGGAGCAGATCCTCGACCGCGACGGCGCGCGCATCGTGATGAACCAGTTCTGGAACCACGACACGAAGCCCGAGAAGTGGGACGACGCGAAGCGGTGTGACCCCGAAGGCGAATGGAGCGGGCTCCATCTGACGTCGGCGTGGGCTGTCGACTGGGATTGCGACGGCGACCTCGACTTGCTGCTCGGCGACCACAAGAAGGGCCACGTGATGCTGCGGCGCAACGACGGCACTGCGAAGGAGCCGAGGTTCGCGCCGAAGAACGAGGTCGTGCTCGCGAACGGCAAGCCGATGGTCGTCGTCGGCACGGTCACGACGTTGCGCACGATCGACTGGGATCGCGACGGCAAGAAGGACCTGCTCGTTGGCAGCATGGGCGATGCTTACGGCGACGGACCCGGCGGCGGCGTGTTCTTGTGGCGCAACGTCGGCGACGACACAGCGCCGAAGTTCGACGAGCCGTGGACGTTGGTCGCGGCGAGCGAACGCGGCGCAACGCAGCCGACGCGGCCCGATGCCGGGCTCTACATGGACGCGGCCGATGCCGACGGCGACGGCGACCTCGATCTCGTCGTCGGCGGCTACTCGACGTGGGCGCTGCCGAAGAAGGAGCTCGACGAGGCGCAGCAGAAGCGCGTGGCGGAGCTCGACCAGGAGATCGCGGCTGCGCAGAAGGAGATCAACGCGTTGAATGAGCGACTGGCAAAGGCGCTGGAAGGCGTCGAAGAGTCGAAGCGCAAAGAGGTGATGCTCGAGCTCAGCAAGTCCGAGGAGCAGAAGAAGCCGACGCCCCGGCAGCGACACAGCAAGGCGAAGGAGGAGCGCGACGCACTCGTGCCGCCGATGCAACGACGCTCGTTCACGTGGCTCTACGAGAACGTGGCTGCGCATTCCGCGGGACGCTGACGATCGCAACATGGCATCGCCTTCGCGCCTCCGCGTGATCCCGCTCGCCGAGCAGCCCGTGATGCCGTGGGCGAACGGCGGCGGCTCGACGCGGCAGGTCGCGATCGACCCGCCCGACGGCTCGCTGC
>CAZEQF010000321.1:0-5017 GCA_964514315.1 uncultured Singulisphaera sp. | reverse complement strand
GAGCCGATCACGACCGACGCCGAGGGCCGCTTCTCGCTGCGCCCCGTCGCTTCGGGCCGCGTTGCGTTCGTCGCTGCCGCCGACGGGCTCGCACCGTCGCCGGTGGAAGACCTCGCGGTCGTCGATGGCGGCGTCTACTCCGACCTCGAACTGCGTCTCGGTGACGGGCGCACGGTGACGGGGCGCGTCGTCGACGACGAGAAGAAGCCTGTCGCGAACGCGACCGTCGAGCTGCGTCCGTGGGAACGTCCCGACGATCCGCAGTTCCTCAAGATGATGCTGAAGATCCGTCGCGTCGAAGTGACGACGGACGCGGACGGCGCGTTCACCGCGCGCGGCATGACCGGCGAACGGCTTGTCGTGCAGGCGAGCAAGGCGGGCTACACGACCGCGATGCGCATGGGCGTGAAGATCGACGAGCCGTCGATCGAAGTGCAGATCCAGCGCGGCGGCGTCGTGCGTGGCGTCGTCGTCGACGGCGAAGGCAGGCCCGTGACGCGCTTCCGCGTCGACACGCGTTCGACCGAGCCCGCGCCCGTCGCGGACAGCAAGGACGCGAACAACGACACGAACAAGGATGCGAAAGGCGGCAAGCCTGCGGAAGCGACCGCGTCGCGCGGCCGCGGCAATGCCGACGGCATGAGCGGCCCTTCGTGGCAACGCGGCGGCGCGCCGCGCGACCGCACGATCCAAATGCCCGAAGGCCAGACGATGGCCGAGCGCGGCATGAGCATGGACGGCAACTGGCGCGAGGTCGCAGCCGACGACGGCCGCTTCGAGATCCGCGGCGTGCCGCCGGGTTCGGTTCGCGTGCGCGTGCGCGCCGACGGCTACCTCGATCCCGACAACCAGGAGATCGCGCTCGCGCCCGCGCAGACTGCTGGCGAACTGACGTTCACGCTGTCGAAGGGCTTGACCGCCGCGGGCATTGTCGTCGACGGCCTCACGGGCAAGCCGATCAGCGACGCGCAGGTCACCGCCTACAAGCAGAAGGAGAAGAAGGACCGCGGCCTGTTCTCGGTCGACATCGACCCGGAGGACATGGACTTCCTCGGCCTCTCGTCCGCGCAAGGCCGCAAGAGCGCGATGACCGACAGCCAAGGTCGCTTCACGATCGAGGCGCTGTCCACGGGCGCGTATCGATTCACCGCGCGCCATCCCGACATGGCGAAGTCGTCGGCGAAGGACGTGCAGATCGTCGCCGACCAGCCGATCGCGCCGATCGAGATCACCGTCGACGCGGGCGGTTCGATCGAAGGCGACGTCACGGGCATGCTCGGGCGGCCGTTGCCCGACGCGGTGATCGCGGCGTTCTCGATGCAGAGCGGCACGCTGCGCAGCGCGACGACGGACAAGCGCGGCCACTTCGTCGTCGACGGCCTCGCGCAGGGCCAATACGTGGTCTTCAAGTCGCGCATGGACGAGCGCGCCGACAACATCCCGCTCGAGCTCATGAGCAACATGCGGCTCAAGACCGTCGCCGTGAAGGCGGGCAAGGTCTCGCGCCTCGACATCGCCGACGAGAGCGAAGACGGCGTGCGCGTCTTCGGCATGGTGCGCGAGAACGGCGCCGCGGTGCCGCGCGCGCTCGTGACGATGCTCGGCCAGGACCGCGACGGCTTGCTCGGCATGGGCGTTCGCGCTGACGCTGCCGGCGACGACGGCCGCTACGAACTCACCGGCATCAAGCCCGGCAGCTACGTCGCGCAGATCTCGCGCTTCCAAGGCCGCCCGGTGCAGACGTCGCTCCAGATCGAGATCCCCGAAGGACAGACGGACTTCCGCCTCGACCTCGACCTGCCGAGCAGCGAAGTCAGCGGCCGCGTGCTCGATTCGAGCGGCAACCCGGTGTCGGGCATCCAGGTCTCGCTGGGCAGCGACCAAGGGTCTTCGGGCCTGGAAGACGGGCTCGTCGCGATGATCGCGCAAGGCGGGCTCAGCCAGGCGCGCACGGACCAGAACGGCGAGTTCCGCATGCGCAGCGTGTCCGCGGGCACGTATCGCCTGCGCGCGGGCGCGCGCGGCCGCGGCCGTCGCGGCGGCTCGGGCGACGGCAAGTCGTACGGGCAGGCGGCACTCGAAGGCGTCGTCGTCGACGGCGCAACGAACGTCGAAGGGCTCGTCGTCACCGTTCCGCTCGCAGGCCGCATCACCGGCATCGTCGTCGACGGCTCGGGCGCGCCCGTTCGCGCCGCCGAGATCCACTACGCCGAGACGTCGCTGCCGCGCGAGAAGGCGAGCGGCGGGATGCTCGCGTCGATGTTCGGCATGCAGGAGGCCCCGATCGTGACCGGCGAGGACGGCCGCTTCGCGATCGAAGGCGTGACGCCAGGCGTCTACGACTTGCGCGTCGACACCGAGGCGCTGCAGGCAGGCAAGCTGCAGGACGTTCGCGTCGACGAGAACGCGACTGCCGACGTGCAGCTGCGCATCGTGCGCGGCGCGACGTTGCGCTTGCGCGCGACGAATGTCGCGAAGTCGCAGATCCCGCTCGCGAACGTCTCGGTGCTCGACGGCAACGGCAAGGCTGTCGTGTCGCGCGTCTCGACGTTGTCGGTGATGAAGCGGCTCATGGCGGGCAAGGACTCGGTTGCGAACAGCGGTTGGTACGAGTTCGGATCCGTTCCGCCGGACACCTACACGATCGTCGTGCGCGAGCCCGGCAAGCCCGAGCTGCGCGTCACGCGCGCGATCCGCGACGGCGAGACCGTCGAGTGGGACGTCGACGTCGCCGCCGAGCTGTCAGCGCGCGAGAACGCCGCGAAGTGACGCATTCTGCGACGGTCGCGCGAACTGCGCGGTCCGTCGCCGTCTGCATCCGGGACGTCGCGCCGCGGCCGTTCGCAGAGGTGCGCGGATCCTTGCCCGAGTGCGCGCATCCTTCGAAGTTCGCGACGTATCGCGGCGTCTCTGCGGCCACTCGCGGGGCGACTGACGAGGCGGATGCGATGAACGACGACAGGACCGACGGACCGAAGACTTCTTTGCTCGACCTTCACGGGCCGCGCGCGCGCGGCCATGCGGAGGGCAAGCCGTGGTCGGTCGTCATCCGGCCGCAGCCTGTGCTGCTTGCCGACCTCGAGCATCGCCTGCGCCACGACGCGGAGTTCTCGCGCGCGATGGCGAAGTCGCCGGACTTCCTCGCGCCGCTCGCGCGCGCGGTGCTGGCTCGCGATGCGTCGGCGCGAGCGCGCTTCGCGTCGCCGCACGACCTCGCGGCGCACCTCGACGGCATCCGTCGTCGCTGAGGCGGGGGCGCGCTGCCGCGCTCAGCCCTTCGTCACGTGTTGCGCGAAGGGAACCCCTCGCGCTGCAGCAGCTGCAGGATGCGTTCGACGTGTTGCTGCCCGCGCGTCTCCATCACGACCTGCAACTCGGCGCAACGCGGCGGCAAGTGCGAGAACGTGCGCTGGTGCTCGATGTCGATGATGTCCGCGCCCGTGTCGCCGATGAGTCGCGTGACCTTCGAAAGCACTCCGGGCAGGTCCTGGATCTCGATGTGAAGCCTCGCGATCTTGCCGTCGCGCTGCAGGCCGCGAAGCAACACCGTCGACAGCATGCGGCGGTCGATGTTGCCGCCGCTGATGACGAGGCAGACCTTCTTGCCCTGGAAGCGCGCGGGATCCTGCGCGAGCGCCGACAGCGGGACTGCGCCGCCGCCTTCGGCGACGACCTTGTTCTGCGACGCCAGCGTCTGCACCGCGTGCTCGATCTCGGCCTCGCCGACGAGCAGGATGTCTTCGCAGCAGCGCGCGAGGATCGGTGTCGTGAGCTTGCCGGGCCGCTTGACCGCGATGCCGTCCGCGAGCGTCAGCGTGTGCAGTTGCGGCGCAGGCTCGCCGCGCACCGCGGCGCGCATCGACGGGCAGCCGACCGTCTGCACGCCGAAGATCCTCGTCTCCTTGCGGTGCGCCTCGAACCACAGCGACATGCCCGCGAGCAGCCCGCCGCCGCCGATCGGCGCTACGACGCATTCGACGTCGGGCCAGTCTTCCAGCACTTCGCGGCCGCACGTTCCCTGGCCGGCGATGATCTGCGCGTCGTCGTAGGGCGGCACGAACGTGAAGCCGTCCTTCTGCGCGATCTCGTGCGCGCGGTCCTGCGACTCCGCGAGCGACTCGCCGTGCAGGAGCACCTTCGCGCCGTAGGCCTCGGTGCGCTCGACCTTCGAGAACGGCGTCGACTGCGGCATCACGATCGTCGCCGGCAAGCCCTGCTTCGTCGCGTGCCACGCGACGCCTTGCGCGTGGTTGCCGGCCGAGGCGGCGACGACTCCTGGCACGCCTTCCCGCTTGAGTTGCTGCAGCTTGTAGCAAGCCCCGCGGTCCTTGAACGAACCCGTGTTGTGCAGGTTCTCGAGCTTGAGCCGCACTTCGCAGCCGTATTGCGCAGAGAGCCTCGGCGCGGGCACGAGCGGCGTGCGCACGACGTGGCCGCGGATCGCTGCGGCGGCGAGTTCGATGTCGGCGGCGGTGACCGGCGAAGTCATGGAGGCGGAGCAGCGTAGCGGCTCGTGCGCGCCTGCGAGAACGCCTTCTGCCCGCGAGGCCGCGCCGCCATGATCCGACGCCATGCCTTGGTGGGTGTTCTGGCCGGTCGTCGGGATGAACGCGTTCGCGTTCTTCCTGTTCGGCTTCGACAAGTGGCGCGCGGGCCGCGGCGGCCGCCGCGTGCGCGAGTCGACGTTGTTGCTCGTGACGTGGCTCTGCGGTTGCGTCGGCGCGGAGATCGGCGCGCGCGTGTTCCGCCACAAGACGAAGAAGGCCAGCTACCGCTGGCGCGCGCTGCTCGTCACCGTCGCGAATCCGTTGTGGCTGCTCGTCTGGATCTACTGGCTCTGACCGGGCTGCTGCCGCTCAGAGCTTGAGTTCGACGGCGCGGTCCTTGCGCACGGAGAACAGCAAGTCCTCCTGCAGATCGCGTTGCAGCAGTTGCTTGACCATCGGGATGGTCGCGTCGCTGAACAGCATGAACATGCGCTGCACGTGTTCGACGCGGCGCACGATGTGCCAGCCGT
>CAZEQF010000320.1:0-5036 GCA_964514315.1 uncultured Singulisphaera sp. | reverse complement strand
CGCGAACGTGCGCGTGCGGTCGGGGACATCCTCTTTGCCGCCCGCAAGGCGGCGGCCTTCGTCGTCGGCGCGCAGCAACGCAGCGAGCAGCGGCCACGAGTCCTGCAGCCCCGCGATGCCCATCGCGAGCGCAGCGGTCTCGCGCACTTCCTGGTTGGGCTCGGACAACCGCGCTGCGAACAGCTGCGACAGGCGCCGCGTCGGCAGGTCGTAGCCGACCTTGGCGAGGCCGATCATGCAGGCCGTCGTGACGTCGCGATCCGAACTCGCGACGAGCGCTTCTGCGAGCGCCGTCGCGATGCGGTCGCGTCGATCGACATCCGTCGGCATCTGCGCTTCGCGCGACGCCTTGCCGCTGCGCACGCCGAGATAGAACTCGTCCGAGCCGGTGACTGCGCCTTGGCCGACATCGCGGGGCCGCAGCAGCTCTTCCTTGTTGTGCTCCCACCACAACTGCCAGTTCGTGCCCGTCGCCGTGCCGGGCCGCGGTCCCGTGACCGGTCCGCCGGTGACGGGCGGCGGGACCTGCGAGCCGGGCCCGCGGTATTGGCCACCGTGCGCCGATGCGTTCGCAGCAAACGCGACGATGCACGCCGCGAGCGCAACCAAGCTCGAGGAAGGGACCATGCCGCGCACTGTAGTCGCGGCGAATCGGGGCGCGCCCTGGAAAGGCGCCGTCAGCGGTCGCGCGTCGGCTTCTCGCCTGCCGGCGCGAGGCGTTCGACGCCGCCGCCTTGCGTGATGCGCACGACGCCGTCCAGCGCCACGCCTTCGACGCGCTGCCTCTCGCCCGTCGCGGGCCAACGCACTTCGACGAACCGCAGCGCGGACGCGTCCCCGAGGCCGAGGAAGGCCCGCATCGGATTGCAGCCGAGTGAAGCGCCCGGACCGACCGTCGCATGGATGTCGCGTTCGCCGCCGTCGCCGTCGACGACCCTGGCGTGGATGCGCGCGCCGAGGCCGAAGCGGTTGTCGCGCACGCCGACGAGGTCGATCGCGAGCCAATGCCGTCCGTGCCCGGGATTCACGAACGCGACGTCGGCGAATCCGTCGTCCTGGAAGAACCCGCCGGCCTGGCACACGAGGTCGAGGTCGCCGTCGTCGTCGAGATCGCCGAACGCGACGCCGTTGCCCTTCTGCAAGTGCCCGACGCCGGCGGCGAAGGTCGCGTCGCGGAACCGTTCGCCGCCGAGCAGCAGCGCGTTGGGGAACAGCGCCGCGAGGTCGTGCGCGCCGGTCGCGATGTAGGCGTCGAGTCGGCCGTCCGCATCGACGTCGCCGAAGTTGCATCCAGTCGCCATCAGCGGACGTCGCATGCCTCGCTCGGCGGCGACGTCGACGAAGCGGCCCTGTCCGTCGTTCTCGTAGAGCCGCGAAGCCTCCATCTCGACACGGCCTTCGAGATAGAACGCAGCGACCGTGCGGATCTGCCGGTAGTGATGCTGGAAGGCGACGAACAGGTCGAGGTCGCCGTCGTTGTCGTAGTCGAGGAAGCCGCAAGGACCGCTGGCTTCGGGACCGTCGACGCCGCGCACAGCTGCCTCTTCGCGGAACACGCCGCCGCCTTCGTTGACGTAGAGCCGGTTCTTCGCGAGCCAGTTCGACACGTAGAGATCCGGGTCCCCGTCGCCGTCGACGTCGCCGAACGCGCAACCCACGACGCGACTGTCGTTGTCGATGCGCGACTCCTTCGAAGCATCGACGAAGTGGCCCTTGCCGTCGTTGCGCCAAAAGTGGCTCGGGAACCTGAGGCCGCTCGCGGCCCGCTCGGTCTCGTAGCCGACGAACAGATCGAGGTCGCCGTCGAGGTCGACGTCGGCGAACGCCGCGCTGCGCGTCGGGCCCGCGACCTCGATGCCCGCATCCTTCGTCACGTCGACGAAGCGCCCCGGGCTCGACTGCCGCAGCAGCGAGCACGGATGCTCGCACGGCGCGAACATGCCGCCGCCGCGCAACACGAGCACGTCGAGCAATCCGTCGCCGTCGACGTCGCCCTGGACGAGCGCGCCGCCGCCGAGCTGACGGTCTAGCCCAGCTTCCTTGGTCACGTCGACGAACGCGCCGCCGTCGTTGCGGCAGAGCCGCAGCGAACGGTCGAGGTCCATCGAGCACGTCATCACGTCGAGACGCCCGTCGCCGGTGAAGTCGTCGATCACCACGCTGCCCGCGCGCGTGTGTCCTGCGAGGCCGAGTTCGCGCGAGCGTTCGGTCCAGCGCGGCGATGCCGCCTCGGGCGCGAGCGCGGACGGCGGCAGCCGATGCGCTTCGGGCACGCCTTCGGGCCACGAGCCCAGCGCCATGTGCGCGATGTTGAGCAGCCACGTCGCCTCGAGCCGCAGGTCCGAATCGGGCAGCGCGAGCACACGCACCAACAGGTCGCGCGCAGCCTCGGCGCCGCGTCGTTCGACGTGCACCGCGCCGCCCGCGAGCGGGAAGATGCAGCTCTCGGCGTTGTGGCGCGCGATGCAGTTGTCGCGCTCCGCGAGCCGGAAGTGCGCGGCGGCGAGCCGGAACAGCACTTCGGGCACGTAGGTCTTCGACTCCGCCGGATTGGCCTCGCACAGGCGCAAGCACTCGGCGCAGAGCTCGATCGCCTCGTCGAGTTCGCCCAGGCGCACGAGCGCGAGCGACAGCGACCAGCGCAGCGAGAACTGTTCGACGAAGGGCGCGTCCTTCGGCAGCGCCTTCAGCCGCTGCCGCCAGGGATCGAGATAACGGTCCGAGAGATATGGGTTCGACGCGTCGGCCGGGGCCTCGTCGTGGATGCGGCGCAACCACCGTTCCTTCTCGGTCGCGTCCGAAGGCAGCGGCTCGAGCACCGGACGCTCCTCGGCGCAGCACGACTTCGCTTCGTCGTGCTGGGCGAGCATTGGCGCCTGCAGCAGCAGCGCCAGGAGGGTTGCCGGGATCAGGCGCATGGCAGGACAACGATACCCCGCCCCGGGACGTCTCGACGGATCGCAACCGCCGGCAGCGGCGGGCGAATGCTGCATGCCGAACGTGCGCGGCAGGAACCAACCCCTGCTCTTCAACCCGACCGCCCCGCGGCCTACCTTCTTGCCCCTCCTATGAGCCATCCGGCAGCGCTCGATCCCGTCCGCCTGCGCGACCTCGCGACCAAAGCGGTCGACGGCGGTCGCCTCTCGTCCGACGAAGCCCTCGTCCTCTACCGCGGCCTCGACCAACCGTCGCTCGGCCTGATGGCCAACGACGTGCGCTTGCGCATGCACCCCGTCCATGCGGACGGCAAGGCGCGCGTGACCTACATCGTCGACCGCAACCTGAACCCGACGAACGTCTGCGTCACGGACTGCGGCTTCTGCGCGTTCTACCGCCGTCCCGGCGACGCCGAGGGCTACGTGCTGCCGCGCGAGGTCATCTACCAAAAGGTCGAGGAGCTCATTGCGAAGGGCGGCATCCAGCTGCTGCTGCAGGGTGGCCACCACCCCAAGCTCAAGACCGACTGGTTCGCGCAACTGTTCACGGACTTGAAGCAGCGCTACCCGCAGGTCTGGATCCACGGCATGAGCCCGCCGGAGATCACGCACCTCTCCAAGATGGAGAAGCGGCCGGTCCGCGACGTGCTCGTCGATCTCAAGCAAGCCGGCCTCGACAGCATTCCCGGCGGCGGCGCCGAGATCCTCGTCGAACGTGTGCGCCAGATCATCGCGCCCAAGAAGGCCACCACATCCGAGTGGCTCGAAGTGTTCCGCCAGTGGGCGATGCTCGGTGGCAAGGGCACTGCGACGATGATGTTCGGCCACGTCGAGACCGACGCAGAGCGCATCGAGCACATGACGCGCATCCGCGAACTGCAGGACGAGTGCTCGGTGTTCACCGCCTTCATCCCGTGGACGTTCCAGCCCGAGAACACGGCGATGGGCGCGCTGATGCTCAAGGACAAGGGCGGCCGCAAGACGACCGTCGCCGAGTATCTGCGCACGCTGAGCCTGTCGCGCCTCTACCTGCAGAACGTGCCGCACATCCAGTCGAGCTTCGTCACGCAGGGCATGAAGACCTGCCAGGTCGGCCTCGCGATGGGCGCCGACGACTTCGGCTCGGCGATGCTCGAGGAGAACGTCGTCAGCTCCGCCGGCTGCACGCACCCGACCTCGATCCCGGAGATCGAGCGGCACATCAAGGACGCGGGCTTCGTTCCGCAGCGCCGCAACATGATGTACCAGCCGGTGGACACGCCGCCGACGGACAAGTTCGGCAAGCCCGCATCGCAGAAGAAGGCAGTCGTCTCGGAGGCCACCGCATGAAGTCCTTCCCCTACGCCCATCTCGACGAATCGCTGGCCAAGAAGCTCATCGAGCGCGCCGGGCTCGCGGACATCGATGCCAAGGTCCGCAACGGCGAACGGCTGTCGTTCGAGGACGGCGTGCGCCTCTACGAGACGCCGCACCTCGCGGCGGTCGGCCTGATGGCGCACCGCGTGCGCACGCAGAAGCACGGTCGCAAGACCTACTTCAACGTGAACCAGCACGTCAACTACACGAACATCTGCATCTACTCGTGCAAGTTCTGCGCGTTCGCCGCGAAGGAAGGCGAGGAGCGCGGCTACCTGATGTCGCCCGAGGTCGTCGAGCAGAAGGTGAAGGAGCAGCTCCATCGCCCGGTGACCGAGGTGCACATGGTCGCCGGCATCCATCCGAAGATGGGCTACGACTACTACCTCGACGTCGTCCGCGCGGCGAAGCGCGCGCGCCCGGACATCCACGTCAAGGCGTTCACGATGGTCGAGATCGACCACATCCTGAAGATCTCGGGCAAGAGCGAGGACGAGGTGTTCGCGGACCTGCGCGAGGCAGGCCTCGGCAGCTGCCCCGGCGGCGGCGCCGAAGTGCTCGTCGACCGCGTCCACAAGGCTGTCTTCCGCGAGAAGCAAGGCCCGCAGGGCTGGCTCGACACGGCGCGCAAGGTCCAGCGCCATGGCTTCAAGATGAACGCGACGATGCTCTACGGGCACATCGAGCGCACCCCTGCCCGTGGGCGGCGCCATAACCGCCGTAGCCATAGGAGCCGTAGCCACG
>CAZEQF010000319.1:0-5048 GCA_964514315.1 uncultured Singulisphaera sp. | reverse complement strand
CGGCGAGGGTGCCGTCGAGATCGAACAGGAACGGCAGCGGGGCCGGCACGCGATCCCTATACTGCCGCGCTCCCATGAAGTCGCTGCCGCGCCTTGGCCTGTTCGTCCTGCTTGCGCTGTCCACGGCGTGCACGTCCTTCGAGTGGCGCGAGTACCGCTCGGGCCCGGCGACGCAGGCCGAGGTCTACGACGCGATCGACTTCCTCGCGCGCACCGACGGCTTCGGGCCGAGCACGGAGTCGGACCGCGGGCTCGCGATCTGGGTGTCGCGCTGGCGCGTGCAGCAGATCGGCCTCGGCCGCCCCGGCCGCCTCAAGCTGCGCGCCGAGATCGTGCTCGACCAGAGCGACCCGAAGGAGGGGTTCCTCGTGCGCTACCGCATCGAGCGCCAGACGGTCGAGGACCTCGGCAAGTCGCTCGAGCCGCAGGAGAAGGACTGGGACGACGACGGCCAGGACGAGGAGCGCGAGGCGCTGTTCGGCGAACGGCTCCGACGCAAGCTCTCGAACGTCACGTTCGAGACCAAGAAGGCCGAGCTGCCGGACATCAAGTCCGGACGCTGAACCGCCCATGGCATCGGCTCTGCGAACGCGCGCGGCAGCGCGAGTCCGGGTCGGCCGCAGTTCCGCTTGCCTTCCCTTGCGCCGCATTTCGATCCAAGGGCTCATCGTGCAGCGATCGAATCGAGCAAGAACCGCATGCCTTCCGGCAACATCGCCGGAGTGGAGGACCCCATGAAGCCCGAGATGTCGGTCCTCATCGTCAACTACAACACGTGGCACGACTGCGCGGCCGCGATCCGTTCGCTGCGGGAGAACCCGCCGCGCAAGAAGGACGGCAGCGCGATGCCGTTCGAAGTGATCGTCGTCGACAACAAGTCGCCGAACCAGGATGCGGAAGGCATCCGGCTCGTGCGCGAAGCGCTCGCTGCCGTCGCCGCGGACCACAAGGACCCGCTGTGCGGCCAGCTCGTGATGCACGACGACAACGCGGGCTACAGCAAGGGCGTCAACCTTTGCTACCGCAGGAGCCGCGGGCAGTGGATCCTCGTCAGCAACCCGGACCTGCTGTTCCCGAAGGACTGCATCAGCAACCTCGTCCGCTACATGGAAGCGCACCCCGAGTGCGGTTGCGCGGTGCCGAAGGGGTTCTGGGACGAGGAGTTCACGGGCAAGCTGCCGCCCAACACGTTGCCGTCGATGGTCGACCTGCTCGTCGGCTCCGTCGCCGAGTTCTGCCGGCCGCTGCGCCGCGCCTACGGCCGCAAGCTCGTGAAGTCGTGGTTGCGCATCTGGGAGAGCGAGCAGCCGGTCGCGCTGCCGATGATGTCGGGCTGCCTGTTCCTGGTCGATCGCGACTACTTCGCGTCGATCGGGCTGATGGACGAGCGCTACCCGCTCTACTACGAGGACGCGGACCTCTCGCGCATGATCAACCGCTCGGGCAAGAAGCTCGTGCAGGTTCCCGACAGCAAGCTCGTGCACTTCGTGAACCGGTCGGGGCAGACCGACTTCACCACGATGATGACGCGGCACGACATCAGCCGTGATCTCTACTTCCACAAGTGGTACGGCGGCTTCGGTCGCTGGGTCCACAAGAAGATCAACCAGGTCCTGCGCTCGCCGTGGGGGCAGAAGAAGCTGCGGATGCCGCCGGACTCGCCGTTCGTCGACCTCGGCGCGACGGCTGAGCCGCCCGTGCTGAAGTTCCGTCGCACGGACCGCTACCTGCTGCTCGTGTCGCTCGACAGCCGCTTCCATCTCAGCGGCGGCCTGCTCGGCAGCGGCGACCATTGGACGCCGAGCGCGGGCGTGTTCGCCAACTTCAGTCCGACGGTCTACTGGTGCCGCGTCTTCGACATCGCGGGCGGCAAGCTCGAAGAGCTCGGCACGTGGCGCTACCAGTGCGTGCGCAATCCGGCGCCTGCCCCGGCGCAGCCTGCGCCCGAGGCGGCGACGACGAAGTGAGCCGCGCATGATCCCTCCCGTGCTGTCGGTCGTCGTCCTGAGCTGGAACACGAAGGCGCTGACGCTCGCGTGCCTTCGTGCGCTGTTCGCGGAGACGCCGAAGCACGCTCGCGAGGTGATCGTCGTCGACAACGGCAGCCACGACGGATCGGCGGACGCGATCGCCGCCGCGTATCCGCAGGTCACGCTGATCCGCAACGCCGAGAACCGCCTCTACTCGGCGGGCAACAACCAGGGCGCGTTCGCGGGCAAGGGCGAGTTCGTCTGCACGTTGAACTCCGACACCGAGGTTCGGCCCGGCGCGCTCGACCGGCTCGTCGACTTCCTGCGCGACAACCAGGACTACGGCGCCGTTGCGCCGATGCTCGTCGATCCCGACGGCTCGGTGCAGCGAGCGTGCCAGCGGTTCCCGACGATCCTGTCGGCGCTGTGCTTCGACTCGTGGTGGGGCAAGTGGTGGCCGGGCTCGTGGATCCAGCGCCGCTACTTGATGGAGGACTTCGACCATCGTACGTCGCGCGACGTGCCGCAGCCGCCGGGCGCGTGCTTCTGCATGCGCCGCGACGAGTACGTGCGCATGGGCGGCCTCGACGAGACGTTGTCGCTGTACTACAACGACGTCGACCTCAGCAAGCGGCTGTGGCGCGCGGGCCGCAAGGTGCGCTACCTCACCGATGCAGTCGTGATGCACCATCGCGGCGCGTCGACGAAGAGCTTCAGCAAGATGCTCGTGCTCTGGCACAAGAACCGGCTCGCGTACTACGAGAAGCACTACGGCACGTTCGGCGCGATGTGGATCCGGCTCGTCATCCGCTTGCGCATCGCCGAGGAGCGCATCGCGATCCAGAAGCGCTGCAAGGGCGATCCTGCGCGCCTGCAGGCGGAACGCGCGTTCCTCGAGCAGGCGAAGAAGGAGCTGTGGGCGTCGTGAAGGTCGCGCTGCTGACTTCGAACTTCCCGCCCGAGATCCACGCCGGCACCGAGATGGTCGTCGTCGCGCTCGGCCACGCGCTGCGGCGTCGCGGTGTCGACCTCGTCGTGGTGACGTCGAGCGAGAAGGTGCACTCGGGCCAGGACCTTCGCGTCGAAGACTACGAAAGCATGCGCGTGCTGCGCGCGTTCAAGCACCTCGACGAGTGGGACCAGAACCGCCTCGATCGTCCGCGGCTCGTCGAGCTCGCGGCGAACGCGCTTGCCGCCGAGAAGCCGGACGTGTTGCACGTCCACTCGTTCTCGCAGTTCGGAACGGGCATCGCGCAGCGCGCGCGCGAACTCCGCATCGCGACGGCGATGACGTTCCACGACGTGTGGGCCACGTGCCCGCGCTTCTTCCGTTCGCCGCCCGAAGGCCACGGGATCGTGTGCCCGACCGGCGCCGAACGCGAGGTCTGCGTGCGCTGCTGCAATCTGGAGCTGCGCCATCCTGATCTCGACGTGGTGCGCGCCGCAGTGCACGGGCGCGATGCGAGCATCCGCCGCGAGGTCGCCGCGATGCAGCAGCTCTCCGCTCCGACTCGGACCGCCGCGCGCATCGTCCGCGAGAACCTGCCGACGGAGCGGCCCGTCGAAGTGATCCCGCACGGATTGCTGCGGCCGTTGCCTGCGGACGAACGCGCCGCTCCACCGCGCGCCGACGAGAAGCTCCGCATCGGCACGTATGGCAACCTCGTCGAGCCGAAGGGCGTGCTCGAACTTGTGCACGCAGTGGCCGACCTCGATTGCGAACTGCACCTCGCCGGCGCGTTCCTCGACGCGAAGTTCGAGGCGCTCGTGCGCAGAGAATGCGCGGAACTGGGCGTCGACCTGCACTACCACGGCGCCTACACGCAGCACATGCCGCATCCCGCGCTGCGGCTGCATCTCGCGGTGTTCCCGTCGAAGTGCCAGGAGACCTACGGACTCGTCGTCGACGAGGCGCTCGCGCGCGGCGTGCCCGTCGTCGTCTCCGACAACGGCGCGCTCGTCGAACGCGCGGCGCTCGGCGGCGCGGTCGTCACGCCTGTGGCTGCGCTGCGCGAAGCGGTGCACGGCGTCGCGCGGAGCCGCGACGTGCTCGAACGGCTGCGGCGCGCGATCCCGCAGGACATGGGCTCGATCGAAGACGCCGCGGAGCGATATGTCGCGATGTACCGACGCGCGATGGAGGAGCGATGAACCACCTGTTCTGTCCGCTGCTCGACAAGAACGCGCTGCGCGGCCCCGTGCTCGCGCTCGCGGCGCATCCTGATGACGAAGTGATCGGCGCGGGAGCGATGCTCGCGCACCACGCGGCGCAAGGGCATGCGGTCACGGTGGTGCACGCGACGGATGGCGCACAAGGCGATCCCGACGGCGCGACCAACGACATCGTCGCGACGCGGCGACGCGAGGGGCAGGAAGCGCTCGCGCGGCTCGGCATCGGCGCGCCCGAGCGCTGGGACCTTCCCGACGGCGGGCTTCCCGAACGGCTCGCAGAACTCGAGCGACGCGTGCGCGACGCGTTCGTCCGCCTGCAACCGAAGACGCTCTACTCGTTCTGGTTCGGCGAGGCGCACCGCGACCACCGCGCGATGGCCTTCGCGGCGATGCGCGCGGCCGATGCGCTGCCCGCCGACTGCCGTTGCCTCCTGTTCGGCGTGAACCACTTCCCCGCCGCGAGCGCGTTGTTCGACACGTCGGCGTTGTGGCCCGTGAAGCGCCGCGCGCTCGAGGCCTACGCGAGCCAGAACGTCTACTTCGACATCCCCGGCCTCGGCGACCACCGCGATCGCACCGCGACGATCAACGTGAACGTCCCCGGCGTGACGCACTGCGAGATGTTCGCGGACCTGCGGCCCGGCCAACTCGCGCGCGCCCACGAGCTGTGGGCGCCGTTGCATCGACTGCTGCTCGAAGGCGGATCATGAGCAAGAAGCCCACCGTCAGCCTCGTCATCTCCGTCTGGAACCGGAAGGACGACCTGCGCGACAACCTGAACGCGATCGCGGCGCAGACCGTGCAGCCCGACGAGGTCATCGTCGTCGACAACTGCAGCAAGGACGGCACGCCCGAGATGGTGCGCGCTGAGTTCCCGCGCGTGAAGTTGATCTGCATGCCGCACTC
>CAZEQF010000318.1:0-5055 GCA_964514315.1 uncultured Singulisphaera sp. | reverse complement strand
CGGCAACCGCCGGCGATAGCGCAGCCCGTGGGGCAGCCCCCACCTCGTCGGCGCACGCCACCCCGCGACACCAACCACCCGACCGCAACCGACCCACGCTGCGACGGCGACCACGAAGCCCGCGCGCCATGCGCCGTCCGCCTTGCCGAACGACGGACTGCGCGTAGCTCGACGAAGCCCGACCCGCGCGGGACCCCTTCGCCCGACACGACCGGGCGAAAAGGACGATGGCAGCGCGGAGCGGCGCTCGACATGATCGTGCGCGAGGTCCCGATGCTCCGAACCAGCTCGCTCGTCGTCATTCTGTCCCTGCTCGCCGGCTGCGCCGACTCCGAGTTGGTCGGCATCCACATCACGCTGGCCAAGGACGGCTCCGGCACGCTGACGGCTCGCGCGCTGCAGGCGACGGCGACTCCCGGCCCCGCCGAGGCCCCGACGAAGGGCGTCAGCTTCCAGGTGCGCGCCAACCTCGTGTCCTCGCAGGGCACCTTCCAGAGCCTCGACTCCATCGAACTCGGCGACCGCGAAGTCCGGTTCGTCCGCACCGACGCCGAGATGCCCGGCATCCGCGTCTTCCTGCGGCGCAACAAGGACCTCGCCTGGGTGAAGGCGCTCGTGCCCGACGAGGCGACGCGACGCTCGCTCGCAAAGGTGCAGGACCCCAACAGCAAGCGGAACGAGATCGCTGACGCGATCCGACTCGAAGTGCAGGTGCCGGACCAGGTGATCGCTTCCGGCGTGGCGCCCCAGGGACGCGGCGTCGAAGCCGCGCACGAACGCAACCGCGCCCACCTCGTGCTGCCCGTCGCGGCGATGCTGGTCGAAGACGAAGACCTCGTCTGGAACGTCAGCTGGAAGTGACCTGACGCGCAGGCGGTGCGAACGGCCTCAGGCGCCAGCTTCGCCCGCAGCCTCTGCCGCATCCGCGGACACCATCTCCGCCGGAACGACGACGGACACATCCTTGGCCGTCGCATCGCGCGCAACCGCATCGCCCGCATCGGCATCGGCATCGACTGCGACAGCTTCGGCCGCCGCGGCCTCGACCACCGAAGGACCCGCGACCGGAGCAGCGGCCTCCGCCTTCTCGCCGGAGCCTTCGCCGCGGCCACCGTCGAGATCCTCGCCCATCGCGGCGAGCAACTCGTCCTTGATCTTGGAGAGGTCGTCGAGATCGATGGCCGGCGCGAACAGCGACATCGGCTCGAGCTCCTTCATCTTCGGGTCGACCACCACCAGGTCCGCGCGCTCCTGCTCAGCCGTGCGCGGCGGCACCATCTTGAGCACGCGCTTGCGCAGCAGCAGCAGCGCGCAGAAGTAGCGGAGCTGGCGCGCGCGCTCGTCGTCGACGTTCGCGAGCTTGTCGAACAACGCACGCAGCGAGACGAGGTCGAGCACCGGCTCCTTGCTGTCCGACTTGCGCCGCTGCGCCCGCCAGAACACGACCTGCTGCCCCTCGGCCTTGCGCTCGAGGTCGCAGAAGCATGCGTCGCAGACGTCGCGGCGCACGCAGGCAGGGAACTCCAGGACGGCAAAGTACTGCTGCGCAGACGGCAGCGGGCAACCGGGCCGGTCGCAGGCCTTGCGGTCGCGCGTGATCTTCCAGTCTTCCATTCGGTGCTCGGACGCCGCGCACCAGCGCACAGCGAACGGCGGGCAAGACTAGCGGGCCGATGCACGCGGGCCAGCAGACGATCGAAAAGCGCGCAGGGTCTGCACGAAGCGTTCGGACGCGGCGCAGCGCAATCGGACGGAGCCAAAGCGGCTCCTCGTCACTGCACCGCGCATGCGCGCATCGCAATCGGGCCGACCGCTCGGCCGCACGACTCGCTTCCACCCAGAACCCGCTCGCCGCAGCGCCTCGGCTTCGGCGGCGAGACCAGGCCGATCCTCGCCCGGACAAGGCGAGCGCCCCACGAAGGGCCGCGACTACCCGCCCGGCGAAGCGTCGGGGTTCGCAGCGACAGCGGACGCATAGCCGCGCCACGCATCGAGGCTTCGCACACTGCGCGTGCGCGAATGGAGCTGCAGCGCGCGCTGCGCGGACTCGCAACCTTTCTCGTCGCTCTCCTTCTGGCACCGGGCGAGGAAGTCGCACAGCGCCCTCGCCGACTCGGGGCCCTTGTGCATGCCGAGCGCCACGGCGGCGCAACGGCGCACGAACGCGTCCTGGTCGCTTGTGAGGATGCGCAACAGTTCGGCCCGCGCGCCCGATCCGCCGTGCGCGAGCCCCGCGCACGCCGCGCCGCGAACTCCGTAGTCCGCGTCAGCTGCGAGGCGCTGCAGCTCGCGCTCCGGCATCTCCCCGGGCATGCGCATCTCGAAGTAACGCGCGGCGGTGCGACGTCGCAGCGGATCGCCGTTGTCGAGCAGCTCCTGACGAACCAACGGCAGCGCCGGGTCGCCGATCCGCGCGAGCAACTCCGCGCCGTTCTGCCGCGAGAAGCCGTCGGTGTGGCACGCAAGGTCGTAGACGAGGCACGGCACCGCCGCGACGCCGAGCTTGTCCAACTCCGCGAGCCCGCGCTCTTCCACGGGATCGCGCTTCCCGGCCGTCGCGCGCAGCAACGACTCGCCGTCGTCGGAACCGCTGCGGGACTCGCGGATGCGCTTCTCCAATTCCTCGTCGGCGCGCTGCCCGGCAACGCTGCCTTGCTCGGCGCCGTCGGCCCGCACTTCGCGCGCGGACATCACGTCGCGAACCGCCATGCGCGCCCACCACCACGCCGTGACCGGGTCCGCCGCGATCTCCTGGCGCAGCTCGTCGATCGGCTCGCCCTTGCGGTAGGGCTTCTCGGCCTTCGCGAGCAGGGCTCGCTTCTCCGGCGCGAGCGGCCCCGGATCGCGCAGCGTCCAACGAGGCCCCGCGCAGGCGGCCGACAAGGAGAGCAGCAGGAGCGTGGTCGCGAGGGTTCGAAGCATGGTCGGCTCTGCGCGCAGCGTTGCAGGAAGCCCGCGGAATGCGAGGATGGCGGTCTTACCCGCATGACCGCCCCCGACAAAGCGCCGGCATCCGCGCGCATCCGCGCGATCCAAGACCCCAAGCGCTTCCTCGATGCGCAGCGCGCGTTCTACCGCGGCGACCCCGCCTACGTTCCGCCGCTCACCATGGGCGAGAGCTGGCAAGTCGATCCGAAGCGGAATCCGTGGTTCCAGCACGGCGAGGCGGAGTTCTTCGTCGCCGAACGCAACGGCCGCGTCGTGGGCCGAGTCAGCGCCGCGCGCGACCACCTGCACGACGAGTTCCACGGCGACCGCGTCGGCTTCTTCGGGCACTTCGAGGCCGAGGACGAAGACACCGCGAAGGCGCTCGTCGAACACGCGGCCGCGTGGTGCCGCGCACGTTCCGCAGACTCGCTGCGCGGACCGGTCGACCTGTCGACCAACTATCGCTGCGGCCTGTTCGTCGACGGCGAGCAAGGGCCGCCCGTGCTGATGATGCCCTACAACCCGGCGGTCTACGCGCGCTGGATCGAGGCCTGCGGCATGGAGAAGGCGAAGGACCTGCTCGCGCTCCGTGCCACGAGCGAGTCGCTCGACCTGTCGCGCATCGACCGCGTCGCGCAGCGCGTGCAAGGCAAGCTGAAGGCGAACGTGCGCCGCATGGACCTGCGTCGCTTCCGCGAAGAGATGCAGATCGTGTGGGACCTCTACCACCGCATCTGGGAACGCAACTGGGGCTTCGTGCCGATGAGCGAAGCCGAATTCCAGGCGCACAGCCGCGACCTCGGCAAGGTCGCGCGCAAAGAGCTCATGCACATCGCCGAGCTCGACGGCGAGCCGGTCGGATTCGTCGCGGCGCTGCCCGACGTGAACCGAGGCATCCACGCATGCAACGGACGGCTCTTCCCGTTCGGCTGGTGGAAGTTCCTGCGCGCGATGCAGAAGGTGCGCACGATCCGCGTGATCACGCTCGGCGTCGTGCCGGAGCACCGCCGCGACGGCCTGCAGATGCTGCTCATGCACGCAGTGATCCGGCAAGGCATCGACGCGGGGTTCTCGGCCTGTGAGGCAAGCTGGATCCTCGAAGACAACCACGACATGCTCGGCCCGCTCCAGACCCTCGGGCACGTCCCCTACCGTCGCTACCGCGTCTACTCGAAAGCGCTCCTCTGATGGAATACCGCCTCAAGGGCGGCATGCCGGGCATGCCGCAGCTGCCTCCTGCAGCCCCCTACATCCCGCTCGTGATCGGCGCCGGCCTGATCCTGTTCGGCCTGATGCTGTTCTTCAACGAGTGGCTGCTGCGCTGGATCGTCGCCGGCATGCTCGTGTTCGTGGGCCTCTTGCTCACGATGCTCGGCCTGCGCCTGAAGCGCATGCTCGGCTGATCGAACGAAGGGCGGTCGATGACGCGCCTCAGCGGCGCATCATCATCTGGTCGCGCTGCCACTTGGGCAGGTAGAAGTCGACGAGGAACGGGTTCCACGCGCGGTCTTCCTGCGCGAACTGGTCCATCGTCGAATACTGCATCGTCAGGTCCTGGGCGCGGTTGTTGGGATCGTCCTGCAGATCGGACGCCTGCACGCGCATGCCGTGACGTTCCTCGTAGCGAACGACCGGGTAGAGCTTGCCGTTCTCGCCGTCGTCCATGCGCATCACGATCGCGCGCGAGCGAAGCATGACGAACACGCGGTTCTCCTCGCTGCGACGGAACATGGTCGCGAGGTGCACGGAAAACACATCCGACTTGGTCGTGCAGAACGACTTGAAGTCCGTCTTCACCTGCGGATCGGGAAGGTTCGCGAACTCCTCCACCTGCTCCAGGTCCTCGACCGTCGCGAAGAAGCGCAGCTTCTGCTCCTCGCCGAGCTCCAACCCACCGAACGAATACGGATCGGAAGTCGTCGACGTGTTCTCCGCGGCCTCTTCCGCCTCGGGATCGACCTCGTTGCGGTAGCGCACGATTGCGTCGATGACGGGGTCGGGGATCGCGGCCTCCGGCATGATCGCGCGCAGCACGGCGCGCGGCGCGAAGTTGATGTTGATGCGGATGCCCTCGCCGACGGCGGCTTCTGCATCCTCGGCGGCAGCTTCAAGGACAAGGTCATTGAC
>CAZEQF010000317.1:0-5061 GCA_964514315.1 uncultured Singulisphaera sp. | reverse complement strand
CGCGGGTCCGGGTTGAGCACGACCGGCATCTCGCCGACGACGAACGACGGGTAGTCACCAACGGTCGCGACCGACGTGACCGGGCCGACGACGAGGTTCTCGGCGAACTCGAGGGCCATCTCCGCGTCCGGGATCAGGAACCGGTTGCCCTGCGCATCCTGGTAGATCTGGCCAGCCGACTTCAGCGTCGCGCCCGTGTATTCGAACCGGTCGGGCGGCGTCACGTCCGCCTGGCCCGGAACGTCGACGCCTTCCGTGCCGAGGACCGGCACCACGTGGCGCGTGGCGATCTCGGTGCGGATGCGCTCGAGGTGCGTGCGCGCCGCGAGCTGGTCCGGTGCGTCCTGCGTGTTGAGCAGGCGGAGGCGGGCCGATCCGTAGATCGAGCGCACGGCGCCGCGCTGCAGCGGCGACGTCGCGTCACGGCCGCCCGGCGTCGCGTTCTCGTCGAGCAACGCGTGCATCGTGGCCGCCGTGATCGGCGCGCCGGCGAAGTTGGTGCCGGGGATCTCGAACGCCGTGCCGTCGACCGAGACGGGGATCGTCACGGTGAGGCCCTGCGCCTGGAACGACTGCGAGCCAGGGTTCACGGACGTGATGGGGCCTTCCGTGAGGAAGGTCTTCGGCGGCTGCACCGGCGTGAGCACGCGCCCGTCCGCGAGGATTGCCGATGCGCCCTGCGCCTGCAGCAGCGACGTCAGCGAGAACAACGAAGCGATAGCAAACGAAGACAACTTCATAGTGAGGTCAAGACCTTGCGAAACGCAACGGCACCACTGGCCGCAATAAGGCGCGGCCTGGCGTGCGTTGCATGGAATGACCCTGTTCGTGCGCGGGGTGCGGAACGAGACCGCGGGTGAGACCGCTCACGTCGAGGGGTGTATTTCCTATAACAACTCGAGCAGTTCCTGCAAGGAGGGGGGCTCAGGTCGCACGTCGAGCCATGTTGCGTTGCAGCGTCATCCTCGTGCGGCAGCCTTGCATCGCCTCGGGGGAACGGCGAACGTCCTGCGCATGAGCGTTCCCGTTCGCAAGACCTACAAGCTGTTCGTCGGCGGCAAGTTCCCGCGCAGCGAGTCCGGCAGGAGCTATCAGCCTGCTGCGGCGCCCGACGTGAACGTGGCGCGCGGCAGCCGCAAGGACTTCCGGGACGCGGTCCTCGCAGCGCGCGCGGGCTTCAAGTCGTGGAGCGGCAGCACCGCCTACCTGCGCGGCCAGATCCTCTACCGGCTCGCGGAGATGCTGGAGACGCGTCGCGAGGCGCTCGTCGCCGAACTCGTCGCGTGCGGCCAGAAGCGCGCCGCCGCGCAGAAGGAGCTCGACGCATCGATCTCGCTCGTCACGTGGCACGCGGGCCTGTGCGACAAGGTGCAGACGCTGCTCGGCAGCCAGAACGCGGTGCAGGGGCCGTTCTTCGCGTTCAGCACGGTCGAGCCGTCCGGCGTCGTCGCCGTCGTCGCGCCCGATTCGCCGTCGTTGCTGGGGCTGCTCGCGCTCGCGTTGCCGCCGCTCGCAGGCGGCAATGCGGTGATTGCGCTCTGCAGCGAGTGCGCGCCGTTGTGCGCGCTGGCGCTCGGCGAAGCGCTCGCGACGAGCGACTTCCCGGCGGGCGCGTTCAACCTGCTCGCGGGCCTGCGTTCGGAGCTCGTGCCGCAGTTCGCGGCGCATCGCGACGTCGACGGGCTCTTGATCGCGGGCGAGCCCGATGCCGCAGTGGGGAAGAGCGCCGCCGACAACTGCAAGCGCGTGCGCTACTGCACGCTGAAGGACGCGGAGTGGAACGACGTCGCGAACCTTCGCCAGCTCTCGTGGGTCGAGCCGTTCGTCGAAGTGAAGACGCTCTGGCACCCGGTCGCGCAGTGACGCCTCGCATCCGCACGCTGTGAAGAACCATCCTGCCCGGCTGATCCAGAAGAAGCGCGACGGCCTGCCGCTCGCCGACGACGAGATCCTCGACGCGATCTCCGGCGTCTGCGACCAGTCGATGCACGACGCGCAGCTCGGCGCGTTCTTGATGGCGATCCTGCTGAAGGGCATGACGCGGAGCGAGACGGCGACGCTGACGCGCGCGATGCGCGACAGCGGCGTGGTGCTGCCGCGATGCGGTCCTGCGCCGCGCGTCGACAAGCATTCGACCGGCGGTGTCGGCGACAAGACGAGCCTGTTGCTCGCGCCGTGGGTCGCGAGCTGTGGCGTGCACGTGCCGATGATCAGCGGCCGCGGCCTCGGCCACACGGGTGGAACGATCGACAAGCTGCAAGCGATCCCCGGCTACCGCACGTCGCTTTCGACGGACGAGTTCTCGCGCGTGCTCGCGAAGTGCGGCTACGCGATGGCCTCGGCGAGCGCCGACATCGCGCCTGCCGACCGCCGCATGTATGCCACGCGCGACGTGACGGGCACCGTCGAGAGCGTGCCGCTCATCACGAGCTCGATCCTCGCGAAGAAGCTCGCCGAGAACCTCGATGGCCTCGTGATGGACGTGAAGACCGGTCGCGCTGCGTTCATGAAGACCGAAGCGGACGCGGACCGTTTGCTGCAGTCGATCTTCGAGGTCGGCACCGAAGCCGGCGTGCGGGTGACGGCGTTGCGCACGGACATGGACCACCCGCTCGGGCTCGCGCATGGCAATGCGCTCGAAATCGTCGAGATCCTCGACTGCCTCGAAGGCAACGGCCCGCGCGACACGATGGATCTCACGCGCGTGCTTGCAATCGAGATGCTGTTGCTCGCCGGCGTCGCGAAGGACGCGGACGCGGCGCGCGCGATGCTGGAGCAGAAGCTGGGCGACGGCTCGGTGCTGCGTTGCATGCAGCACAACCTCGAGCTGCAAGGCGGCGACCCGCGCATCCTGTCGGACCGCAGCCTGCTAGGTCGCGCGCCAATCGTGGAAGCCGTGCTCGCGGAGCGGGACGGTTTCGTCGGCGACGTGGACCCGCTCGCGCTGGGCCACGCGATCGTCGACCTCGGCGGCGGTCGCCGTTCGCCACAGGACGCAGTGGATCCGCAAGTCGGCATCGTGCTCGCGCGCACGCTCGGCGAGCCTGCGCAACGAGGCGAGCCGCTCGCGTTCGTGCACGCGCGGACTGCGTCTGCGGCCGAGGCGGCAGTTGCCGCGGTGCGCAAGGCGATGCCCGTCTCTGACGAGCAGCGTTCGCGGCATGCCTTGGTGCAGCGGCGCGTCGCGGCGAGCTGACGAGGCGCTTCGCTCCGTCGGTCCGCGCTTGACCGCGGACCCGCCGCGCTCGAACGTCAGCGGCCATGCCGCATCTCTCGCGCCGCGCCGTCCTGTTGCTCGCGCCCCTTTGCTTGCTGGTGTCGTGCGGCGACTCCGGCAAGGCGTCCGGCGCGTTGCGCATCGCCGTGATCCCCAAGGGCACGCAGCACGTGTTCTGGAATGCGATCCACGCGGGCGCGGAGCAGGCGGCGAAGGAGCTGGGCGTCGAGATCCTGTGGAAGGGGCCCGCGCCTGAAGGCGACCGGCAGGCTCAGATCCATCTGCTGCAGAACTTCGTGACGAGCGGCGTCGACGGCATCGTGCTCGCGCCGGTGGACGAGCAAGCGCTCGCGCGGCCGGTCGCGGACGCCGCGCAGAACGGCGTGCCCGTCGTCGTGATCGACTCGAACCTGCAGGGCGACAAGCACGTCGCGTTCGTCGCGAGCGACAACAAGAAGGGCGGCGAGCTCGCCGGCAAGAAGCTCGCGGAAGAGCTCGGCGGCAAGGGCAAGGTGATCGTGCTGCGCTTCCAGCAAGGATCGGCGAGCACGACGCTGCGCGAAGAAGGCGCTTTGGCCGCGCTCGCCGCGTTCCCGGGCATCGAGGTCGTGTCGAAGGACCAGTATGCGGGCGACGAGCAGAAGGCGAAGGCCGCGGCCGCCGCGCTGCTGCTCGCGCATCCGGACGCGACCGGCGTGTTCTGCCCCAACGAGTCGACGACGCACGGCTTCCTCGTCGCGCTGCAGCAGAGCGGCAAGGCCGGCGCGATGAAGTTCACGGGCTTCGACTCCAGCGAAGCGCTGCAGAAGGGTCTGGAGCAGGGGCACATCCACGGGCTCGTGTTGCAGGACCCGGTGGGCATGGCGGCGCAAGGCGTGCGCGCGTGCGTCGCGGCATTGCGCGGTCAGCCGGTGCAGAAGGAGCTCGCGACCGAACTCGGCCTCGCGACGCCGCAGAACTGCAAGGAGCCGCGCATGCAGGCGCTGCTGCAGCCGGACCTGTCGATCCTGAAGGGGCGCTGAGGATGGCGGGCGCCGCGCCGCGGTTGTCGATGCGCGGCATCGTCGTGGCCTACGGCGACGCGCGCGCGCTCGACGGCGCTGATCTCGTCGTGGAGGCGGGGACTTGCCACGCGCTGCTCGGCGAGAACGGCGCGGGCAAGAGCTCGATGCTGAAGGCGCTGCTCGGCGCTGCGCCGATGCGGGCTGGCACGATCGAGATCGACGGCGAGCCGTTCGAACCAGGCAGCCTGCGCAACGCGGAGGCGCGCGGCATCGCGGTCGCGCACCAGGAACTCTCGTTGATCCCACACATCTCGGTCGCCGACGCGATCGCGCTCGGGGCGAGCAGCGTCACTGGCTTCATCGTCGATCGTCGCGCGCGCGATGCGTATGCGGAGTCCGCCCTGCGTCTGGTCGACCGGCTCGACGTGCCGTTGCAGGCGCAGGTTCGCTCGCTGTCGGCGGCACAACGGCAACTGGTCGAGCTGGCGCGCGCGTTCGCTCGCGCGCGCACAGTGCTCGTGCTGGACGAGCCGACGAGCTCGCTCGCGGTCGACGACGCCGAACGGCTCTACAGCGCGGTCGACGCCATCGTCGCGCGCGGCGTGTCGGTGGTGTTCGTGAGCCACTACTTGTCCGAGGTCCGCCGCGTCGCATCCCATGCGACGGTGTTGCGCGATGGCCGCACCGCGCATGCGGGTGCACTGGCTTCGGTGCGCGACGACGATCTCGTGCGGCACATGGCGGGACGCAGCGTCGAGACGTCGGCTGCCGCGAAGCAGGCTTCTGCGGCAGGTGAGGTCGCGTTGCGCGTGCAGGGACTGTCGTCGTTGCCGCACGTTC
>CAZEQF010000316.1:0-5077 GCA_964514315.1 uncultured Singulisphaera sp. | reverse complement strand
GCCGAAGCGCCGTTCCACGCGACGGCCGCGCATCGTCTGGTAGCGCGGCACGACGTCCTACACGAAGCCCGTCAGCAGGTGCCCGTAGTGCGGCAGGCCGTTGGCGAACGGCGGGCCGTCGTAGAACACGAACTCGTTCTCGCCGGCTGCGCGCTGGTCGACGGACTTCTGGAACGTGCCGTCGTGCTGCCACCGCTGCAGGATCTCGGCCTCGATCGCCGGGAAGTTCGCTTGCGCGGGGACCTCGGGGTAGTGCGCTTTCTTGCTCGACGGCTCGGTCATGAGGCCGAGCAGTGTGGCGAGTTCGCGCGCCTTGGGCAAATGCGCGTTGGGACGGAGACGCGGTAGCCTGCGCACCGTGCCGATTCTCTTCGCCTTGCTGCCGAACGCGTGCGCGCCAGAGGCCGTCCTCGCGGCGCTGCCGGAGGACGGCCGCAAGACGACGCCGGTCCGCGTCTACCCGATGGCAACCGAACGGAGTCACTTCGTGAGCCTCGTGCGCGATGGCCGCGACCCGAACGCGACGCGGTGGCGACGCGGAGTTGTCCGCTGCGTGCTCGGCGGATCGGCGGTCGGCTGCGCGACTGCGTGCACGCTCGAACTCGGCTTCGGCATGTTCGAGGGGCTGGTCGGCGTTGCGTTCGCGTTCGGAACAGCCGTCGGCGCGTTCCTCGGCGGCTTCACCGCGGCGATGACGGGCACCGAGCGGCCGCGGGACGAACTGCTGGAGCTGATCGACGGCGCGACGTTCCCGTGCAGGTTGCTGCAGGTCGGACCGCTGCCCGCAGCCGACCCGCGGCTGCTCGCGATGAAGGCTCGCTGCGACGAACTCGGCGCGCCTCGCTGCGTCTGCGACTAGCAGCCCGTTGGAGAACGGATAGCGCGATCGCAGACGGCACGCGTTCCTCGACGGGCTGCTAACGCTTCGCGAACGTCGGCAGCACGAACCGCTCCGGCGCGCCCTTGCCTTCGACGAGGCGATACGCGGAGCCGACCTCGAGGCCCGAGAACGACTCGACGACGCCACTGCGCGGCCAGTGCGCCTCGACGCGCACGATGCGATCCGCGCGGCCGAGGCCGATCGTCATGCGCAGCGGGTTGCAGCCGAAGCTGCCGCCGGTGCCGACGGTGCGCCAGATCGAGCGCTCGACCAAGCCTTCCTGAACGACGACGCGGACGCGCGCGCCCATCGCGGAGCGGTTCTCGTTCGTGCCGACGCACTGCAGCGTGACGTGCCGGTTGCCGAAGCCCGGGTTCTCGAACACCGTGCTGACGAATGCGTCGCCGAGGAACGCGCCGCCGATGCGCGCGAACAGATCGAGGTCGCCGTCGTGGTCGAAGTCCGCGAACGCGACGCCGTGGCCCTTCTGCAGATGGCCCGTGCCACTTTGCATCGTGACATCGACGAAGCGCTCGCCGCGCACGTTCTGGTAGAGCACGTTCGGCATCAGGCTGTAGACGTGCGGATCACCGGTGCCGAGGTAGCAATCGAGGAACCCGTCGCCGTCCACGTCGCCGAAGTTGCTGCCCATCGGCATCGCCGGGTGCGTCATGCCCGCCTTCTCGGCGACGTCGACGAACGCGCCCTTGCCGTCGTTGCGGTAGAGCCGGTTGAGGTCCCAGGTGCGAGGCATCGACAGCGCGTGCGCGGCGAGATGGCCGACGCCGGTCGCGTAGCACGACACCCACAGGTCGAGCGCGCCGTCGTTGTCGTAGTCCCAGAACCAGCACGGGAAGCTCGCCTCCGGCCCCGCGACGCCGCGCGCCTTCGCCTCGTCGACGAACGTGCCGTCGCCGCGGTTCGTGTAGAGGCGGTTGTCGCCCGTGAGGTTGCTGACGTAGAGGTCGGGATCGCGGTCGCCGTCGACGTCGCCCCACGACACGCCCTTCGCGTAGCCGAAGTTCTCGACGCCCGCCTGCTTCGCCACGTCGACGAACGTGCCGTTGCCTTCGTTGCGGAACAGCTGGCTCGCGCACGCGATCTTGCTGCTCGACTCGTTGCCGACGTAGAGGTCGAGGTCGCCGTCGAGGTCGTAGTCGGCGAAGGCACCCGCCTGCGTCGGCCACATCTCCTTGCCGAGGCCCGCGTCGAACGTCACGTCGGTGAACGTTCCGTCGCCGCGGTTCTGCAGCAGCGAGTTGGGATAGCGGCCCTTGTCGAGCAGCCACGCGCCGCGCAGCACGAGCACGTCGACGTCGCCGTCGTTGTCGTAGTCCGCGGTCACGAGGTTGAGGCCGCCCGTGATGCCGGAGAGGCCGCTCGCTTCGCCGCGCTCGACGAACGCGCCGTCGTCCTTGCGCGTGAACAACCGCAGCGGCCCGTTGGTGCTCCAGTCCGACATCATCACGTCGAGCCGCTGGTCGCCGTCGAAGTCCTCCACCGCCATTCCACCGGAGAGCCCTTCGACGTCGAGGCCGAGGCGTTCGCCGACGTTGGCGAACTTCGGGAACGCACCGCGCTGCTCGAACGCGGACGCGGGCAGCCGCCACGGCTCGGGCACGAGTTCGGGCCACTTGCCGAGCGTCATCGCCGCGACGTTGCACAGCCAGCGGTTGGCGAGGTGCCAGTAGTCCCCTTCCTTCGTGTTCTGCAGCACGAACGTGAAGTGCTCGATCGCGCGCGTCGAGCCCTCGGGCTTGTCGTGCAGCGCGCCTCCCTGCAACGGCAGGATGCAGCTGTCCTCGGTGCGCGAGTGGCAGCAGTTCTCGGTCTCGCCGAGGCGCAGCCACGCGACGCCGAGGTGGAAGCGCAACGACAGCTGCGCGTCCATGCCGCCGGCGAGCGTCCCCTTCTCGACGGCTGCGAGCGTCGACTCGAACTCGGCGATCGCCTCGCGTTCGCGGCCGAGGCGCAGCAGCGAGTAGCCGAGTTCCTGCCGCGTCTGCCACTTGGGATTCGCGCCTTGTTGTTGCAGTTCGCTGCGCGCGGTGCGGACGGCGACCTCGCCGACGAACACGTTGTCCTCGTCGCGGCGCGCGTGCAGGTCGCGCAACAGCGCCACCATGCGTTGATGGCCTTCCGGCTGCGCGGGCGCGGCGTCGCGCGGAGCATCGTCGCCGCACGCGGCGAGCAGCGCGCACGCGACGAGCGAAGCGATCCGCGTCGCCAGTCCGTTCGCGCGCTGCCGTGGGTCCGTCATGCCGAGGAATGTCGACGCAGGACGCACATGCGTCAACGCGCTGCGCATGCCGCGCGTCATCGCGACGAGTCGCGTCCGAGAACGACCGTGGACGCCTTCTCGTCGAGCTGCTGCTCCGTCACCGCGCCGTCGGGCCACAGAACGCGAACGACGCAGCGACCGACGGGCGCATCGAAGAACGCGACCGGCGCGCCGTGCGTGAGGTAGCCCGAGCCCGCGAGGATCCGGCGCGACTGCGCCTTGCCGTCGGGTCCGACGAGCGACACGACCGCGCCGATGCCCTGCGGATTGCCCTTCGGTCCGCGCAGGCGGATCGCGACCGGCCGCTCGCAGCGCCATGCCGCGAACGCGCGCAACGGCGCGCCGTTCTGCGCGAGCACGAGGTCGGGCCGCGCGTCGCCGTCGAGGTCCGCGCACGCGAGCGCCTTTTGGTCGCCGCCGAGCAGGATGCCGGACTCGAGCGGATCCACCGCCTCGAACTGCATCGCGCCGCGGCCGCGCAACACGAGGCCGAGCCCGCCGTCGAAGCGGCCGGTCTCCGGCTCGGGCGCGAACGAGTTCTGCGCGAGCACGAGGTCGAGCACGCCGTCGCCGTCGAAGTCGTTCGCGACACAGCCTTGCAGCGGCGCGATCTGCGCCATGCGCGGCAGCGGCCTTGCGAAGAACCTGCCGTCGCGATTCTCGAACACGAGGCTCTTCAGTTCGTCGCAGACGAGCTCCTTCGCCTCCGCGAGCGGTTCCTTGCCGTAGATCTCGGGCAGCGTCGCGCGCGCGAAGCGGTCGTAGGTCGGGAACGCGCTCTTGATCGCCGGGATCGCATCGCTGCTGCAGCTGAGACCGCGCACGGGCAGCAGGCCGCCCTTGCCGTCCTTCGCCTCCACCACGTCGAACGTGCCGCTGCGGTCGAAGTCCGCCGCGTAGAGGCGCAGCGGGTGTTCCTTCGACGCCTTGTACTTCGTGTTCTCGCCGAGGTTGCCGACGACGAGGTCGACGTCGCCGTCGCCGTCGAGGTCCTCGGGCAACAGGCTCTGCCACTGGCCGCGCGGCGCATCGGCAAACTTCGCGTCTGTCGCGTCGACGAAGCGGCCGCCTTCGTTCGCGAGCACACGAACCCGATCCCACTGCGGCGCGAGCAGCAACTCAGGACGGCGGTCGCCGTCGACATCGCAGAACGCAGCGGCAGCGACCATGCCCATCGAACGCAGCGACGGCAGAAGCGCATCGGTCGCGTCCACGAAGCGACCGCCGTCATTGCGCAGCAACACGCTGCCTTCGGACTCCGGATAGCGGCCGGGCTTCACGCGCGCGCCGACGAACAGGTCGAGGTCGCCGTCGAGGTCGATGTCGCCCGCAGCGACGGGCCCAGAGCTGATGCGCACGTCCGGCAGCGCATCGGCCGAAGCGCGCGTGAACGCGCCCTTGCCGTCGTTGACGTAGAGGCGATCGCGCAGCAGTTCCGTTCGTTCCCCGGCCTCGACGCCGCCGCTGCCGACGAACAGGTCGAGGTCGCCATCGCTGTCGAAGTCGACGAACACCGAGCCCAGGTCCTCGCATTCGGCGTCGTCGCGCCACGGACCTGCGACCTCTTCGAAGCGGCCGCCTTCGCGCGCGCGCAGCAAGGCACCCGGTTGCCCAGTAGCGCCGCCGACAAACACGTCATCGCGGCCGTCGCCGTCGACGTCGCCGAATGCGAGCGAAGGTCCGAGCTGCGACAGGCGATGCGGCAACAGCGGCTGCACGGCGTAGTCGTCGAACGCGCGCTCGCGGTGCGTGAACGGCAAGTCCGGTAGTAGCAAGAACCAAGGCCTCGGTGAAGGCTTGCGGCCCTCGTCGGGCACAGGCCGCGCGACCGATTCCGGCTCGCGCACGACGTAGCTGCGGTCCGCATCGAGGCCCGCGAACTCCTGCCTCGCGCCCGACGGCCAACGCACGACGAG
>CAZEQF010000315.1:0-5092 GCA_964514315.1 uncultured Singulisphaera sp. | reverse complement strand
GGTGAGCATCGAATTCAGCCGTTCGGAGCCGAAGATGCGCATCAGGTCGTCTTCGAGCGAGAGGTAGAACAGCGAGCGGCCGGGATCGCCCTGGCGACCGCAACGGCCGCGCAGCTGGTTGTCGATGCGGCGCGCCTCGTGGCGTTCGGTGCCGATCACGTAGAGGCCGCCGAGCGCGAGGATCTCGTCGTGCTCCTTCTTGCACTGCGACTCGAGCTCCGCGAGCCGAGCCTTCGCCTCCGGCGTCTCCTCGCCCCAGCCCTTCTGCGCCAACTCCGCGCGCCACAGCGCTTCGGCCTTTCCGCCGAGCACGATGTCGGTGCCGCGGCCGGCCATGTTGGTTGCGACGGTCACCATGCCGCGGCGGCCTGCCTGCATGACGATCTCGGCCTCGCGCTCGTGCTGCTTTGCGTTGAGCACGTTGTGCGGCACGCCGAGCTCGGTGAGCTTCTGGCTGATGCGCTCCGACTTGGCGATCGACGTCGTGCCGAGCAGGATCGGGCGGCCGCGCGTGTTCTCGCGCTTCACTTCCTCCGCGATCGCGCCGAACTTGCTGTCGTCGTCGAGGTAGACCTGGTCGTTGTAGTCCTTGCGGACCATCGGCCGGTTGCTCGGGATCGAGACCACGTCGAGGTCGTAGATGCGCGAGAACTCCGCGGCCTCGGTCATCGCCGTGCCGGTCATGCCGGCGAGCTTGCCGAACATGCGGAAGTAGTTCTGCAGCGTGATCGTCGCGAGCGTCTTGTTCTCTTCGCGCGGGCGGATCCCTTCCTTCGCCTCGACCGCCTGGTGCAAGCCGTCGCTCCAGCGGCGGCCCGCCATGAGGCGGCCCGTGAACTCGTCGACGATGACGACCTCAGGGTCGCTCTTCTGGCCGTCGGGGCCCTGGCGCTGCGCGACGATGTAGTGCTTGTCCTTCTCGTAGACGTGGTGCGCGCGCAACGCCGTCTCCAGCAAGTGCGGCCACTCCATCAACTGCGGGTTGCTGTAGAAGCTGTCGACGCCGACGAGCTTCTCGGCGCGCTCGACGCCGGCTTCCGTCAGGATGCACTGGTGCTCCTTGAGCTTGATCTCGAAGTGCTCGCCTTCCTTCAGCTGGCGCGCGATGCGATCGGCGAACACGAAGCGCTCCGTGCTGCCCTCCGCCTCGCCCGAGATGATGAGCGGCGTGCGCGCCTCGTCGACGAGGATCGAGTCGACTTCGTCGACGATCGCGAAGAACAGGTTCTTCTGCACCTGGTCCTCGACGCGCCACTTCATGTTGTCGCGCAGGTAGTCGAAGCCGAACTCGTTGTTCGTGCCGTAGGTGATGTCCGCGGCATAGGCCGGCTGGCGCTCCTGCGGCGACATCTGCGACTGGATCGGCAGAGCCTTGAGGCCGAGGAACTCGTAGACCGGGCTCATCCACTCGCAGTCGCGGCGGGCGAGGTAGTCGTTGACCGTCACGACGAACACGCCCTTGCCGGCCAGAGCGTTGAGCGCCGCGGGCAACGTCGCGACGAGCGTCTTGCCTTCGCCGGTCGCCATCTCGGCGATGTTGCCGCCGTGCAGCACGGCGCCGCCGAGCAACTGCACGTCGAAGTGGCGGATGCCGAGCGTGCGCGTCGCGGCCTCGCGCGTCAGCGCGAACATGCGCGGCAGGCAGTCGTCGAGCGTGGTCTCGCCCGCCATGACCTTCTGCTTCATCGTCGCGACCTGTTCCTGGATCTGCTCCTTGGACAGGGCCTTCACCTCGTCGGCGATCGCATTGACCGCGCGCACGATCGGCTGGTAGCGCGCGAGCGCGCGCTTGTTGGCCGAACCGAAGACGCCCTGCAGGGCCTTGCCGATGCGGGCGGGAAGAGAACCGAAATCGAACTTCATTGCTGTGCTCTCGATGCGGGCAGCGTGCCCGCGCGACGGCCTGCGAACGGATGTCCTGCGATCTCGCGCAGGCGGCCGCAGCCCGCTCGAGAACGGCTCCTCGCTGCGCGCCGCCGCCGACTGGCCGGCCCGCGCGCGGAAGGCGCGCAGGACTCAGCCGATGCGGGACAGCGCCGGGGCGACGTCGGGCGCGCGCGGTTGCGGCAACCCGCCGGAGCGGAGGTCGAGCGCGCGATGGCGGACAGCAACGAAGATGCGCGCTGGGCGCGCCTGCAGCGGCGCGACCTCGACGCGTTCGACGACGACACACGGCGCCGCGACCACGAAGGCCTCGACGCACATCGCGACCGCAGCCTGGGCGCGTTCGTGGGCCCGCCCCACCGAGGGGCAACCGACCACGAGCGCGAGCGCGAGCAAGAAGCCGATCACGCGCGCACCTCGCCCTTCTTGAGGATGCGGTCCACCATCTCGTGCAGCAGATGTTCGTGGAACGGCTTGCCGAGGAACCCGTCGGCCTTGCGGATGTCGGCGAGCGACACCTGCGCGGCGCTGGACAGCAGGATCGGGATGCCCTGCGTCACCGGGTTGCTGCGCAACTGCGCGATGACTTGCAGGCCGTCCAGTTCGGGCAGTTCGTAGTCGAGCAGCACGAACGTCGGCAGGATGCGAGCGACCGCGGCGACTGCGGCGCGGCCGTCGTGGATCTTCACCGTGCGGAAGCCCTTCGCCTGCAGCAGCAGTTCGACGGCGTCCGCGAGGTCCACTTCGTCGTCGACGATCAGCGCGGTGCCGCGGCAGTCCGCATCGGCAACCGGCGCGAAGCCGCGCTGCTCCAGCGTGCGACGAAGGCACGACGCCGTGTCGAGGCCGCGGCGGTCGAACGCCTCTTCGATGCGCTGCTTCAATTCGCGGTTGAACCGCCGCACGGCCATCCACGACTCGTAGTCGGGGAAATCCGGCTTGATGTCCATCTGGTCGTGCGTGTCGACCGCGAAGAAGAACTCGCCCGCCACGAGGTGCTCCTGGAGCACGAGCTTCATGAACGGATAGTTGCGGTTGCCGAGGCGCAGGCTGTAGCGCACGCACGGATGCCCGGGAACGGGCTCGATGTGCTCCTTCTGGAACATCGCGAGGACGCCCTCGGTGTCCTTGCCGGCCATGTCCTTGAGGTCCGGCGCGCGCCGAGCCCGGGACTGCGTGCCGTAGGCGATCTCCTGGTAGAGGCTGATCGCGGCGGCGACGGTCTCGGGCAACAGCGCGTGCAACTTCATCGCGCAGCCCCCTCGGCGCCACGTTGCGGCGCCGGGCATGCGGCAGGCTGCGCGCCCGCGTGCGGAGCCGCGGCGATCGGGGCCGCGAGCGTGCCGCGAAGCTCGGCGATCGAAGTGTTCGCGCCTTTGAGCAGTCGCTCGAGGTCCTCGACCACGCCGACGAGCACCGCCGGGTCGACGAACGCCGCGGTGCCGACTTCGACCGCGCTGGCGCCGGCGCAGATGAACTCCAACACGTCCTCCGCGGTGCGCGCGCCACCGACGCCGACGACCGGGATGCGCACCGCGCGGCTGATCTCGTGGACCATGCGCAGCGCAACGGGCTTGATCGCGGGCCCGGACAGGCCGCCGATGCCGCGCCCGAGCAGCGTCTTCCGCTTGCGCCAGTCGACGGCCATGCCGATCAGCGTGTTGATCGCGGTGATCCCGTCTGCGCCGCCCTGCTCCGCGCCGCGCGCGATCGTCACGACGTCGGTGACGTTCGGCGACAGCTTGGCGAACACCGGAACGGTCGCGACGCGCTTCACCGCGGCGACGGCGCGTTCGCACATGCGCGCGTCCGTCGAGAACAACAGGCGCCCCTCCTGCACGTTCGGGCACGACAGGTTGACCTCGAGCGCGTCGACGCCGGCCGCGCAGAAGCGCTCCGCGAGTTCGACGAACTCGTCGACCGCCTCGCCGCCGATGTTGATCACGACGCGGTCGCACAACGTCTTCATGCGCGGCAGCGTCTCGGCGAGGAAGTAGTCGGCGCCTTTGTTCTCGAGGCCGATCGAGTTCAGCATGCCCGACGGGGTCTCGGCGATGCGCGGCGGCGGGTTGCCGTGGCGCGGACGCACCGTGACCGTCTTCGAGACGAGCGCGCCGACGCGCGACAACGGCGAGAAGTCGCGCGCTTCCCAACCCGACCCGTAGGTGCCCGATGCGCTCAGCACCGGGTTCTTGAGTTGGAGCGAACCAAGCGAGGTCCGCAGCAGAGGAGAACCGCTGGGTTCCGGCACGTTCACAAGGATACCCGCTTCTTGGCCTTCTGCGACGCCCGATCCTCTTGCACCATCATGAGCAAGAGGCCGATGGCGCCGACCGTGATGCACGAATCCGCGACGTTGAACGCGGGGAACCCCCACGCCGTCGGCCATTCGCCGGAGAAGTAGAGGAAGTCGCGCACCGAACGGGCCGGATCGGCGTCGGCGCGCGTGAAGTTGTCGTAGAGGTTGCCGATCGCGCCCGCGAAGATCAGCGACAGCACGGAGAGTTGCAGGCGCTTCTCCTTCGGAGTCGCGGCGACGAACCAAACGAGGCCGCAGACGGCGATGCAGCGCAGGACCATCAGCGCAATCGTGCCGTCGCCGAACAGGCCCCAGATCGTGCCCGGGTTCTCCCAGGTCACGAGCTCGAAGCGCAGCAACTCGCTCGCGAACACGAGGTGGCGCGCCGCTTCGTTCGCGTAGCGCTCCTCCATCCAGGAGAACGCCGCGCTCTTGCTCCACAGGTCGAGCGCGACCAGCGCGGGCCAAGGCCACCAGAACAGGGCCTTGCCTTCGAACCATGCGAGCGGCTGCTTGTTGCCCTCAGGCGCGCTCGCAGCCTCGGTCGCGTTGCCAACGCCGCCCATCGGGCTCAGGCGCTGTCGCGGTTGCGCTCCTCGACCTCCTGGTGGCGCACGCAGTAGCGGGCCCAGGGCAGGTATTCGAGGCGCGGCTTCGGGATCCAGGGGTCGATCTTGGCGGCGGGCTTGGCCGGCTTCTTCGCGGCAGCGGCCTTCTTGGCGGACTCCTTCTTGGCGGCGTCCTTCTTCTTGCTGCCCTCGGCTTCTTCCAGGCAGTTCGGGCAGACGCCGAAATCCCAGTCGCCCTTGCCGTCGATGCGGTCGATCGCTTCTTCGATCAACTGGATCGTCTCTTCCTCGTTCTCGATCAGGCCGAGCATGAAGCCCTGGTCGTAGTTGTCGGTGCCCT
>CAZEQF010000314.1:3426-5095 GCA_964514315.1 uncultured Singulisphaera sp. | reverse complement strand
GATGCGCACGCTGGTGCGCAGCGCGAGCGCATCATCGTGGTCGGCGTAGAGACTGTTTCCGTTCGCCGCGCTGCGGAACTGATTGTCGATCGTCTCGAAGCGACTTCGCTGCTCACCACCGACCGTCAACCACGACGGGTTCCCCATCGCCGTGTTGAGCCGCCACGGCTTCAGCTCAGCGTCCCTCTTGGGTTCGACGGCCTTCGGCTGCTGCGAGGAGGTCGATGCCGCGGCGGACTGACCAGACAGCGGAGCGGCCAGCGAGACGAACAACGCCGCGAGGGACGGCGACACGGTGCAAAGAGGAGTCATGGCGCGGAGCCGTTCACAAGAACAGGGCCAAAGTCCCCCGGCAACCCATCGCCTGCGCAGAAAACTGCGAAACGGATGCCACGGCGACTCAGCGTGCGCTGTCGCTGCGCCTTCGCGGTTCCGTGGCGCGCAACGAACTGTCACCGATCGGTGACAGTCCTTACCGCGCGGAGCCAGGAGACGAGCGAGTGGAACGCGCTCCCCGACAGCGCGAGTGCGCCGCCGAGCACCACGAGCGCGTGCGGTTCCTCGCCGTGCACGAGGTAGGTCCAGACCGGCGTGAGGATCGGCTCGAGCAACAGGATCAACGACGCCTGGAACGCCGGCACGCGCCGCAACCCGCGCACGAGCAGCGCGTAGGCCGAGCCGATCTGCACGATGCCGAGGTAGGCGAGCACAAGCACGTCGCCTTGCCCCAGCGCCGGCAACGGCCATGCGAATGCCATCGTGACGAGGCACGCGAGCGAGTTGCCGTAGGCGATCGCCTGCTGCGAAGGATCCTCGCCTTCGGTCGCCTTCGACGCAGCGCGACGCAATCCGAGCACGGTGCTGGCCCACGCCACGCAACTCACGCACGCGAACGCGAGCCCGAGCTCCGGGTCCGGCGCCGTGGCGGACGCGGCAGACGGCGCCGACCACAGGCACGCGAATCCAGCCGCGATCAGACACAGCGGAACGGCGTCGAGCCGCCGCATGCGTTCGCCCAGGAACAGCGCTCCGCCGAGCAACACGAGGCCAGGCGACATCGCCTGCAGGAACAGCGCAGTCGCCGCATTCGCATGGCTCACGGCCATCACCGTCGACGTCGTCGAGATCGCGAAGCCACACGCGAGCAGCAACGTGCGCAGCCGCGGCAGGCGTCGCGCATTGGGCAACAGCAAGAACAGGAAGCACGCGGCAATCCCCGATCGCATGCATGCGCGCGGCAGCGCGTCGATCGTCAACGACTTCAGCGCAACGGCGCCCGTCGAGAACAGGACCGCGGCAAGCGCGAGCACGAGACGCGGAGGGAGCAACATGCGACAGGCCACGAGGATCTTCGCGACGACACAGACGCGCAACCGTGGCGCCGCTTTTGCCCGCACTCCCCCGCTCGAACAGGACACGCGTCACATCGCCCACCCCAAGCCATCGCGCCCGCGACGCGGCACCGCATCAACGCCGCATCGCGCCGTTCGGCTCTAGGGTTCCACGTGCAGACGCCGACGGGACGTCTCGCCACGTTCCGCAGGCTCCGCAACCGTGCTGCACCTATGCGCGCGCCATGGCCGAACGTTTGCGCGCCACGACGAGCCGTCCACGGCACACCTGCGCGAGTCGCTTCGCCATGGGCGCCACGCATCGATGGCGCACCAGG
>CAZEQF010000314.1:0-3326 GCA_964514315.1 uncultured Singulisphaera sp. | reverse complement strand
ATGCGACGCAGCAGCCAACCACCGTTGGGGGCTCACGGCGCGAGCACGAAGAACAGCGCGAACCCTGCAGCGGTCCCGACCACGAGCCAGAATGCGCCGACGCGACGACGCTTCTTGAGCTGCAGCCACAGCACGAGACCCGTCGCCGCGACCAGCGCCCACAGCGCGCCCGCGAGATCGATCGCGATCCACCATGCGCCGCCGCCTTTGCCGGTGTGCAGGTCCAGGAACAGCGCCCAGAGCCCGCGCGACTCGATCGTCAACTCCATCGCGCCGTCCGTCTTGCCGACACGCGCGTCACAGCGCTGGCTCGGCCGCTCGAACGTGACTCGGATCTCCTCGTCGCCGTCGTCGAAGTCGGTGACGGCGCCGACCGCGCCTTGCTTGCGCAGCGCCTCCACCAGCGCCAGCCGGTCGCCGCCGAACTCAGCAGGAGACAACGTCGCGGTGCGATGTTCGGACTGCGCGAGGTCGAGCCCCCATTCGGCTGCGTGCACGAGCAGCACGCCGCTGATGCCGAAGAACAGCAACAGCACGAAGCTCGCGAGGGAGAGATGGATGTGGACGGTCCGCAGGACCTGCCAGAACTTCGAGCTCAATTCTTCGCCTCGCGCGGACCGTAGCGAAGCGATGCGCTCGCGAGCTCCTTGTTGGCAGTGAACTCCGCCGCAGCCGCCTTGTCGCCGCAGACGATCTTCTGGCGCGTCGTCGTGTGGCCGCCGTGTTCGCGCGAAACCTCGATCACGACCGTGTATTCGCCGGGCGCCACGCCTGCGCCAGCGTCGTCGGTGCCGTTCCACGAGAGCCGGTATTCGCCGGGACCACGCGACGCGCGCCCGACGGCATCGACGCGGTCGCGCGCCTCCGGATCGGCCTTCCACCAGTTCGTGAGCTCACTCACCCAACGACGATTCCGGCCCCACAACGCGAGCGTCGCGACGTGCGCGCCTTTTCCGTCCTCGACCCAAACCGCGACGTAGGGCCGTTCATAGCGACGCGCGTCCATCTTGGGCAGCGCGAGCGCGATCGCGAGTTCGTGTCCCTTGGGAAACGCACTGTCGCCGCCGCCACCCGTCGTCTCGGTCGCCTTCGCGACGAGGTCCTGGAAGCCGCGCGTCGCATGACGCTTGCCCTTCTCGTCGACAATCAGACATTCGACGCCGGACATCCGCTGCGCGACCTTCAAGGACTCTTCGGGCGGCAACACGCAGAACGCAGTCGCCAGCGCGTCGGCAGTCATCGCATCGGGCGCCATCACGGTGGCCTGCAGCGCGCCGGTCGCCGGTTGCCCGAATCCCGGATCCACGATGTGCGATCGCCATGTTCCATCGACCTTGCCGCCGCGCGCGTAGCCGCCGCTCGTCGCTGCTGCGCCGCCTGCGAATGGAACGCGCAGCATGACGCGACCGTTGTCCTCGGGCCGCTTGGGATCGAGAACGCCGAGTTGCCACGGCTCCGAGCCGGCTTCGGCAAACGCCAGCTGATCGCCGCCGATGTCGAGCAACGCGCCGGCGACGGCGGGGCACGCAGCGCGTGCTTTCTGCATCGCGGCGGCGATCACGTAGCCCTTGGCCATGCCGTCGAGCGCGAGCACGAGCTTGCCCTTCGGCTCGACCGTGCGCTTCGTGGCATCGAAGTCCCATCCGGAGCTGTGCATCGCGGCCACTGCAGCGTCGAGCGCGGCGCGATCCGGCGCCTTGCCGGTCTCGTGCGCCTGCCGCCAGAGATCCGCGACAGCTCCCACGCGCACGTCGAACGCGCCGTAGGTCAGGAGTCGCAAATCCATGGCGCGCTCCAGCACCTCGATCAATTCCGCCGGGGCCTCGCGCACGGTCTCGCCGCGCGACAATGCCGCGACCGGCGTGTCCTTTCGCCAGTTCGAGAACACGGCGTCGAGGCGTTCGATTTCTGCGAGCGCAGCTGCGAGGAAGGCCGCGGCGGCCTTCGCGTCGCCGCGCACCGTGAGGTCGAGGGAGGTGCCCAGGACGTGATCGCGGCGCAGGCGGATCGGCTCCTGCGCGACGAGCGGCGCGAGCCAGACGGCAAGGGTGAGGAAGACGGCGCTTCGCATCGAGACGGCGATGCTAAGTCGGCCCTGCGAAGGCCCTCGTCGCAAGCTTGTGAAGGACGATGCGCCGCATGCGGCGGACCGCGCCTTGCCCGCAGAGGCTGATCGCGTAGCCTCTTCGCCCCAATTCCTCATGGCTGAACTGACCCAAGAGATCGCGCGCCGGCGCACGTTCGCGATCATCTCGCACCCTGACGCCGGCAAGACGACGCTGACCGAAAAGCTCCTGCTCTACGGCGGCGCAATCCGCGAGGCAGGCTCGGTCAAGGCCAGGAAAGGCGGCGCGCACGCGACCTCCGACTGGATGGAGCTCGAGAAGCAGCGCGGCATCTCGATCACGTCGTCGGCGCTGCAGTTCGAATACCAAGGCCACTGCGTCAACCTGCTCGACACGCCAGGCCACCAGGACTTCAGCGAGGACACCTACCGCACGCTCGTCGCCGCCGACGCGGCGCTCATGCTGATCGACGCGGCGAAGGGCGTCGAGCCGCAGACGAAGAAGCTGTTCAAGGTCTGCCGCGATCGCGGCATCCCGATCGTCACGGTCGTCAACAAGATGGACCGCCCGGCGCGCTCGCCGCTCGACCTCATGGACGAGGTCGAGAAGATCCTCGGCATCACGATCGTCCCCGCGACGTGGCCGATCGGCTCCGGCGAAGGGTTCCGCGGCGTCTACTCCCTGCGCGACAAGGAAGTCTTCTTGTTCGAGCGCACCGCGCACAACGCGACGCGCGCCGGCACCAAGACCGCGGGGCCCGAAGACCCGATGCTCACCGAGATGCTCGGCGAGAAGGCGCACCTGCAGTTGCTCGACGACCTCGCGATGGTCGAGACCTGCGTCGAGCCCTTCACGATGGAGAAGTTCAAGGCGCAGCAACAGTCGCCGATGTTCTTCTGCTCCGCGCTGACCAACTTCGGCGTCGAGAACATCCTGCAGCGCTTCCTGGAGATCGCACCGGCTCCGGGCCCCCTGCCGACGATCGACGGACAGATCCCGCCCGACGCGCCGTTCTTCAGCGGCTTCGTCTACAAGGTCGCGGCGAACATGGACAAGATGCACCGCGACCGCATCGCGTTCTTGCGCGTGACGTCGGGACGCTTCGAACGCGGCATGGCGGCAAAGCACCTGCGCATGGGCCGCGACGTGCGCCTGTCGCATCCGCACCGTTTCTTCGGCCAGGAACGCGTGTCGATCGAAGAAGCATGGCCCGGCGACGTCATCGGCCTCATCAATCCGGGCTTGTTCCGCGTCGGCGAC
>CAZEQF010000313.1:0-5148 GCA_964514315.1 uncultured Singulisphaera sp. | reverse complement strand
CTCGGCAAGAAGTCGGGCCAGGGCTTCTACCGCTGGTGAACGGAGGCGGCGCGCGATCGCAGCGCCGCGACGTGCGTCGGCTCGATCCGTCTGCGTAGCGCGTCCTCGCGGCCCGTTCGCGCAGTCGGCTTGCGCACTGCGCCTGCGCCTTGCGTAGGCGCTGTCGTTCAGCGAATCGGCGCGGCCGCGACTTCGCGCAACGCGACTTCGACCGGCTCGCCGCGAGCTGCATTGCACTCGCCTTCGTAGTCGACGTCACCGCAACGCGCCGCGATGCGGTAGCGCCCGTCGGCGAGGCCCGCGACCTTCAACGTCCCGTCCTGCTGGATGCGCGGCGAGAACCGCAGCCACTCCGCGAACGCGCCGTCGGTCTCCTTCTCGACCACGATCGCGGCGTTCTTGCCCGCGGCCTGCTGCGGGAACTGCAACGCCACCGTCGCGCGCGCGAACGCCGGATGCGGAATCGGCTGCGACACGGGGCCGTCGCCGATGCGCACGCGGACCTGCGGCACGGCCGCGAGCGCGTTCGCGTTGGCGGACGCCGTCGACGTCGTCTGCGTCACCGTCGCGCGCCCAGAGCTGCCCGCGCACGCACCGAAAGCGAGCGCAACGACTACGAGCAGGCTGGTCGGGCGAACGGTCCGCGGATGCATGGGAACTTCCATCGGCATGGGAGGGTCCGCGACCTGAGTCGGAATGGGCCGTTGCCCTCCGCACGCTGCGCGACTGAGATGCCGCGATGCACGGCCCCGAACTCGTCCCGTTGCCCGAACGCCACGATCCAGGGATCGCGCCCGAAGCCGCGGCGCGCGCGTTCTGTGAGGCGATGCAGAAGCGGCGGTCGATCCGCGAATTCTCCGACCGGCCGGTGTCGAAGGAGACGATCGAGTGGATCGTGCGCGCGGCGCACTCGGCGCCGAGCGGCGCGAACAAGCAGCCATGGCGCTTCGTGGCGTGCAGGATGCGGCGACGAAGCGAAGGATCCGCCTCGGCGCGGAAGCCGAGGAGCGCGAGTTCTACGAACGGCGCGCGAACGACGAGTGGCTCGCGGACCTGTCACCACTTGGCACCGATGCGGAGAAGCCGTTCTTGGAGATCGCGCCGTGGCTCGTCGTCGTGTTCCAACTGACGAAGGGCGACGACGGCGGACAGGTCTACTACTTGAAGGAGAGCGTCGGCATCGCGTGCGGCATGTTGCTCACCGCGGCGCACCTCGCCGGCCTCGCGACGCTGACGCACACGCCGAGCCCGATGGCGTTCCTCAACGACATCCTCCAAAGGCCGAAGCACGAGCGCCCGTTCCTGCTGATCCCGATCGGCCATCCCGCGGAGCACTGCACGGTGCCGCGCGCGGCGATGCAGCGACGGCCGCTCGACGAGGTGATGGTCGTCGTCTGACGCGCAGACGACGCGCAGTGCCCGCGGCGCGTCGAGTTCGCTACAACTGCGCCATGTTCTCCCGCCGCGACCTTCTCGCCGCCGCCCCGATCGCGGCGCTCCCCCATTCCTTCGCGCACCAGGATCCCAAGGCCGTCCCGCAGAAGCCTGCGGCGACCAAGAAGACGAAGTTCGCGGCGAACGTCGAGATGTGGTGGGGCGGCCTGCCGTTCCTGCAGCGCATCGAGAAGGCGCACGAACTCGGCTTCCCCGCGATCGAGTTCTGGCCGTGGCGCGGCAAGGATCTCGAAGCGATCGCAGCGCGCACGAAGGAGCTCGGCATGGAGGTCGCGCAGTTCACCGCATGGGGCTTCTCGCCGGGGCTCAACGAAGCGAAGAACCACGCGAAGTTCGTGTCCGAGATCGAGGCCTCGTGCAAGGCGGCCAAGACCCTGCGCTGCACGAAGATGACCGTCGTCGGCGGCAACGACGTGAAGGGCATGACGCAGCAGGAGATGCACGACCAGATCATCGCGGGCCTGAAGCTCGCGGCGCCCATCGCGGAGCGCGAAGGGATCATGCTGATCCTCGAACCGATGAACATCCGCGTCGACCACAAGGGCCACTGCCTCTACGGCAGCGAAGCCGCCGTGCGCATCTGCCGCGCGGTCGGGTCGCCGATGGTCAAGATCAACTGGGACCTCTACCACTGCCACATCAGCGAAGGCGACCTCTGCGGCCACCTGCGCGACGGCTTCGACCAGGTCGGCTACGTGCAGCTCGCCGACCATCCGGGCCGAACCGAGCCCGGCACCGGCGAGATCCACTACCCGCGCGTGCTGAAGGAACTCGCAGCGCTCGGCTACACGGGCTACGTCGGCGTCGAGTGCAACCCGAGCAAGCCCGAGCGCGAGGCCGCGCTGGGCTTGTGGAACGCAGACCAGTGGTGACGCAGCGGCGAAGCGATGCAAACTGATCGCCGCGCCTTGATCACTTCGCGAGCGCCTTGCGCGCCTCGTCGGCCGCATTGCCATACTCGGAGATCTCGAGCGCGCGCTCGTAGCACGCGCGCGCGCGGGCGGGCTCTTCTGGGAACGCGCGCTCCGCGGCGCGGCCCAGCAGCACGCTGAGGTTGCCGTTGCCGGGGAACTCGTGCAGCGCCGCGAGACCGCGCGCGAACAGGACCTGCCACTGCGTGACGTCGAGCTCCTTGCTGCTGCGCGCAGAGATCCATGCGACGACGTCGGACTCCGCGGCGTCCTCCTTGCTGGCGAACGGCGCGGCGAGCTCTTCGACCGCGTCGATGCGGCCGCGACCTGCGAGCACGGCGTAGACGTGCGTGCGCAGACTCTCCGCGGCTTCGTTCGCGGCAAGGAGCTCCGCGAGCGCCTTCGTGTCGCACAATGCGAGCGCGGCTGCGAGCCCTGCGGGCGCGAGCGAGCCCGAGCGGGCGAGCAACGCATCGGCATCGATGCCGACGAGCAGCGCACGGCCGCCGCGCGACTCGACGTCCATCACCAACGACATCGCGCCTTCGCTGTCGTCGAGCTGGATCACGACCTGCACCAGCGGCTGGACGAACACCGCGAGCGTCGTGTCCCCTACCGTGGCGCCGCGGCTGCGCCACGACTTCCACGATGCCATCGCCGCAGGAACCCATTCGCCGCCTGCGTCGATCGCCGACGCCGCGACGAGGATCGCGCACAGCACGCGGCCGTCCTCCGACAGCCCGCGCGCGACGCCCATCGCCGCGACGAGCGCTTCGACGTCCGCGGCCTTCCGCGGCAACGGAGCACTGTGCCCCTTCGTTGCGAGCACGTCGGCGCGATCGCGCGCGGCGAGCACCTCGTCCTTCGTGTTCGGCGCGCGCTCGCCGAGTTCGGAGAGCAACGCCGCGCCGATGCCCTCGATCGCCGTGCGCGAGAACGGTTGGCACTTCACGCCGTCCTTGCGGCACGCCTCGATGGGCAACGCGACGATCGAAGCAGCCCCGGAACGCGATGTGATCACCGTGAGCTCCACGCCGTCGAAGCCGACGGCGACCATCAGCTGCGTCGAGGCCGCGAGCAGCACTTCGCGGTCCTTCGGTCCGCGCACGAGGTGCACGCCGTCGACGCCGTCCTCCGGCTGCCCGCTGACCAAGAACCCGTCTGCCACGGCGACGATGCCGCGCACGATGTCCCATCGCCCCCACGACTCGGAGGCTGCGCCGTCGAGCTTCTTGCTCCACAACTGCTGCGTGCGCCAATCCGACTGCAGCGACAGCGGCGCGCTGTAGGCATTGGAAGCGACGAGCAGCTCGTTGCGCGCTTCGTGCCACGCCGCGAAGTCGCACGAAGAGCAGCCGACTTCGCCGAGGTCCGTCTCCGTTCCGTCGCTCGCAAGACGCACGACCGCGAGCGGCGCTGCGTTCTCGGCGATGCCGAGCACGGGAGCCGCGGAGCACAGCGCGATCAGGCTGTCGCCACCGGACGCGATGCGCGTGACGACACGTTCCGACTTGCGCGGCAGCGCCTCGGAAGCGTTCTCGTCGATGCGGCGGACGACTCCGTCTTCGAGCACGTAGATCGCGCCCTTGGCCACCGCCGCGCAGCGGAGCGACGAGCCTTCGTAGCGCGTGCGCCAGTCGCCGTCTTCCGCCACGAGCACCTGCGTCCAGTCGTGCGCGATCCATGCATCGCCGTTGCGCAGCGCCGACGCGCTCCACATCGGCAAGGGCTGCAAAACGCGTCGCCCAGTGCCCAGGAAGCGCGACAACGCGCTCTGGTCCTCGTAGGCAGGCCGGTCCGGCACCGGCGGCAGCGCGAACGCAGCGTCCGCCTTCTTCACGCGGATCGATGAGAAGAACGCATCACGCTCGGGCCGCGCCGCAGCGATGTCGCCGTCGCTGTGCCAGCGCATGATGACGCCGCTGTCCTCGCCGATCGGGATGCAGACGGACTTCACGACGTAGCCGTCGCGCACGCAGAGCAAGAACCCGGAACGAACGCCGTCCACTTCGATCTCGCCGCGCGAGTTCTCGACGAACGACTCCGCCGAGTTCGCGAGCTTCCGCCGCTCGTCGTCGAGCAACGCCGCGATACGGCCATCGGGCAGCGATCGACGCGGCGTCGCGACGGCGATCTCGAGACGCTGCATCTCGTTGCCGCTCTCGAACTCCGCCAGCTTGCCGTAGCTCGCCTCGACTGCGCGCATCACCGACGGCCGCACCTGGAACTCGACGACGTGGCCCGCGACCGTGACGGACCGCGTCACCGCCACGGCGCCCTTGCCGTAGTCGGTGTCGGGTGCAGGAAACGCGAATCCCTTCACGATCTGGTTCGCGCGCGCCTTCATGGTGCGTTCCTGGCTCTCGAGCGACCAGACCATGAAGTGGCACGCGAGGCCGTCCTTGCACAGCAGCTCGCAGCGGAACGAACACGCCGTGCCATCGACGTTCTCGCGGAACGCGCGAGTCACACGAACGCCGCCGCCTTCGAGCTCCGTGACCTCCATCTTCGCGTCGTGGCCCAGCGTGCAGCTGTCGTCCAGCGCCGCGCGATAATCCGCCTCGTTCTCGAGCGGCGCCTCGATCTCGCGCGCGATCGCGTAGGTCGTGCGCGTGCCCGACGAAAGCCAACCGCCCTGCGTCGCCACGAACTGGTCGGGGCCGACGTCCTTCGTGATCTCCTTGCGCTGCCACGGCACGTCGAGCACCACGTGCGCGCCGTTCGTGCCGATGCTGAACTTGTTCTTGGGGTTCCGCTCACCAGAGCCGCCGGCGAGTTGCTG
>CAZEQF010000312.1:0-5151 GCA_964514315.1 uncultured Singulisphaera sp. | reverse complement strand
GACGCCGACGGAGCTGTTCCGCAACGTCAAGGCTGGTGGCCCGCGCAAGACCAACTTTGCGATCACGCCGACGCCGGAAGCGAACCTTGTTTCGCTGAACAAGTTTGGTGCTCCGCCGGTCGAAGTCCGACTGAGCTTCGACCAAGCGCTCAACCCGAACAGCGGCAACGTCCCGACGGCGCTCGACACGGATCCGCGCATCCGTTCCAGCGTGAACCGCGGCCGCATCTTCCTCGAATACGATGACTACGCGACGGGCAACCCGGTCAGCACCTGGATCCCGGCGGACGTCGAGCTCGAGACCAACGGCCTGAACGGCTCCACGGTCGTGTTGCGTCCGGTTGGCGTGCTTCCGAACAACGCGACGGTCCGCGTGATCGTCGAGAGCACCACGGAGGACATCTCCGGCGAGTCGAACGTCGCGAACGCCGCCTACCAGCGCATCTTCGCGACGTTCCGCACGCAGGCTTCCTACGAGCCGCAGTTCGACTCGCTCGTCGAGCAGTTCGCGAACGCGAACCAGATCGACTTCGACGCCGCGTTCCTCGAGCCGCAGGCTCAGGTCGGCACGGGCTTCGTGCGCTCCAGCTTCGACTTCGAAGGTGGTTCGACCGAGCTGACGTTCGAGCCGACGACCGCAAGCGTGATCCTCAACACGGACTTCACGCAGGTCGTTCCGAGCAACGGCCCTCCCTTCAACGTTTCGGGCGGCCAGTTCAACTTCAAGAGCGTCCGCATCCCCGAGAACGTGATCGTCAAGGGCGAAGGCACGCGTCCGATGGTGTGGCTCGTGCGCGACGAGTTCCGCGTCGACGGCCTGCTGTCGGTCCGCGGCGGTGACGGCGCGCGCGTCGACACCCTGAACTCCGCCAACTTCCCGACGGCAAACGGCATCGGCGTCTGCGGCGGTGGCAACGGCGGCAAGGGCAGCCCGAGCTCCACGCAGCGCTCGCCGCAGGGCGAGTCGGGCTTCGGCGCCAACCAGGTGCCGGCGAAGGGTGGTGGCGCTGGCACGCTGTCGTGCAATGCGACCTGCAACCTCGGCTCGGGCGGCGGCGGCGGTTCGCTCGCGACGCAGGGCGACCCCTTCTACAAGGAACTTCGCGGCACGGGTTCGCTGTTCCAGCAGCAGGAAGGCCTCGGCGGCAACGGCTGCACCGGCAACGCCGGCGCGGCTTCGCGTTCGCTCGCGGGTGGCGCGGCTGGTCCGCGCGTGTTCTCGGATGCCCGCACGGACAACGACTTCTGGGGTGTCGGCATCAACCGTCAACGCCAGATCCGCATCCGCGGCGAACTCGCGGCGCCGGTTGGCGGCGCGGGTGGTGGTGGCGGCGGTGACCGCGCGCCCGCTCCCGACTGCGCGATCAACGCGTCGAGCTTCGTCAACGACAACAAGGGCGGTGGCGGCGGCGGCGGCGGCGGTGTGCTGATCGTCAAGTGCCTGGGCCCGATCATCGTCGGCACCCGCGGTCGCATCGAGGCCGATGGTGGCCACGGTGGTGGCGGCGAGCAGGCCGGCTCGTGCAACCAGGGCGGTGGCGGTGGCGCCGGCTCGGGCGGCATGGTCATCCTGATGTCCGCCTCGCGCATCGAGTTCAACGCTCGCGGCACGGGCGCGAACTACCGCTACGCGGCGCCGGAGAACGAATACACGTTCGCGATCTCCGCGGACGGCGGCATCTGCCGCACGGGTCAGTTCCTCACGCCGGACATCCAGTCGAAGTATCCGCTGTCCGGTCAGGGCACGGTCCTTCCGGCTGCGCAGTACGACATCCGTCCGCTGGGCGGTTTCGGCGGCATGGGCGTCGTTCAGCTGATGGCGCCTCCCGGTGATCCGTCGGGCCCGAACGTCGACGGCACCAACACGGTTCTCGACGACAACATCGTCGTGCGTCGCGCTGGCGTCATCACGACGGGCACGCAGAAGCAGCAGCTGCTCGCGTGGCGCGGCTTCCCGAACGCTCTCGGCACGCCCGTCGACGACGCGGGCAACCCGACCAACATCGGCGCGAACGAAGGCGACATCCGCCCGGCGCCGGTGCTCCTGCCGGTTCCGTTCAACTCGGTCACGCGCGCTCGCTCGAAGTGGATCGACCTCGGCGCTGCGAAGCGTCGCTCGCTGATCGCTCCGGACGGCAACCCGCGTGGCATCACGGACCCGACCGGCAGCCTGACGGGCCCGCGCTATGAGTTCGCGGCCATCATCAACGATCCGTCGAAGCCCCTGAAGAACGGCTACTCGCAGTGGCGCGTCCAGGGTGGCTCGGCGCTGATCGACTTCCCGGCGGTCCTTTCGACGCCGGCGACGGTTGTCGCGACGCAGACCAACGCCACGTTCCGTGGCCAGGCTGCCTACCGCATCGAGCTGAGCCAGGCCGTCCTGGGCAGCGAGACGGATCGCTACGTCGGCTACGAAGTGGAGCTGTCGAACACGGCCGGCTCGCTGCGTGGCAGCTACCGGATCCTGTCGCACACGGACCGCGTCCTGCTCGTGAGCCAGGATGCGCCGCTCGACACGACCGCGACCTCGCTGCAGGTCCGCGCGAAGTTCTTCAAGGTCCGGACGGACAACAGCGAAGGCCTCGGCGGCACCTACGTGGGCACGGGCGGCGCGGTGGTCCCGATCTCCAACGTGCGCGTCGGCTTCGCCTTCCACCAGAACCCGGACCAGGCGGCGACGGGCGCGCAGCGATTCCCGGCCGGCGATGCATTCGCCTACAACCTGACGGATCCGGCTGTGCAACAGCAGATCCGCCAACTCGGCGCCGCCTACGTGCAGTGGGACGTTCAGTTCAACAGCACCTACAAGGCGGAGCCGGGCGACGTGAACCCGCGTCCGTTCGGTCCGAACTCGCCGCGCCCTGAACTGCAGTTCCTGCGTCTCCCGTTCCGCTTCTGAGCCGAGAACGAAGACCAACGAACCACGACTGGATCATCATCATGAAGCAATCCATCCTCCTGGCCGCTCCGCTGCTGCTGTTGGCGCTGGCGGCCTGTGACGGTTCGACGGCGACGGTCGGTGAGAACACGATCGACACCGGTCAACCCGTGCTGCAGGAAGTTGCCTACGGCCGACTGGTCGACATCTACGCCTACCAGCGCATCGACGAGACTCGCGGCGACCGTCGCGACCAGCTGAATCGCAAGCGCGTGCTGATCCAGTCGGACGTGGTGGTGCGCTCGAACATCGAGACGCAATCGCTCTACGACCCGGCTGGTGAAGTCGTCGTCAGCGCGAACTACCAGTTCCTGCCGTTCGACGTGACCACGGGTCACGAAGAGCTGCTGATCCTCTGGGACAACCGCGGCGAGGAGAAGGCGCAGTTCGACGCAGCGATGTCGCTGGCGCAGAGCGGCCTCTCGGTGCTGCCTCCGTCCTATCGCGGCCAGAACACGCAGCAGCAGCCGATCCCGGTCGTGCCGCGCGATGCGGCCCTGGTCCTGCGCTTCTCCGCGAAGCTCAACCTGACGGCGGACTTCTTCGGGGTCAACCCGTCGGCGGTCCAGCTGCTCGAGTTCGCAGGCGATCCCCGCGTGATCGCCCCGCAGGACGCGTTCCGCTCGGTTCCCTACCGCGTCGTCACGCGCTCCAACGTGCTGATCCTGGATCCGACGATCCAGGGCGGCGAGGCCCAGGGCGGCTTCACTGCCTCGGGCATGCCTGCCAGCCTCGACCGCACGACGGCGAACATCCGCATCGCGCTCCCGACGCGCGGCTCGGTCTCGTCCGCCTTCTACGTGCGTGAGGACTCGGTCGACGAGCTCAACGATCTCGACAGCTTCGGCCGTGAGTCGGTCATCCGTGACTTCCGCTCCGGCAACCAGACTGACGGCGCCGCTGGCGTTCTGCGCGACTTCGAGCCGCCGATGTTGATGGGCACGGTGCCGATGGGCATCTCCAGCATCGATGCCGACGGCACGATCACGCTGAACAAGCGCGGCAACCTCGTCCCGGTCCGCGCGCGCTATCCGTTCGTCGCAGGCGCCATCGATCGCAGCACCGGGCTCGTCCTCGGTCCGTCGAGCGTCCCGACGAGCCAGCCGCTTCGCGCTGGCGACACGCTGATGCAGACGGTCACGGTGCAGTTGCCTGACAGCACGACCGAGACCGTGCGCATTCGCGCCGAGATCCTTCAGAACCTCGACGTCGGCACCTACCGGAACGACCCGGCCTTCCCGGGCCTCGGGCTCGCGCTCGACGGATCCCAGGGCTCGGATGCGGCGACGGTCCGCGTCAAGGTCGCGGATGTCCGTGGCGTCGACTCGCTCGGTCGTCCGGTGACGTTCGTCGCCAACTCGACGGATCCGCTCGGCCAGGACTGCTCGGTCCGTCGCCTCTACTACGAGAACGTCCGCTTCGCGCAGGGCACCGAGGTCGTCAGCGACGCCGGTCGTCGCTTCACGTTCCTCAAGGTCGACCCGGCCCCGCCCACGACGGTGGGTGGCCTGCCGGTTCCGGCCGGCCAGCGCGTCGATCCGAACGCCTCGGTCGCGTTGGAGTTCTCGGAGCCGATGGACTTCGAGCGCATCGACGTCACGCGCAACCTCGTGCTGACCAACTCGGTCATGACGGGAGCTCTCTTCGCGCAGCAGCTGCTCGATGCGAAGGTCGTCTCCTCGAGCCTCGTTCCGGCGCGTCTGTCGGATCAGGCTGGTGACGGCACGCTGCTGCAGCTGAAGCCGCCGATGGGCTTCTTCCACGCCAGCGGCTCGAACCAAGACATCTACTGGTTCCACCTGCTGCTCGGCGGCAGCGGCCTCACGGACTTCTCCGGCAACCCGGTGTTCATCGCCAACGATGACCCGAGCAACCCGGTGAGCAACTGGTCGGTCCAGATGACGATGGACCAGGACAAGCCTGAGAACCGCGTGCTGTGGCGCGTCTATCCGTTCGAAGCAGCGGACGAGGACGGCACGGCGCAGGGCTCGATCGACCTGTTCGGCCAGTATCGACTGCTCGACGGCCGGCTGGTTGCGGCGGAAGCCGTGCGCTTCCGTCGGACGGCGGACGTCAACAACCTCGGCGGCATCAGCCGCACGAATCGCGGTGAGTGCCCGGCGACCGTGCAGCCGGCGAACTACCTGCCGCGCAACAATGGCGTCCTCTACTGGTCGCCGCGCATGCTGGACACCGTCCAGCCGCCGAACGTC
>CAZEQF010000311.1:0-5174 GCA_964514315.1 uncultured Singulisphaera sp. | reverse complement strand
CGACAGATATCGAAGGCGCATCGATCGTGGCGGTGGAGGGTCGTGCCGATTTGATAGCGGTGCCGGAGCGACTCTATCGTTGGTCTTACGGCACTGGTGCAGGTGTTCGTCCGGCCGTCGTGCTCGGGACAGGCATCGTTCGGGTGTCGATTCGCGAGCGTCTGAGTGTCCGATGTGATGCGGTGGTCAGTGCGACCGGTAGGCTGGTAGGCGCAGGGCAACCGTCGTTCAATTCCGGGGCTGATCCCCTGCGAGTGCAGTTCAATTCCGATGTGCGCAAGCGTCAGAATATCGAGCTTCCGGTCGATTCTGAGGGGCGCTTCCGTCTGCAGTTGGCGCGAGGTGACCGAGGTCCCCTGCTGTTCACCCAAGGAGAGCACGGAGTCAGTGTCCCTCTTCCAGCTTTCGACGGACCATTGGTTGATTTAGGAATCGTAGCCTTTGGTGCTGTTCCGTATGCCGAGATAAGCCTTACTGACGAGAGTGGCGCCCTGCTGATGGACAGCACCGTGAGCGTCGCTGGTGAGTTCCGAGAGCAGGTTGCTCTGCGGCAAATGGAGCCCGGGCACTATCAGCTTGTGGCCACTGCATCGGCGGATCGGGCTTCACGAGTCATTCACGCAGTAGCCTTAGACTGCAGCGCGAAAGATCGTCTGCGGCGCATTCTGGATCTGGAGCGAGATTCCAAGAAGGTCGTTGTGCTGCCCCGCATTAACGACCTCAGTGTGGGTGTCAAGCTTGCAGCACTCCCACAGGCTTCCCAAGTCTGGGTTCGACTTCTGAGTCGTTGGGAACCGCGCGAAGCAAGGTGGGTGATCGTCGACCATTGGGCTCCCTGTGTGGCGGGCGTGGATGGACTTGCAATGGCCATCTTTCCAAGGCTGGCGTCTGGGCGATACACGGCGGTCGTCATGAGTTCGATGCCGCCGAGCGTCCTGGTTGAGGCCGAGGTCGAGCTGGAGCCAGAGAAGGCGACTATCCTCGATGCAATGGGATCCCGCGTGGTTCTCCTCGACATCAGACTACCGACGGGCTCAGTCTGCGATTGCTACGTAGCCGCAGGAGCCACGGTTGATGCCTGGGACCGTGTGCCACTTGGAATGGCCCCCGTTGCCGCAGGGCGAGTGGAGTGCATTGTTCGGTCGGACGAGCATTATCTTTTGGTCGTGGGGACCGGTGTTCAGGGCGCGAAGGTCCCGATCCCGGGGGCGAATGCCGCCGTGACGATGCTCGAGTGGTCCACGGCGAAATCGGCAGGAATCGAGGGAACTCGCCTGGTGCGCCCGTTGGGTGCTGCTTTTCATGCCGAACGCTCCTGGCAAATCTACAGTCCTGATGGTCCCCAGATGCAGCGCGACATTCTGAGTCGCGACGATCTGCTCGGCGGACCGTGTGGTTGGCTGCTACCAACCGACTATGAGGCCGTCGATCAGGACAATGTCGGAGTGCTCATCAAATGGTCCGTGGACGGGTCATGGCGTGTCGTCCGCTGATGTCCCCGCCTTCATTAAGGCGGCGTTCAGTCGGTATCGATGTGGCGGTAGGTTTCGAGGTAGTTGCTGCCCGAAGATTGGATGCTGTGGCTCGGCCTGAAATCGATTCACAGCGAACCAGTCAGGTCGGAGCAAAACGGCAAGCACGAGCGCGTCCGCGAGAACTTGAAGGAGGAGACTGCGTCACCGCCCCGCGCGACGATCGGCGCGCAGCAGAAGTAGGCGCCCGGTCGCCCCATCTGCAGACCTTCCCCGCCGTCGCCACCATCGGCGGTATGACCAGGAAAACCGATTCGAAGTTGCGAACTCTGATCGCCGGTCACGCGTGCAGCGGCATGTCGATGCGCGAGTTCGCTGTGTGGCGGTTCGAGGGCATTCGACACCGTCACTTGCCGGAGAGCCCGATTGGCGATTCGATCGTTGACGCGCTGCGGCAGTGGGACACGCTGATCCGGTACCTCGACGACGGCCTGCTCGATATCCACAACAGTCGGGTCGAGCGAGAGATGCGAGGTGTCGCCGTGTGGCACAAGAGCCGGATGTTTGCGGGGTCGGCTGCGAGCGCGAGGCCTGTTGCGACTAGCTACTCGCTGGTGAACACCTGCGGCATGCTCGGGATCGAGCCATGGACCTATAGGAGGGATGTGCTGCAGCGCATCGCCGAAGGCGCAGACGCTGCGCCACTCACTTAGATGCTGTGCAAGTGAGCAGCAGGGTGCGCCACGGCATGCTAAGCGGGCGGACAGGAGGATTGGACGCGAGGCGACGCAACTGGCCGGGTGGGTTGATCTGGCGCTTACAGCGAGGCTGAGGGCGCGCGAACGGACAACGCATTCGGTTCTCGAACGAAGTGTTGGGTCGTTACGCCACCCGGGTGGAGTCGAGGTTCGCTGGGCACGGAAGCCGAGACGTGGTAGGTAGGCATCATGCCCGTGTCTGTGAAGATCCGTGCCCATGGAGGGCGTGAGGTGCTCGAAGTCTTCGAGAATCCTCTCCAGCTTCCAGCGCGCCACCACGTGCGGCTGCGGCAGACGGCGATCGGCGTCAACTTCGTCGACGTCTACCACCGCACCGGGCTGTATCCGCTGCCGTCGCTGCCGCATGGCATCGGCCAGGAGGCGGTCGGCGTGGTGGAGCAAGTCGGCGAAGGCGTGACCGGCATGCAGGTCGGCGACCGTGTGGGCTATGCGATCGCGGGTGCGCCCGGCGCGTATGCGACGCATCGCTGGGTCGAGGCGTGGCGCTGCGTGCCGATCCCGCGCGGCATCGACGACGTGACTGCAGCTGCGATGTTGCTGAAGGGGCTGACCGCCGAGATGCTCGTGCGGCGCGTGTGGCGCGTGGGGCCGGGGCAGCGCGCGGTCGTGCACGCGGCGGCGGGTGGAGTTGGCCTCATCCTGTGCCAATGGTTGCGGCACCTCGGTGCGCAGTCGTTCGGCGTCGTCAGTTCGCGCAACAAGGCCGAGGCCGCACAGGCGCACGGTTGCCACCACCCGATCGTCGACGGAGAAGAGGACTTCGCAGCAAACGTGCGCGCCGCAACCAAGGGCAAGGGCGTCGACGTCGTCTACGACTCGGTCGGCAAGGCGACGCTCATGCGTTCGCTCGCGTGCCTGCGCTCGCGCGGCATGCTCGTCGCCTACGGCAACAGCAGCGGTGCGCCGATGCCGCTCGACTTGCTGGAGCTGTCGCGCCACGGGTCGCTGTTCTGCACGCGCCCGTCGTTGTCCGACTACACGCGCACGGTGCAAGAACTGCAGCGCGCGGCGCAAGCGCTGTGGACCGTCGTGCAGCAAGGCGCGGTGAAGCCGCCGCCGATCACGGCCGTTCCGCTCGCAAACGCGGCGGACGCGCATCGGATGCTCGAGGACCGCTCGCGCATCGGCGCGATCGTGTTGATGCCGTGAGCGTCGTTGCGTTGCGCGCCACACGTTCGCATCCGAACGGAGAAGTCGCGCAGCGGCGCGATCGCCTGGCCGCGCGCGCTCAGGTCGCGTAGGCGCGGACCGTGGCGCCGATGCGCGTCATGAGCCCCCGCAGCGTGTCGTAGTCTTCGTGACGCAGGCGGAACCACGTGTTGCACAGCCATCCCTTGTCGAGCGGCTTCGTCGGCGTGCCGGGCTTCGGCACTTCGTACTCGTAGACAAAGCGGCCGCACTCGGCCCAAGCCTGCTCGAGCCCCTCGTGGCGCACGACGCGGCCGTCGCGGTCGGGGCGAACCTGCACGGAGCCCGTCGCGAAGCGGCGCGACGGCTGCTGCTGCGAGGCCATGCCGAGCGTCGCCAGCGCCCATTCGCGGTAGACGTCGAACTCGTTCGCGAAGCGGTACATGTCCCAGATCTTCTCGCCCGCGGGCCGCGCGCCGATCTCGGAGAACTTCAGGCCCTTGGGCCCGAAGAACCACTCCATGTGCGTCGCCGTGTTGCGCAACGACAGCGCGTCGACGACGTCGCGCGCCATCTTGCGCAGCTCGCGGTAGCCGTCCTGCTCGATGCGGTTCGTCACCGCGATCTGCGGCGCGATGGAGCGCTCGCGGCTCGCCTCGAGGCAGCCGGGGAAGTAGTGCGCCGCGAAGTCGTGCCGCACGCCTGTGTCGTCGGTGATCGTGTCGAAGAAGCCTTCGTGTCCTTCGACGAACTCCTCGATCGCTGCCGGCGACGACGGCGACGGCCGTAGTGCTGCGAGCGCTTCGTCGCATTGCGCACGGTCGCGCACGGCGAACGTCTGCAGCGAGCCGAAGCCCGCGATCGGCTTGAGCACGACGGGATAGCCGTGTTGCTCGACGAATTGCAGCGCGTCGTTCGCGGACTCGACGCGCGCCGACGCGGCGCACGGGATCCCGCGTTCGCGCAGGAACGCCTTCATCGCGACCTTGTCGCGGCACAGGCGCGCGGTCGCGACCGGCAAGCCCGGCAACGCAAGGCGTTCGCGCACGACGGCGCATGGCTCCACGAGTGGCTCGTCGATCGTCTCGACGCGGTCGAAGGTCCCGCCGAAGGTTGCCTTCGCCACCGCGAGCATCGCGTCCGCGGAGAACATCTCCCCGCATGCCGCATAGTCGTCGAGCAAATGGAGCGCTTCGGCTCGAACGCGGTCCTTCGGCGCTGGCCCAATGCCGCACACGCGCGCGCCGACCGCCTTCAGCCCTTGCACGAAGCCGTGGTTGTAGACGTGCGTGTCAGGCGCGAGGAACAGGATGCGCATCGGGAGTCGCGTCGGCTGTCGGTCAGTTGGCGCGCTTTTGCTTCTTCTGCGCAATCTCGAACGGGTGCGCGTAGGCGTGCGGTTCGAGGCCGTGCAGCAGCGTGCTCTGGTTCTTCTCGATGTCGTTGCCGACACCGGCCACGAGCCCGCGCATGCGCTCCATCTGCACGAGGCCCGTGAGCAGCGGCAAGGCCTTCGCCTTCTGCAGCAGCAATTCGCACTGCAAGGCCGCGACGCGCTGCTGGCTCTCGTCCTGTTGCCTGCCGTGGTTGCACAGCACCACGATCGACGTGAGGTGTTCGATCGCCTTGCCGAGGCGCTGCAGCGGCATCTGCGCGCGCGTCAGCTCGAGCTGGAACCAGAGGTTGATGCCGAGGTAGGCCCAGCGCAGCCAGCGGAGGCGTTGCTCGGCGGCGCGCGCGTAGCTGCGCAGAGGGATCGGCAGCAGCTGGTAGCGCGGGATCCAGTTGGTCGGCA
>CAZEQF010000310.1:0-5191 GCA_964514315.1 uncultured Singulisphaera sp. | reverse complement strand
CAGCGCCGTCAGCCCGCCCTGGATCCCGTAGTACCAGAAGAGCGCGACCTTCGTGGCGCTGGAGAATCCGTAGGCGTGGAGCCCGATGCCCAGCAGGTTGACGTGGAACCACGAGAACGCGACGACGATGCCGATCAGCGACGCTGCGACACAGAAGCCGAAGTCGCGGACCATGCCCGCCATGCGCGCGTGCAGCAACGCGACCTGCGCGATGCAGATCATGAGCGCGCCGTTCTCCTTCGGATCCCAGCCCCAGAATCGGCCCCAACTGTCGTTGGCCCAGACGCCGCCGTAGATCGTGCCGAACACCGCGAACACGAGCCCGAAGGCCGTGACACCGTAGGTCGCGCGCACCACCGACTTGTGGAACGCCTCGTCGCCGCGACGGAAGCCGATCGCCTGCAACACGAGCCACGTGAGCCCGAGGAACGACGCGAACATGCCCGCCGCGTAGCCCATGTTGATCGAGGTCACGTGCGTCGCGAGGTAGTAGTTCGTGTCGAGCACGGCCTGCAACGGCGCCATCTGGTCCTCGCCGCTCTCGACCTCGAATGCGCGGGCCAGCATCACGAGCATCGCGCCGAAGACCGGCGCCAGGAAGATCGCGACGCGACGCCGCGTGACGATCTCGGCAACGACTGCGGCAAGCACGCCGATCGCGGCGATGAACAAGAACGTGTCGTAGAGGTTGAGGATCGGCGGACGACCGCGCACGACGCTGCGCAGCACCACATCGCCGCTCAGCATGCAGAGCGGGATCACCGTGGCGGCGACGCTGGACACCCAGAGCCACTTCGAGCGCGGCGCCAGCCAGCTTGCCGCGACGACGAGGATCGCGAGCACGAACCAGTGCAGCGACTGGTAGTGCCAGCTCGCCTCGATGTAGTAGTTCTCGAGCGGGACCTTGTCGTATTCGCCGCGCATCTGGGCGCGCGCGACGACGGTGTTGCGGAACTTCCGCAGCGAGGCCATGCGCGACTCTTCGTCCGGCCCGGTCACAGCGCCCTGCAACGCGTCGAGCATCGCGAGTTGCTCGCCGGCTTCGCCCTTTCGCAGCGAGCTCTCGGCCAGAGCCGAGATCGGCGCCCACTCGGGCGCGTCCACGGACGATCCAGCCGGCGGGAAGATCGCGACGGGCGAGCCTCGTTGCGCGACTTCGGTCAGCACGCTGGCGACTTCCATGGCATTGCCGAGCGCCGGGTCGCTGGGGTTGTCCTTCGCCTTGCGGACGAGGTCGGCGAGATCGGAGCCCTTGCGGACGATCTCGGCGAACGTGACTTCCTCGCGCTCGGGGAACATCGCGCGCATCGGCTCCCCGCGCAGCGGCACCGTCTCGTAGAGCGGAGCCAGCAGGCCGTAGAGCTCCGAGTAGGCGGTGACGCACTGGTTCGTGCGCAGGATGTGCGCTTCGACCGGGGCGAGCGATTCCTGCGGCTTGCGGCTGTAGTTCGAGGCCAGCTGCCAAAGAGCCTGCGCGGGCTGCTTGTCGCCTGCCGCGCCGACGAGCTGGCGATAGGAGACGTAGTCGAAGTCGAACCGCTGCCCGCTCATGTGCTCGATGCCGATCGCGTCGAGGACTTCGACGTTCTCGATGCGGAACAGCGGGAAGTCGGCGGCGACCGAAGGCTGGAACAGCACGTCGAGCAGCCACTCCGTCGGATTGAGCGTCGTGTCCGTCTTGCCGTCCCCGTTCGTGTCGAGCTTCATGTCGCGACGACCGTGGATCTTGTAGAGCATCTGCGCCGCGTAGGCAGACAGCGGCTTGATGCGCCCGTTCTCCTGGATCGGCAGCGTCGCCATGAGGTCCAGCGTCGCTGCGTCCCAGCGGTCCGGGTTCACGGCCTTCGCTGGCGCAGACTGCGCAAGCGCGCCGCACGCGGTGGCCATGACGACGAACAGGATGTTGAGAGCTCGCTTCATGACATCTCCGGCAACGAGGCCGTGCGGTTGCTCGAACGCAGGTAGCGATACAGCTTGGCCAGGAAGTGCAGGAGCAGTCCGACCAGGATCACGTAGCTCGCGGCCTCCGGCCAGTAGTCCGACGGGTTCGACGCCACCTCGAACACCGAATACCACGGTGGCCCGCGCAGGCTGCTGCCCGGCTGCGGCCCCCAGTTCGTCTGGAAGAACACATGTCCTTCGCGACGGAGCGGGTGGTTCATGTAGATGTGGAACTGCTGCTCGCTGCCCTCGTCGAAGACGGTGACCCAGCTGCTGAAGTCGCGCGGCGTCATCGTCCCCGGGTGGTCCGACTTCTGGAACTTGTCGAGCCGGACCGCGAAGGGGAGGTCCCACGTGACGCGGCGCAAGTCGAGCCCCCACGTCGTGCCGCCGCTCTCGAACGTGAACGGCGCGCGCCGTTCGTCGTGCGGCCGGAAATCCGCGCCCCACAGGATGCCCGTCGTCTCCACGCCGGTCGCCTCGTCGCGGACGGTCACGTAGCAGCCGGCGATGTTGCGCTCGCGCTCGGGCTGCACGTCCATCTTCGCGAGGTAGACGCCTGCACCCGAAGGATCGGCGACGACCGGCACGTCGACTTCGAACATCGGGCCCTTATGCCGCGGCTCACAGCTCTGCATCCAGTGGCGGACGTGGACCACGAACGGGAGGTCTTCCGTGCCGATGCTCGGATTCTGCACGAGCGCTGCTTCCGGGATCGTGCGCTCGACGATCGCGTCGCCGTCCTTCTTCAGCAGCGCGAGCTCGAAGTCGTGGAAGCTGACCATCGTGCTCGTCTTCGCGCCTTCGTAGAGCGCGACGTGGCCGGCATACGAGTAGTGCAGCTTGACGAAGCCGGCGACGAGCAGGAACGCCATGCCGAGGTGCGTGACCAGCACGCCGAGGTTGCGCCAGCTCCAGCGCAGCCGCACGAAGCCGCCAACCATCAGGTTGACGAACAGCAACAGCATCAGCAGGTATCCGCCCGGCATCGGCACGCGAATCGAGAACGAGTCCCCGAGCCGCCAGCCGGTCTCCCACACCACGAAGAACGACTCGAAGAAATCGCGCTGGACGACGAACAGGCCGAGCGTCTTCTGCGCGAGCGTTCCGGCCCACGTGAGCAGGCCGAACAGCAACAGGATCCAGACCGAGAGCCGCATCGAGGCGAACACGTCGATCAACGTTCCGAGCGGTCCGCCGACAGAACGCTTCTTGGACGCCTCATCGGGCAGCGGTGGAACAGGTGCGTTCATCCGTCGTTCCTCTTCAAGCTCTGGCAGAACGCGACGAAGTTGACGCGCTCCTGTTCGACCTCGCCCTCGGACCCGAGCATCTTGCAGAACACGACGCCCTGGCCGTCGGACTTCACCGCGACGAGCAGGCGCATGCCGGGCCGCGTCTGGCCGCCGGTGCCGCGATGCTCGCCGCGCAGGTCGAGCAGCACGCCTTCGCCGCCGAGCATCGGCTGCTTCGGCAACGCGGCGATCGCCGCGGCATCGGGAACGGGCTGCGACATCTCGCCGCACCAGACCGACAGCATCTGCGAGAGCTCGCCGCCGAGCTGGCCGACATAGCACTCGCCCGACTGGCCGAACCGGTGGCGCAGCATGCGCGAGCCGGTGTCCCCCATCGCTTGCCAGGTCGTCGGCACCGCGCCCGCGAACGGCGCAGCAGGCGCGTCGACGCTCGGCGCAACAGGCGCGCTGGCGGGCTTCGTCGCGCTCGCGGGTGCAGGCTCCCCGGCGCGGCGGATCGCTGCAGCGACCGCGAGGAACGCGGCGCGTTCCTGCTCGACGACCGATGCGGGACCTGTGAGCTTCAGCGTCACCATGTCCTCGTCCGTGCCGCCGACGAGGCCGAGCAGCGCGTAGTCGGACTTGGGCGTGCCGTCCATGCCCTTGAACTCGCCGCGCAACGACACGAGCGCCGCGTCGGATCCGAGCAGCTTGTGCTTCTCCAGCGCCGCGAATTGCGAGTCGTCCAGCAGCGGCTGGCCGAATTGCGCGCCGACCCAGCGATTCACGTTCGCAAGCTTGCCGCCGCGCAGGTTGCCGGCCGTGAGGTAGCACTCCGCGCCACCGGTGCCGATGGTCCAGTTGAGTTGCCGGAACGCGCTCGTGGCCTGCGCAGCCCAGTGCGCGGGCGCTTCGGCGACGAAACCGTCGCCGGTCGTCGTGCCAGCAGACGGGGATTGCGCGCCAAGAGACGCAGGAGCCTTCGAGCCGGAGGCGGGAGCGGTCGCGGCGCCACGGCGCACCGACGCGCCGAGTTGCAGGAACCGCTCGCGCTCGGCCTCGGCAGTCGCCTTCTTCGCGACGAGCTTCAGCGTGACCATGTCGTCGTCGGTTCCGCCGACGAGCCCGAGCAGCATGAACCCCGGCTTGCCGTTGCCGCCCATGCCGCGGAACTCGCCTTCGATCGTCACGAGCACCGCTGGCTTGCCGAGCAAGTCGTGACGCGGCAGCGCGTCGAACTCGGATTGGCTGATCGGCGCCTTGCCGAACTGGCCGAACCAGCGGTTCACGTTCGCGAGCATGCCGCCGCGGAGGTTGCCCGCCGTCAGGTAGCACTCGGCCTCGGGATCCGAGTCGAACTTCCAGTTGAGCTGGCGGAACTCACTCGCGGCCGCGGCGCGCCATCCAGCAGGAGTCGCGGCCGAGAAGCCGCTTGCCGCAGGCTGCTGCCCCTGCGCCGCCGTCGGCGCACGCATGTCGCGAAGCCCGAAGCGCTGCTTGTGGTCTTGCCCGAAATCCGTCGGACGCTGCTCGTCGGACAGCCGCTTCTCGGGGCTCCATTGCGCCTGCTCGGAACGACAAGACACGAGGGCGAACAACGCCAGGGGCGCGATCGCGAGAAGACCGGACAGGTTCGCCTTCATGGAGTGCAGGGTGCGCACAATCTGGGCCGTCGGCCCTGCTGCGCAAGTAGCCAATCTGCGGGAAAGGGAGGAAGCCGTGGCTCCACCCCATGCGCAGCCTCGCCGCGCGTTCGATAGGCCGCGGCGATGGCCGCAGCCGGTCACAGACGTCGGCTCAGCACGTAGCCAGCGATCTGCGACAGCGCCGACCGCGCAGGACCGGCAGGCAGCGCGCTCAACGAGGCCTGCGCCTTCGCGACGCGACGCTTCGCTTCGTCCATCGAATAGGCGACCGCGTGCTCGAGCGGGAACTCGGAACGCAGCCGACGCAGCGCTTCTTGCTCCGGCAGGCCGAGCAGGCCCTTCATGCGCTCCGCCGACACAGGGTCGCGG